>JBHEOA010000125.1:0-22412 GCA_046261835.1 Gemmatimonadota bacterium
CTCGAGGGCGTCGAGGTTCCGGCCGAGAACCTCCTGGGCGTGGAGGGGCATGGATTCGAGCAGTGCCTCCATACGCTGAACGGCGGCCGGATCGGGATCGCCGCCCACGCGCTCGGGATCGCCGAAGGGGCTTACGAGGCGGCGCGCACGTACGCGCTCGAGCGCGAGCAGTTCGGCCGACCGATCGCCGAATTCCAGGCGATCCGCTTCATGCTGGCCGACATGGCGACCGGCATCGAAGCGGGCCGTCATCTCACCTACCACGCCGCGCGATTAAAGGACGCCGGCCGTCCCTACAAGCTCGCCGCCGCACAGGCCAAGCTCTTCTGCTCGGAGTTCGCAATGCGGACGACGATCCAGGCGGTCCAGATCCACGGCGGCAACGGCTACACGCGGGACTATCCGGTCGAGCGGATGATGCGCGACGCCAAGGTCACCGAGATCGGAGAGGGGACGAGCGAGATCCAGCGAGTCGTGATCGCGCGCGAGATCCTGGAGCGCGCATGACCGGTTTACCCAGGGTCGCCGAATCGAGCGGAGAGATCGTGCGAGGCGAGAATCGCTTCGCGTGGCCGCCGCTGCGCTGGGGTGAGCGCACGGTCACGGTCCTCTCCGACGGGTTCATGCGCCTCGACGGTGGCGCCATGTTCGGTGTCGTGCCGCGCGTGCTTTGGGAGAAGCGGATCCGACCCGACGAGCGCAACCGGATCCGGATGGGGATGAACGCGCTGTTGGTCGAGGGTCCCGAGGGCCGGACCGTCATCGAGACCGGCGCCGGGGGGAAGGAAGACGCGCGCTTCCAGGAGATGTATGGGATCGAGCGAGACGGAGGGCTGCCAGCGAGGCTCGACCAGGCGGGCGCCCCTCCGGAGACGATCGAGCGTGTGGTCCTGACCCATCTCCACTTCGACCATGCCGGCGGGGCGACCCGCTGGGCGGAGGACGGCAGAACCGCGGAGCCGTTGTTTCCGGAAGCGACTTACTACATCCATAGTGGGGAGTACGAGGCCACGAAAGCGACGGACGACCGGAGCCGGGCCAGCTATTTCGCCCGCGACTTCGTCCCCCTGGTGAAGGCGGGGGTCGTCGAGTGGATCCGCGATGGCGACCGCGTGGGCCCGGGGATCGAGATCCTCGAAACCCCCGGCCACACCAGCCACCACGTCTCCGTGGCGGTCGACGACGGGGCGGGGCGTTGGCTCGTGTTTCTGGGCGATTTGATCCCCACCACGCACCATCTCGCCCCGGCCTGGATCATGGCGTACGATCTCTACCCGATGACGACGCTGGCGACCAAGCAGCGTGTGCTCGCGCGCGCTCATGACGAACAATGGCTTTGCGCGTTCGTCCACGATGCCGACCGGCCCCTCGCCTATCTGACGCTCGACGATCGCGGCCGCGCGCGCGTCGATGAGGAGAGAGATCCGTGGAACCCGTGAGGATCGGAATCGTCGGCGGCGGCCCGGCCGGCGCGTATGCCGCGTGGGAGGCGGCGCGGCTCGGTCACGACGTCACGTTCTTCGATCACCGGGCGCCGTGGGAGAAGCCATGCGGCGGCGGGATAACCGTCAAGGCTCAGGAGGATTTCCCCTGGCTCGCCGAGATCGCACCGCTCGGCCACGGCGTGGTCGACTTCCGGCTCCTCTCGCCGACCGACCGGGAGGTCGCGTTCTCCTGCCCGCGTCCGACCCTCATCTTCGCGCGCGCGATTCTCGACGAGGAGATCCGGAAGCGCGCCCAGGCGGCAGGGGCTCGTCGCTCCGGCCGCAAGGTCCAACGGATCGAGCGCCGGACGGGCGGTGGATGGCTGCTCGAGGCGCAGGGGGAAGTCCACGCCGTCGACCTGCTCGTCGGCGCCGACGGCGCGGTCGGCAAGACGCGCGAGATCTTGATCCCCGACTTCCCCGGATACCAGGCTTCGATCACGAGCGGCTTCTTCATCCCCGCGCGGCTCGATCGCATCGAGACCAAGTTCTTCAAGGAAGCGCGCGGGTACCTGTGGTTCTTCCCGCGACCGGATCATCTATCGGTGGGACTGTGCCTCTGGGACGGTCACGGTCTCGAGACCCGGGGCGCCGAAACCCGCCGGCGCCTGCTCGCTCTGCTCGATCGGTACTTCCCTGGCCTCGACCCCGAATCGGGCAAGGGATACGGCGCATTCATCCCGACGATCCTGGAACCCGAGTGCTGGGCAGTCGACCGAGGCGGCGATGATTGGGCCGTGGTGGGCGACGCCGGCGGGTTCGTCGACGCGATCACGGGAGAGGGGATCTACTACGCGCTCAAGTCGGCGCGGGCATGGGCGCGCGCCCTGGCAGCCGGCGCGCCCGAGCGGTACGACGCCGAGTGGCGCGGAGAGTTCGGTGACGAGCTCGCCAAGGCGAGCTCACTGGTACGCCGGTTCTACGAGCCTCGCTTCATCGAGCGCGTCATCCGATTCGGTCGTGGCAACCGCGAGATCCGGACCGTGCTGTCCGATCTCGTCATGGGAACTCAGCCCTACGTGACCCTGCGGAGTCGTCTCGAGCGCGAGGTCCTGCGCTCGGGTTGGCGTCAGCTTACGTCTTGGATTCCGTCCCGGAGGAAGAATGGGGGAGACCCTTCAGCGCTCCGGACCGGGAGCATGGAGATCGAGAGGAGCATTCGATGAAGGACGATTCTATGAAGGACCAGGGAGATCGGAGCCCGGTCCTGGTGGCCGCGTGCCGAACCCCGATCGGGAAGTTCATGGGAGCCCTCGCTCCCAAGACCGCGCCCGAGCTCGGCGCGATTGTGATCCGCGAGGCGGTCGCTCGCGCGGGCGTCGATCCGGACGAGGTCGACGAGGTGATCATGGGGCAGGTGGTTCAGGCGGGAAGCGGGCAGGCGCCGGCGCGGCAGGCGGCCCACTTCGGCGGGATCCCCGACTCGGTGCCCTCTGTGACCGTCAACAAGGTGTGCGGCTCGGGGCTCAAGGCGATCATGCTGGCGGCCCAGTCGATCAAGGCGGGAGACCAGCGCTGCGTGGTGGCCGGGGGTCAGGAGTCGATGTCCAACGCGCCGTACCTCGTCTACGGCCTGCGCGAGGGCGTGAAATTCGGTGACCAGAAGATGGTCGACGCGATGATCAAGGACGGACTGTGGTGCGCGTTCGAGAGCGTCCACATGGGAAGCCATGCCGAGCTGACAGCGGAGCGATCGCAAATCGGCCGCGAGGAGCAGGATCGCTTCGCGCTCGAGAGCCATCAGAAGGCGGTCGCCGCCAGCGAGGCAGGGAAGTTCGAAGCGGAGATCGTGCCAGTGGCGATCGAGACCCGCAAGGGGACGACAGTCGTCGACACCGACGAAAGCCCTCGCAAGGACAGCTCGCTCGACGTCCTCTCGCGTCTCAAGCCCGCCTTCACCAAGGACGGGACGGTGACCGCCGGAAACGCGCCCGGCCTCAACGACGGCGCGAGCGCGGTGGTCGTGACGAGCGAGCGGTTCGCTCGCGAGCGAAACCTCGAGATCCTCGCCCGCATCGTCGACTACGCCGCTGCGGGAACGGAGCCGCGCCTCATTTTCTACGCACCCGTCTTCGCCGTCCGGCGCCTCATGGAGAAGACCGGCCGGGCGATCGACGATTACGACCTGATCGAGGCCAATGAAGCGTTCGCCGTACAGGCCCTGGCGGACGGCAAGGAGCTGGGGTGGGACTGGAAGCGCGTCAACGTGAACGGCGGGGCGGTGGCGCTCGGTCATCCGATCGGGGCGAGCGGCGCGCGCGTCCTCACCACGCTCATCTATGCCTTGAAGGACCGCAGGCTAAGTCGTGGTCTTGCAACGCTATGTCTCGGCGGTGGGAACGCCGTCGCCATGGAGGTGGAGGAGGCCTGATGGCGCGAATCGTCCCGGCGCTCGTGATGGCGGGGATGTTCCTGGGGATCCCCTTCGCGGGCCGCGCTCAGGAATCCCAGCTCGTGGGCTGCTGGTCGCTCCAGGTGGGCGCTTGGGAGCCCGCGCTCGAAACCCACGATCCCGGTTTCCCACCGCCCGCCTGGTTCGAGCTGCGCGGCCGCCGCGGCGGCGAGGAAGGACCCGCGATCTACGGCGGCGAGTGGGCCGGCCGCGAGCGACACTGGAAGTGGAGCCGGCTGCGCCGAGGAGGGGTCGCGATCGTCTTCAGCAAGGGCTTTCCGGGATATCACTTGCGCTTGGAGGCCAAGGGGGATCGGCTCGAGGGCACGATCGAGGCCCTCGGCGAAGAAGCCCGCGGCCGCTCGCGCGCGCCCGCGACCGCGACGCGCGTCTCGTGCCGCAGGTAGTCATGAGGTTCGAACGGGTGGCGGTGGTGGGAGCGGGGACGATGGGGAACGGGATCGCGCACGTCTTCGCAACCCACGGCCACGCGGTCACCCTGATCGACGCCGACCCGCGGGCGATCGACCACGCCGTCGCGACGATCCAACGCAACCTCGACCGCCAGGTCAAGAAGGGGGATCTGGCGGTCGACGACAAGACCGCCGCGCTCGGACGGATCGAGACCGGGACGGAGCTCCAGGCGGCGCACGCCGCCGATCTGGTCATCGAGGCGATCGTCGAGGACGAAGAAGTCAAGAAGGACGTCTTCCGCACGCTCGATGCCACGGTCCAGCCTGACGCCGTCCTCGCCACCAACACCTCCTCGATCTCGGTCACCCGCCTCGGCGCCGTCACCAGCCGTCCCGATCTGGTCATCGGCATGCACTTCATGAACCCCGTACCGGTCATGAAGCTGGTCGAGGTGATTCGCGGTCTCGACACGAGCGACCGGACGCACACGGGCATCGTCGCTCTCGCCGAATCGCTCGGGAAAACGCCGGTCACCGTCCGGGACTATCCGGGGTTCGTCTCCAATCGCGTTCTCATGCCGATGATCAACGAAGCCATCACCTGCGTGATGGAGGGTGTGGCCGAGCCGGAGGCGATCGATACCGTGATGAAGCTCGGCATGGGTCATCCCATGGGACCGCTGGCGCTCGCCGACTTCGTCGGGCTCGACGTTTGCCTCGCGATCCTCGAAGTCCTCCATGACGGTCTCGGCGATCCCCGCTACCGCCCGTGTCCGTTGCTGCGGCAGATGGTCGACGCCGGACGGCTGGGGCGAAAGACCGGGCGCGGCTTCTACGCCTACGACAAGGCCTCGTGATGACGGGGATGCGCCCCCTGACCGACGTCCAGCAAGAGATCGTTCGAACCGCGCGTGCTTTCGCCGAGACCGAGCTCGCCCCCCACGTCGCGGAGTGGGACCGCGAAGGCCGCACCCCGCGCGCGGCGGTCGACCAGCTGGGGGCACTCGGCTTTCTCGGCATGCTGGTTCCGGAGTCATGGGGCGGCAGCGGCCTCGACACCGTGACCTACCTCCTCGCGCTCGAAGAGATCGCCCGTGTCGACCCGTCGATGGCGGTCACCATGAGCGTCCACAACTCGCTTCCGACCCGGCTCGTCTACGCGTATGGGAGCGACGAGCTGCGCGAGCGCTACCTCCGGCCGATGGCGGCGGGGAACGTGCTGGGAGCCTTCGCTCTCAGCGAGCCACACGCCGGAAGCGACCCTTCGCGCTTGTCATGCCGCGCCCGGACGGACGGCGATGGCTACGTGCTCGACGGCTCCAAGGCGTGGGTCACCAATGGCGGCGTCGCCGACGTCGCGATCGTCTTCGCCCGCACCGGCGGCGAGGGGGCGAGTGGGATCTCGGCGTTCGTGGTCGAGACCGGTTGGGAGGGCTACGCCGTCGGCAAGGAAGAGAAGAAGATGGGGCTCCGCGCTTCGAACACGGCCGAGGTCGTGCTGACGGGCTTACGTGTACCCGCCACGCATCGCCTGGGCGAAGAAGGACGAGGGCTCGAGTACGCGCTGGCGAGCCTCGAGCACGGGCGGCTCGGGATCGCGGCCCAGTCGCTTGGGATCGCGCAAGCGTGCTTGGACCTCGCGGTCAACTACGCCCGCGAGCGCCGGGCCTTCGACCGTCCGATCGCCGAGTTCCAGGGGGTCCGTTTCATGCTCGCCGAGCTGGCGGCCGAGATCGCGGCCGCGCGCGCGCTCACCCACGCGGCCGCGGAGAAGAAGGATCGCGGCGAGCCAGCGCGCATGGAGGCGGCCATGGCGAAGCTCCTGGCGAGCCGCACGGCGATGGCGGCGGGCGTCAAGGCGGTTCAGGTCTACGGGGGCTACGGGTACATCAAGGATTATCCGGTCGAACGCTACTTCCGCGATGCCAAGGTAACGGAGATCTATGAAGGCACGAGCGAGATCCAGCAAATCGTGATTGCCCGTGAATTGTTCGCCGACTAACCTTCGAGTCGCGCGCGCATCGCGAACGCCCCGTCGCGAGAGGAGTCCGGGTTGGACATCTTCGACCTGATCCACGAGGCCCACCACGAGCAAGTGATCTTCTGCCACGATCCCGACTCGGGCCTCGATTCGATCATCGCCATTCATGACACGAGCCTCGGACCCGCGCTGGGCGGCACGCGCATGTGGCCCTATCGCACGACCGAGGAGGCGCTGATCGACGTGCTGCGCCTCTCCGAGGGAATGACCTACAAGGCATCCGTGGCCGGGCTCGCTCTGGGCGGTGGCAAGGCCGTCATTCTCGGCGATCCCAGGATCGACAAGACCGAAGCGCTTCTCCGGGCCCATGGTCGCTTCGTCAACACCCTGGGTGGGCGTTACATCACCGCCGAGGACGTGGGCATCACCGTTCAGGACATGGAATACGTCTACCAGGAAACCGAGTGGGTTACGGGGATCAAGTCGAAACCCCTTGGCTCGGGTGATCCTTCACCGGTCACGGCGTACGGGGTCTACCACGGGATTCGCGGGTCGTGTAATTGGAAGCTCGGGTCGAGTGACCTCGAGGGAGTGCGAGTCGCTGTTCAGGGGTTGGGCGCGGTCGGCTATCACCTCTGCGAGTACCTCGCCGATGATGGCGCGATCCTGACCGTCAATGATATCGACGAGAAAAAAGTGAACCGCGCGGTCGAGGACTTCGGGGCCACCGCGATCGCTTCCGAGGAGATCTACGATGTCGAGTGCCACGTCTTCGCGCCGTGCGCCCTCGGGGCTGTGATCAACGACGCGACTATTCCGCGGTTCCGTTGCCTCGTCATCGCCGGGGCGGCCAACAACCAGCTCGCCGAGCCTCGGCACGGCGAGGAGCTCGAAGAGAAGGGCATCCTCTACGCCCCCGACTACGTCATCAACGCGGGCGGGCTCATCAACGTCTACGGCGAGATCGCGGGATACGGCTTGAGGCGCGCCAAGGAGAAGGCCGCGGAGATCTACGACACCCTGTTGTCGATCTACGAGATCGCCGAAGAGGAAGGCATCCCCACCTACAAGGCCGCCGACCGGCTGGCGCAGCAGCGTCTCGTGGCGGTGCGTGAAGAGCGGCGCGCCACCATCTCCTCGGTTACCTCGATTCCGACCGCGCCGTGAGCGAGCGGTCGATCCTGCTGGCCGCCGACCACGCGGGATTCGAGCTCAAGGATTCGATCGCGGTCCACCTCGTCGACCTCGGCTGGAACGCAATCGATCTCGGCACCGATTCCACCGCCTCCTGTGACTATCCCGACTTCGCGCACAGCTTGGCTGCGGCGCTCGGCGAGGGGCGAGCTCCGCTCGGAATCCTGGTCTGCGGAGCGGGCATCGGAATGACGATGGCCGCCAATCGCCATCCGGGCGTCCGTGCCGCCAACTGCCTCGACGAGCGGATGGCTGCCCTCGCCCGCGAGCACAACGATGCCAATGTTCTTTGCCTGGGTTCGCGTCTGATCGACGAGGTGACGGCCAAGAAGATCGTGTGGACCTTCCTCGAGACGCCGTTCGCCGGCGGTCGCCACGAGCGACGAGTCGCGAAGATCGAATCGTCGCCCTCCTCTTCCATCGCGGCGGCGTGAGGCCTCTCCACGACGTCGATCCCGAAATCTGGGCCGCGGTCGTCGGCGAGACCGAGCGACAGGACGAAGGCCTCGAGCTGATCGCCAGCGAAAATTTCGTGAGCCGCGCCGTGCTCGAGGCTGCGGGCTCTGTCCTCACCAACAAGTATGCCGAGGGATACCCGGGTCGCCGTTACTACGGCGGATGCGAGTGGGTCGACGTCGCCGAGCGGCTGGCGATCGAGCGGGCCCTCGCTCTCTTCGGCGCCGAGCACGCCAACGTGCAGCCGCACTCGGGGTCGCAGGCCAATATGGCGGCGTACCTGGCGCTCATGGCGCCCGGGGGGCGCCTTCTCGGAATGGACCTTTCGGCGGGCGGACACCTGACGCACGGCAGTCCGGTCAACTTCAGCGGGCGCCTGTTCGAGGTTTCGTCGTACGGCGTCGATCCTGAAAGCGGGATGCTCGACATGGAAACGGTGCGGCGTACCGCCCTCCAAGCGCGACCCCAGGTCATCGTCGCGGGCGGCAGCGCGTACAGCCGAACGATCGACTTCGCCGCTTTCCGCGACATCGCAGACGAGGCCGGCGCGGCGCTCGTGGTCGACATGGCGCATTTCGCGGGGCTCGTGGCGGGTGGCGCCTTCCCCTCGCCCATTCCCCATGCGGACATCGTCACCTCGACGACTCACAAGACGCTGCGGGGCCCACGCAGCGGTCTGATCCTGTGTCGTGAGGCGCATGCCAAGGCGGTCGACAAGTGGATCTTTCCGGGAATTCAGGGTGGTCCACTCATGCACATCGTGGCCGCCAAAGCGGTGGCTTTCCTCGAAGCATCGACCGAACCCTTCCGCGCATACGCGCGACAGGTCGTGAACAACGCACGCGCGCTGGCGAGTACGCTCATGGCTCGGGAGTACACCGTCGTCAGCGGCGGAACGGACTCCCACCTCTTCCTCGTCGATCTGCGGTCGCGTGAAGGATTGACCGGCAAGGCGGCCGAGGCGGCGCTCGGTGCGGCCGCGATCACGGTCAACAAGAACACGGTGCCGGGTGAGACGCGCAGCCCATTCGTCACGAGCGGGATCAGAGTCGGGACTCCCGCCTTGACGACGCGCGGGATGGAGGTCAGCGAGATGAAGCGGATCGGCGACTGGATGGCCGATGTCCTCGATGCTCCGGAGGATTCCAATGTCGCGGGCCGCATCCGGCAGTCGGTTCGGGACCTGTGCGCGGAGTTCCCGATCTATGACCGCTGGCTCGCCGAGAGGCGCGCGGAGCCCGCGCGCCAGCCCTGAGCCGGGAGCTCGGCGCTGCCGTAACCGACAGCGCCCGGGCGTCGAAGGGCTAGGCCACCCCGATCGCAGTCGGGGACCGTTGCGGCTTGACGCCCCGCTGGAGCCATTCCTACCTTCCCCACCGGCCGCGTGTGTGGGCCGTTTCTCTTTAAGGATCGAGTGAGATGAAGGACGAGTCCCGCGATCGGACCTCGGTCGAGGATCTGCTGGCCGACGTCGAGGCATACATCGACGAGTGGTTCCGGGGGAAGCTGCCGTTCACCTTCGCGCGGGACGTCCGGTGGACCCCTCCGACCGACGTTTACGAGACCGAAACCGACATTCGAGTGACGATGGCCGTCCCCGGCATTCGCGTCGAGAACGTGGCGATCGAGTTCGATCGCGGCGTGTTGACCGTTCGAGGTGAGCGGCGCGAAGCTTGCAGCGACCGGCGTCGGTATTACACAATGGAAATTCCCGTCGGCTCCTTCGGCCGGCGGGTCCGAATCTCGCGTCCGGTCGATCCGGACGGAATCAAGGTCACGTACACCGACGGTCTGCTCAGGGTTACTCTCCCCAAAGTGCGGTCCGATCGACTGGACGTTCCGATCGACTGAGGTTTTGATGGAGAGCGCCCATCTCGACGTCGCCACACGCAACCGCCTCCAGGCGCTCGATCCCCGCTACGACGACCGCGCCTACGCATTCGTCCTGGCGGCGCTGGAAGAAGTCGTAACACGGCTCCCACGACGGCGGCACGTGTCGGGCGAAGAGCTGGCCGACGGGTGCCGCGAGCTCGCTCTCCGTATTTGGGGACCTCTCGCCAAGACGGTTCTACAGCACTGGAGCATCCACACCACACGTGACATCGGGGAGATCGTTTTCAACCTTCTGGAGGTCGGCATCCTTTCGAAGGACGAGACCGATTCCCGCGAGGACTTCGACGATCTGTTCGATTTCACGATGGTCTTCGAGAAGAACTACCCCTGGGGCGGTAAGCCCATCAGTCGGTGAGCATGCATTTCTGACCGCGCGCGGAAGGGATGGGAGGGGAGGACGGCGATGGCGGAGCGCGATTTCCCGCAATGTCTCAGGTGCAAGCAGGGCGTCCTGGTTCCCTTGTCGGATTATGGCCGCGAGGGGGCCGCGATTCGTTACAAGGCATGGGTCTGCACCAATCCGGAGTGTGGTTTCAACATCCGCATCGACAACGGCGAGATCTCGATCGGCCGTACGATCGGGGAATCGTCGAAGTAACGACAGGCTTCGAAGTAAGAACCGACATCGAAGCAACCTTCCTATCCGGGTGAAGTAGCATCGCCATCCGGGCGATCATCTTCGACCTCGACAACACGCTGATCGACTTCATGACGATGAAGCGGCTGGCCGTGGACGCCGCGGTCGACGCGATGATCGACGCCGGGCTACCCCTCGATCGAGAGCGTGCCGAGGCCGAGATCTTCACGATCTATCAGCGAGAGGGAATCGAGTATCAGAACGTCTTCGATGACCTCTTGGTGGAGCACCTGGGGCTCGTCGACTACAAGATCCTGGCCGCGGGCGTGGTGGCCTACCGTCGTGCGCGCGAGGCGGCGCTGGTGGTCTACCCTCACGTGAGCGTGACGCTGGTCGAGCTGATCAAGATGGGCCTCAAGCTGGCGGTCGTCTCCGACGCTCCGCGGCGCGAAGCCTGGCTCCGACTCTGTTATCTCAACCTCCACCATCTCTTCGACGTCGTCGTCACCTTCGAGGACACCGGCGAGCGCAAGCCGTCCGCGGCGCCGTTCCAATTGGTGCTCGAGCGGCTCGGCATCGGTCCCTCTGAGGCCCTCATGGTGGGGGATTGGGCCGAGCGCGATGTGGTCGGAGCGATGCACGTCGGAATTCCTACCGTCTTTGCGCGCTACGGCGATACCTTCGGCACGGTGGACTCCGGGGCCGACTTCGAGATCGACGACATCCATCAACTGCTCGACATCGTGGCCGGCCTCGGTACGAGCGGGGCCGCGCGCGCGCCGGGAGAAGAACGAGGATGAACGTGAAGGATTGCCTCTTCTGCAAGGTGGCTGCCCGGGAGATCGACGCGAAGATCGTCGCTGAAGGGGACGACTGGGTGGCGTTCCGCGACATTAACCCCCAGGCGCCGACCCATGTTCTGGTGATTCCGCGCGAGCACGTGTCCACCACCAACGACCTTCGACCCTCCCAGGAAGCGCTGGTGGGTCAGCTCGTTCGCGCCGCTGCCGATATCGCGCGGGCGGAGGGAATCGCCGAGGAGGGATACCGCATCGTGCTCAATTGTAACCGGGGCGCCGGGCAGAGCGTGTTCCATCTCCACCTCCACCTGCTCGGGGGTCGCCCCATGAGGTGGCCACCCGGCTGATCGGTCCCTCCGCGCCTGGGCCGCGGTGCGGTTTCATGGCATCTTGAACCCATGAGCGCCGTTCTCGAACGGATCCGGGCCGACCAGAAGGAAGCGATGAAGGCGGGAGACCGCATCCGCCTCTCCACTCTTCGCCTTCTCGCTAACGATCTCCACAACCGCAAGATCGAGCTCGGCCGCGATCTCAGCGACGACCAAGCGATCGAGGTATTGGGCCGCGCCCTTAAGAAACGGCGCGAGGCCGAGGAAGAGTACCGCAAGGCGGGACGTCAGGATCGATCCGATGCGGAAGCGGCCGAGGCGCAGGTCATCCAACAGTACCTGCCCGAGGCGCTCGAGACGGCCGCTCTCGACGCGTTGATCGAAGAGGCGATCACCGCGACCGGCGCCTCCTCGGCCAAGGAGATGGGCCGCGTCATGGGGTACCTCATGCCGCGGGTCAAGGGTCGGGCCGAAGGCGGAGAAGTAAGCCGGAGGGTGCGAGAACGGCTGAGCTAACAGTGCGCGGCGCACGCCGCGCCGGCTTCGACGACGCCACCCTCCAGGCGCTGGAGTGGGAAGCGGTGTGCCGCCAGGTGGCGAACCATACCAACGCCCCGGTCGCCCATAGCGCGCTCTCGGCGTGGCGGCCGCTCGGCGATCTGGAAGAAGCCCGCGACGCGCTGGCCGAGGTCGCCGAGGCGATCGACCTGATCGGCGCCAGCACGGCTCTCCCCGCGCCGTACGTTGAGGATCAGAGCCGCGCGATCCGGCTTCTCGCCGTCGAGGGCGCCGTGCTCGACGGGCCCGAGCTCCTTTCCGCCGCGCGCACGCTCGAAGGGGTTCGCAAGCTGGCCAGCTTTCTGCGTCGTGAGGTCGCCCGCTGGCCACGTCTCGCCGGGCGGTTTCGTCAAGCTCCTTCCCTCCCCGAGCTCGAGCGGCGGATCCTAGGCGCCTTCGATGGCGAAGCGCGCCTCGTCGACCAGGCGAGCCCCGAGCTCGGAAGCCTTCGAATGGACGTGCGCCGCCACCGCGCCACCCTGATCGAGTCGCTCGGCCGCCTGATCGCGGGGCTGCCTCACATTCTGGTCGCCGCCGACAGCCGACCCACTTTGCGCGAGGGGCGGTACGTGGTCCCCCTCCGGCGAGAGGCTCTCTCCGAGGTCCCGGGCATCGTCCACGACGAATCGGCTTCCGGTGCGACGATCTACCTCGAGCCGCGCGAGGCGATCGAGCGCAACAACGCGCTGCGTCACGCCGAGCTCGCGGTGCGGCGCGAGGAGGAGCGGATCCTGAAAGAGCTCACAGCCGAGCTGGCGAAGCACGGACACGAGCTCGAGCACGCGGCGCGTCTGGCGCTGCACGCCGAGACGGTGCTGGCCCGCGCCCGATACGCGCTCGCCGTCGGGGGGCATCCTCCGGCGCTGGGGACGACGGCCCTTCGGCTTCGTGGGGCGCGTCATCCGCTACTGGTGGCGCGCGCGGCAGAGCCGGGGTCCCACGACGTAGGAGGCCACGTCGTTCCGCTCGACCTCGATCTGGAGGCCGAGGAGAAGGCTCTCGTCGTGACCGGGCCGAACACCGGCGGCAAGACGGTGCTCCTCAAGACGGTTGGGATCGTGTCGCTCATGGCGCAGGGCGGGATCGTGCCGCCCGTCGGCCCGGGAACCGAGCTCCCCTGGCACGAGGCGGTGATCGCGGACATCGGAGATACTCAGTCGATCGCGGAAGACCTCTCGACCTTCACCGCGCACCTGACGCGCCTCAAGGCGTCGACCGAGGCCGCGGTGCCGGGGGCGCTCATCCTGATCGACGAGATCGGCGCCTCGACTGATCCAGCCGAGGGTGCCGCGCTCGCTGCCGCCCTCCTGGAGGAGTGGGTCGCGCGTGGCGCGCGCGCCATCGTCACCACCCACTACCACGCGCTCAAGGCGCTGGCCGGGTCGACGAGCGGCCTCGTCAACGGCTCCCTCGCCTATGACGTCGATCGTAACCTGCCCCAGTACCGCTTCGTGAAGGGTGTTCCCGGGCGATCCTTTGGCCTCGAGCTGGCGGCGCGGTGGGGCCTGGGAGCGGAGATCCTGAGTCGCGCGCACGATCGGCTCGATACCGGACTGCGCGACCTGGACGAGCTGACACGCCGGCTAGCGGCCGAGGAAGGGTCGTTGGTCGAGACCCGGCGTGCGCTCGAGGCCGAGCGCCGAGCGATCGGCGACGCCGAGAGCGCCCGCGCGCGGCGGATCGCGGAAGACGCCTCGGCCAGGCGCGAACAAGCGGAGGGACGGCTCACGGCGCTCGAGTCACAGCTCGCCCGCCTGCGCGACGAGGTTCGCGCGCTCCAGCGGAAGCTGCGGGAGCGAACCGCGGCGCTGGCCGAGGCGGAGGCCGAAGCGCGCTCGGCCCAGGCGCTGGCGGATGAGGCGGCGCGCGCGGCCGCCGCCCTTCGCGCCGAGCGCGAGGTGCTCAGGGCCGAGAGCCCCGCGCCCGAGGTCGAGGTCGGGGACATCGTGAGGATCCCGCGCTATCAGGTCGAGGGCGAGCTGGTCGAGATCGATCGTCTCGCGGACACCTGCGCGGTTAGCGTCGGACAGGTGCGCATCGCGTGCCGCGTGTCGGAGCTGGAGCGGGTTCGGGCCGGCAACGTGCGGGAGCCCGCGACCGCGCCGGTCGTCGCCGAAAGCGTAGACCTCGAGCCGGTCGATCTGCCGGTCGAGATCGACCTGCGCGGCATGACGGCGGACGAGGTGGCGTTCCCCGTCGCGGGAGCGTTGGAGCGCGCGTACCACACGGGTCGGACCACGATTCGGGTGATCCACGGAAAGGGTGGGGGAGTCCTCCGGGCTCGGGTCAAGGAGCTCCTGGAGAAGCATCCGTACGTGCGGGAGTTCCGGCTGGGGCAGTGGAACGAAGGCGGAGACGGGGTGACGATCGCTATCCTCGCACTCGACGAAGACTCTTAAGACAGTGGCGACCATTCCCGACCGGGTCATCGAGGAAGTTCGCGACCGGGCGGACGTCGTCGACGTGATCGGCGAGGTCGTAACGCTCAAGAAGCGTGGGAAGAACTGGGTCGGCCTCTGCCCCTTCCATCCGGAGAAGACGCCTTCATTCAACGTGACACCCGATAAGCAGATGTACTACTGCTTCGGCTGCCAGGCTGGAGGCAACGTTTTCACTTTTCTAATGGAGTATGAGCGGCTCGACTTCCCATCGGCGGTGCGCGCGCTCGCCGAGCGAACGGGCGTTGAGATCCCAGAGGAGCCGGCCGACGCCGGGCCCGACCCCTTCGCACCGCTGCGCCACGCCAACCGGCTGGCGGCCGAGTTCTATCATCGGCGGCTGCTTTCGGGCGGCGACGCGGCGGAGGCGCGCGACTACCTGACGCGGCGGGGGATCGATCGCGATCATTGGGAAACGTTCCTGCTCGGGTGGGCGCCCGAATCGTGGGAAGCGTTGACCGAAGAAGCGACGCGGCAGGGAATCCCAGAGGCCGTCCTCCTCGAAGCCGGTCTTATCGCGCGGAGTGAGAAGACGAGCGGGGTCTACGACCGTTTCCGCGGTCGCGTCGTGTTTCCTATCCGCGCGCTGGGGGGCGAGGTCGTGGGGTTCAGCGGCCGGCGGCTCGACGCCGAGGAGCCGAAGTATCTCAATTCGCCCGATACGCCGGTCTTCGCCAAGGGTCGCATGCTCTTCAACCTCGATCTCGCGAGGGCTCCGATCCGCCGTGCCGGGGCCGCGGTCGTGGTGGAGGGGAACTTCGACGTGGTGACGCTTTACGCCGCGGGGTTCCGCAACGTCGTCGCACCGCTCGGGACGGCACTGACCGGGGAGCAAGCGCGCGTGCTGCGGCGCTACACCGGCACCGCTTACCTCGCCTACGACGGCGATCGGGCCGGGGAACGCGCCGCCTTCCGTGCCGCGGATGTCTTGCTAGGCGCCGGGTTCGCGGTCCGGATCTTGCCCATACCTGCCGGAGAGGATCCCGACGCCCTTGTCCGCGTCCGCGGAGCGACGGCGTTCGAGGATAGGCTCCAGGCGAGCACGGATGTGGTGGACGCGATGATCGCCGTGATCGCGGAACGCATCGATCTCGGCGACGTCGTCAAGAAGCGACGCGCCATCCGGCGACTTCTGGAGACGGTAGCCCGAATCCCCGACGCGATGACGCGAGCCCTCTACCTGGACAAGATCGCGAGCAACCTCCACGTGCCCCGCGAGACGCTCGAGCTGCCAGCACCGGCGCCGCCCCGCGTGCGGCCGCGCGCGAGCCGTCCGCCCACCGCGCCGGTTGCGCGGGCCACGGCCCCCAAGGGCGTGGTTCTGCCCCAGATCCAGGAGGAGCGCTACGTGCTTCTCCACGCGGTCCACGATCCCCGCTGGCTCGCGGAGGCAGTCGCCGCTTGCCGGCCCGAGTTCTTCAGTGTCGAGGCGTATCGCCGCTTCTTCGAACGGTTGTGCGCTGTGGCGGCCGAGGACCCGGAGGAAGCCGGGGAGTGGATGCGGCGCAGTGCTGAGCGCGACGACCAGCGCGTCCTGGCCGAGCTCGAGCACTGGCGCGACGCCCAGGGCTTCGAGCTGACCCAGGACGCGTTTCGCGATAGCGTACGACGCCTGCAGCTCAAGGCGCTCGAGCGCGGCTTGCTGCCGGTCCCGTCGACGGGGGATCCGCTGTACGACGCAGTCAAGCGAGGGGAGATCGAGCGGGATCTCCTACGCGGCCGCGCGACGATCCAACAGGAAGGCATCGAACACGACGGCATCCAGCACGGCGGGCCCGAGCTCCCAGCCGACGCCGAGGTGAAATGAGCCGTTTGCCGCAGCCCGCGGGTCGCTCTACTTTCTTTTTTTGTTCGCCTTCGATCCTCGATCATCGCGACTGCGCATGACTCCTCCCACGTCCGATCCAGATCTAGAGCTAGAGTCCGACGTCGACGAAGACGAGGAAGCCCCCGTCTCCGAAGCGATCGACCGTGCGATCCTCGATTTGCGTGAGGACGACGTCGAGGAGGAGAGTGGAGGCGCCGAGGTCGACGACCGCGTCTTCCGTACCCGCACCCGTCTCCATGACGATTTGATCAAGATGTACTTCCACGAGATGGGACGCGTCCCGCTCCTCAAGGCCGAAGAAGAAGTGGAGATCGCGCGCGCCATCGCCGAGGGTCAAATCGCGCTGCGGGAGACCGTCTTTCGGTCGTTCACGTCGATCGAGCGCGTCTTCGAGCAGTGGCGCAAGGTGATCGATGGCACGCTCAAGATCGAGGCGTTCCTGGCGGGCGAGTTCAGCGATTGGGAGGGGGAAGACCTGGGGGAGGCCCAACGGGGATCGCTGGCCCTGCAGCTCCCGGAGATAGAGGCCCGCTGGCGCGCGTCGCGTCACATATACGACCGGGCCGGGAGGCGTGGCCTTCGGGGGAAGAAGGCATTCGATGAGATGGAGTCGGTTCGTAGGTTCTTCGTCGAGCTCCCCATCCATCCCTCGCAGATAGAGTACTTGACCGAATCGCTCCACGAGTGGCAGGGAGTCTCGGCGGTCGAATGGCGCGATCGCGAGTTCGACCGTTTGTCGGGGCTGAGCCGTGCCGAGTATCACGCCCTGCTGGCGGATACGAAGGAGCTGCTCCAGCGCGTCATGCAGGCGCGTCGCCGCATGGTGGAGGCCAACGTGCGACTGGTGGTGTCGATCGCCAAGCGGTACATCGGGCGGGGACTCGAGTTTCTCGATCTCATCCAGGAGGGTAACTCGGGCCTCCTGAAGGCTACCGAGAAGTTCGACTACCGAAAGGGGTACAAATTCTCGACGTACGCGACCTGGTGGATCCGGCAGGCGATCACGCGTGCCATCGCCGAGCAGTCGCGCACGATCCGGATTCCGGTTCACATGATCGAGACGATCAACAAAGTCAACCGATTCTCGCGCAAGATGGTGCAGGAGTTCGGCCGCGAGCCGACCCCCGAGGAGATCGCCGAGAAGCTGGAGCTTCCGTTGGGGAAGGTGAAAGCCGTGATCAAGGTGGCGCAGGAGCCTATCTCGCTCGATCGCCCGGTTCAGGTCGACCAGGAGACTCAGATCTCCGACATCATCGAAGACAACCGATCGTTGTCGCCCTCGAAGAACGCTGCCTTCTCCATGTTGCGCGAGAACATCAATGCCGTGCTCCACACTCTTAGCGCGCGCGAGGAACGGATCATCCGCTTGCGCTTCGGAATCGGGGATGGCTGCCCGCGGACGTTGGAGGAGGTCGGCTCGATCTTCAACATCACGCGCGAGCGTGTACGTCAGATCGAATCGAAGGCGCTGAAGAAGCTTCGCCACCCGACCAAGTGCCGGGAGTTGCTCAAGTTCTACGATCTCACCTAGGTCCTACCGTCTCAGACGGCCGAGCGGCGAGAATCCGCGTAGCTTGACCGGGAGCGGGCCCGTAGCTCAGCGGTAGAGCACCGGACTCATAATCCGAGGGTCGCTGGTTCGAATCCAGCCGGGCCCACGTCGACGACGACCATGGCGGTGAAATGGACAGATTGAAAGTGTGGACGAAGGCTTCGGCTTGGATCGTCTTCGCCTTGTCGATAGCGGCGCTCGCCTGTAACAGCGAGGATGAGGAGATCACCGGCACCTACGGCGTCTTCGTGTTCGAATCGGAGGACACGTGTGACGATGTCGAGAACAGCTACAACCTCTTGATCGAGATCACGAGGCAGGGTGACGGTTTCAGCGTATTGATCAACGGATCGGGGCCGTTGACGGGCGACTTCCGGGACGACGGCATCCTGGCCGTCACAGGCACGATCACCGAGACGGACGGAACCCGGCCTCGGCAGGCGCTGTTCGAGATGGATATCCAGCGCGGTCGAATCGTCGAAGGCGCGGCAAGAATCACTTGGAATGGAACGTTCCCCGATGTTCCTGGCGTCTGTGTTCAGGACCTAGACTTCACGGGCTCGCGCCAGGATGCCGCGGTGCCCATCGTAGGATGAGCTTCTCGCGTTGACGGGCCCGGCGCGTGGGGGTACGTTCTGATCCCGAGCTCGGGTGGTTAGCTCAGCTGGTTAGAGCGCCTGCCTCACATGCAGGAGGTCGCAGGTTCGAGTCCTGCACCGCCCACCATTGCAAAGCCTTCCCCATCTAACAGATCGATCCTCTCGATCCCGTGAGTCTTTTGGGGGTCTGGGTCAGTTTTTGGGTCAGAACGGGCGGTCAGTAGAGACCGCAGAAGGAGGTTCCCCATGGCGGACTACTCAGTGTGGATGGAGACCCAGGTTTACCCTCAGATGGTGGCTCATCGGGGACCCCATATGGGCTACTTCGATTCCGTCGATGGTGCTAGACGTGCCTCGCGCGCGTGGCTTCGCGAAGTCAGAAGAGGCGATCCACACGCGCGAGCTTTCATCCGCAAGAACGCTGTGGGGGACGAGCTGATTGAGGAGGTAATGCCCCAGCCTTGAATGGGCAGTCTCCTGGCGACCGCAGGAGGTTCCCATGCGTTAGTGGCGATTCGTAACTCCGGCCCCCATGTCGGAGGCGCGCTCGATTCCACCCGCGACAGCTGGCCTCTTCTGACCCTCAATGTTGCCCACCCGCGAGTCAACCAACTAAGAGTAAAGCACTTATCATCTGCGGCATCCTGCGTGTATAGCAGCCGTCCACCTTTTTTGGCTGCCGCGAGCTCCGCGGCCACCTCTCCGCACAAGGGGACACCCGGCACCCCTCATCCCCACCCCCCGGGGGGCCGGTCGGCGACCCCACCCGGAAGGCGGCACGGGGGAGGGTCATGTGCATTTGGGTCGTCCTGCAGAATTGCGAGGGTTTCGAGGGGCCCCTCATGTGAGCCTAGTCCGCGTTTCCGTAGCGTCCTTAAGCACGGGGCCCGGACAGGCCTTATCCAACCTCGCAGACAGTCACACGGAGCCACCCCAAAAGTTGAGGGTTTGTAATCGCGTTCGGCCGGAAGGTGTTGAGAGTCAGTTCTCCAAGGAGCCGATTGTCTTCAACGAGGATGGGGGGGTTGGAGGCGAATCGGTTACAGGCGCTATGAGTCGAGAATTCACTTCCATATTCTGAGAAGTGGTTCCAGATACTCGTCGAAGAGAATTGGCTACCGTACTGCCCGAAGGCATTATGAACTGACTCACGCTCGAACCGTGAACAGCTAAAACATCCCAAGAAAACCTCATATCTGGGACCACCGAACAGCAGGGTTCTCCCGGCTGGAAGTGGTGGTGGTGCCGGCAAGGCAATTGCAACGAGAACGAGAACGGTTCCAACAGTGAAGGGACGGCCCAGCTCGTCCACTCCTTCAGCAGCAATGCTCCAGGCGATTGAACTTGGTAGCTCGGTGAGAACGAACTCGACAATGAAGGCGTCTCCGGCCGATCCGGATGGACCGAAGGCCAGGTCCACCTGAAAAGGTGATACGGGTGTCTGTACGCCGTCAACGACCATGCCGCTGAGCAGCCTCGTGATCCGGCCGCCAGTGCCCGCGGATTCTGTGAAGTTGAGATCGACGGCAAATTCGAAAGTGACCGAATTCTGCGTTCCGCTCACTGGCACGGCTTGCACAGGAACCGGTGTAGCAGAGATGCTGATTCGCGGAGACGGTCTAACCGGAGGACCGGAAGGTCCACCACCGCCGCCGCCACCCCCGCAGGCGCTAGAAAGAAGAGCAGTGCCCGCGAGTACCAGCAACAACCAGAAGATTGTCCTCATCGCCATTGAGTCCTCGCGGAGCTAAGGTGGATCGGATCGCGATCTGTCTGCTGCAACAACATGAACAAGGCTCTACGCCCCGATCTGTTTTCCCCTCACCCAACACCCGCGTGGCCGGCAATCGCCCGAGAGATCGTATCGGATGGCTTAATCGCCCCGCTGTGGTGTGTCAGGAGACTCAGCTATAGGCGGGCCATTGCCCCCGATTCCCATGAGGAGCTCCTTGAATGGTCCTTCAGGAAGAGCCTCAATCCTTCCCTTCATTGGTTCCGGCGGATAGTAGGTCCCCTCACGCCAAGAGCCACCACAACGCCGACAAATCGTGTCGGTGCCCACCGCCACCTTCTCATGAATATGCGGCTGAGCCTTGGGCTTGGGTTTCTCCTTCGGCGGGTATAACGACATGACCAGGGCTGCCATTTCTTTATCGTTGGCGACCCTCGCCAGCCGTACCTCTCGAGCGGTCTCTCGATCAAAGTCGTTGATTGACGCGATGAGCCGCTCCGCCTCCCGGGCAGCCGCCTTAAACCTTCCGAGCCGATCGCTTAGGGTGATCATCTCCTTAGCGGCGGCTTCAGCAGCAAGCTTTTCGAGGCTCTCAAAGTCAGCTCTTTCGACAGCTTCTTCGAGTTCGCGCGTCGGGTACGTATCGACGTCCGGATAACTAAGAATGTCACGGACGCTTCCAAGCCTGAGATACCAACGCGGCATGCTTATCCAAGCACGCTCAAAATCTGGGTCCATCTCGTAGTGAAGCCGCAGAGCAAAGGAGGGTTCATTACGGGCTAGCGCCAGGATGTAGCGAAACTGCTTGAGATCTCCTCCTTTCTCTTCCCATCTGCGTATCGTTTTCCGGTTGGGCCCTCCTTTGATGAGGCGCTCTGCAGTTCTCCCTTTTTGCCCTTTCTCAACCGCGATCGTCTTCTCCCTTTCCTCGAATTCCTCCCGTGAGCGACGTAGCATCCCCCTCAGCTTCCGGGTATCCAAACTCGTTCTCCTCTCACTAAGGCGTCAGCTTTTCATTCGGGGAATGGGCGAAAATCGCCCACCTCTCATAGTACGGGAGCGCCTGGAATAAAATGGGTCCAAAGCAACCCTACGCACAACCGGGAGGAATCCGGCTTATGAGGATGTTGCGAATCCGCCAGGTCGTTGACCAGACCGGTCTCAGCAGGACATCGATCTGGCGTCTTGAGGCCGCCGGCCGCTTCCCTTGCAGGCGGCGACTCGGTGACGATGCAGTCGGCTGGGTTGAGGAGGAGATCGAGGCTTGGCTCAAGGATCGCCCTAAGGTCGGCACCGACGACCGGGATGAAACCCGAGCGACGGCACGGCTGGCTTCTGTGGGAGGCTAGAGGGGAAGCAAAAAAAGGGCGCGCCGGCCGGGTCAGGTTCAGCGCGCCCAAGTGAAGCGTGATGAAGAATCCTATCTCAACGTACATCCCTGGCGCAAGCGCCGCCGAGCGCCGAGATGCTTTCGCGAGCGGTTGCGCGGAGGGGTGCGGAGTGATCGCCGGACTAATTGGCCGTCGAATTCGTCAACTCGAAGCAACCTTACATCGCATTTCTTCCTCAATCGACCAGCCCCCAATAGAACGATTCCGCGTCGAGGGAGAACTCTGCGCGGCTAGCCAGATACTGGAATCCATTGAAGACCTGCGCGGCGCAGCGCAAGGGTTGGCTGCTGTCGCGCGGTGCCACTTGATCTCGACAAAGATTCAGGGCGCGGCGAGATGAACGGCGACTCCGACCCGCGTCCGCGTTATCTCGACTACTGGCGGGAGGCTCACGCGCGCAATAACGCGTTCAGCGCGTGGGATGCGTATAGGCGAGACCCCCGCGCAGTCATGGAGGCTCTGCGGCCCGCTGACTGGCGCACCCGGCGCGGCGGGCCGACCAGCAGATTGTTTGAAGTAGCCGGAGTGCCGGTTGCGGAGACTGGGGTCGATCCCGACACCCGACCGCGCCGGAGTGCCCTAGACTGTCCAGGTTCGTAAGGGTGTTTGCACTTTCAACCTCCTCACGCGGTGGGCCGACGGGCGCCCCAGAAGATCTCGCCGGGGGTCAGGCCGCGAGTCCGGTACCCCTGATGCGGCCGCTGGTGGTTGTAGAAGTCGATGAACGCCGCGAGGCTCCGCTCGAGTTGTCTCAACCGAGTGAAGTAGCGACGTCGGAACTCGATGCGCCAGTGC
>JBHEOA010000126.1:0-4790 GCA_046261835.1 Gemmatimonadota bacterium
GCGCCGCTACGGCAGCTCTTCCTTCGCGGCTTCGGGGTCGAAGCCTTCGGGCACCTCGGTCGTCAGGTCCTCGAACTCGAGCTTGGCGCCCATCAGGCCGTGGTCGCTCTGGCGGTAGGCGCGGATCGCCTCGTCCAGGGCGTTGAAGCCTAGAAGCGCACACTTGATCCGCACCGGGAGCTTGGCCACGCCCTGGAGCGCGCGCAGGTCGCCGAGAGCGCGGTCCTCGCCCGCCGTCTCGTCGCCGTGCATGAGGTCGAGGAAGCGCCGCTCGAGGGCGACCGCGTCGTCGAGTGCCGCGCCTCTGAGCTTCTCGGTCATCATCGAGACCGCCGCCTGGCTGATCGAGCACCCCTGCCCCTTGAATCGGAGGTCGGCGATCCGGTCGTTCTCGATCCGGATCATGAGCTCGATCTCGTCGCCGCACAGCGGGTTCCGCATGGCGACGGTGACGGTCGGCTCCTCGAGCGCGCCCTTGTTGCGGGGCTTGCGGTAGTGGTCGAGGATGAGCTCGCGGAAGATCGATTCGAGCATCGGCGGGAGTTTAAGCAGAATCTCCAAGCGGGACGATGTGCGAACCAGGCGTGCCGAAGCCGAAAACGGATGCCCCTTTACGCCGGCTTAGGACTCCTGGGGGCCCTGAAGCTCCACTGGCTGCGACGAGGACTCCGCTTGTTCTCGAGTGGCGGTGCAGGCCCCTTGTTGGCGCTCCCGTTTCCCGCATGGGTGGTCTTCGCCTTCGCCCGTGCTCGATCCTCGGCCATCCGGGTGCGATGCGCGGCGATCCGCTGGGCCGGCGGCACCTCGAGGCGCGGCTCGGCGGACGCGCGGTAATCGAACCCCTCAACCCTGCGCCGCTCGATCGTACGGCCCACGGCCCGCTCGATCGCCCGGATGTCGCCCTCCTCTTCCGGCGCGAAGAGCGTGAACGCGTCGCCGGTCAGCTCAGCCCGCGCGGTTCGGCCCACGCGGTGGATGTAGTCGTCGGGCGACTTCGGAACATCGAAGTTGACGACATGGTCCAGCGCCTCCACGTCGATCCCGCGCGCCACGATGTCGGTCGCCACCAGGACGCGTGTGTGGCCCTTCTTGAAGGCGGCCAGCGCCTGGGTGCGTTGGCCCTGGCTTCGGTTCCCGTGGATTCGCCCGACGGAGATCGCCTCCTTCTCGAGCCGCTTCGCCAGCCGGTCGGCGCGGTGTTTCGTCCGGCAGAAGACGATGGCGTTACCGATGTCTCCCCGTTGGAGCAGCTCGGCGAGGAGTCCCACCTTGAGATGCGCGGGTACCGGGTAGAGCGCATGCGTGACGCCAGTCGCCGGCGTCGGTTTCCGCTCGACGGCGATCTTGACCGGCGTCTTCAGCATCTCGCGCGAGAGCTCCACGATGGGCGCGGGGATCGTCGCCGACAGGAAGTAGGTCTGACGCGGCGCCCTCGGCAGGTGTCTGAGGATCCGCCGGATGTCCGGCAGGAACCCCATGTCGAGCATCCGGTCCGCCTCGTCGAGGACGAGGACCTCGAGCCCCTCGAGGCGCGCGTAGTCGTACTGGAAGTGGTCCAGGAGCCGTCCGGGCGTGCCGACGATCACGTCGACGCCGCGGCGGAAGGCGGTTTCCTGCGGGCCCATGCCGACCCCACCGAACACGGCGGCGGCCTTGACACCGGTGTGCTTGGCCAGCTGGGCGAAATGCTCCGTGACCTGGGCCGCGAGCTCACGCGTCGGCGTCAGGACGAGCGCGCGCGTCACACCGCGAGGCTTCTCCCGGATCCGCTGGAGGATCGGCAGCACGAACGCCGCCGTCTTGCCGCTCCCCGTCATCGCGCAGGCGAGGATGTCCCGCCCCTCGAGCGCCGGCGGGATCGCGGCGGTCTGGATCGGCGTGGGGCGATCGAACCGGCTGCCCGCCACCGCGCGCACGAGCTCCGGGTGGAGGCCGAACGCGTCGAAGGCGTGCGGCTCCGGCCGCGCGCCGTTGGTCTTTGGCCTTTTCGTCGGTTTCCTATCTATTCTTGTTATCACGTTTCCTCAAAAAAATTCCCCGGACGTCCTGGGCTTCGAATGCCCGTTCCGTCCGGGGAAGGGAGCAGTCGCTCGCGCGATTCAGCTCTCCGATCGCGACGATACAATAATCAAGATAGCAAGATGGGACGCAGTAGACCAGACAATGGACTTCAGTTCAAAATGGTGTCCGGTATGGCGACCCCAACGGGATATAGACCCGAACGGCATCCCCGCCGAGTTCGCGATCGCGCTCGACCGCGGTCGCTCTCCGGCTAAGCAGAGAGTCCGCAAGCGTACCGACGGCGCCGGACGCAAACACACTTAAGGGCAGGGTTTCATGAGAGCGAGGGCTTTGGCCAGGGACTCATCCAAATGATCTCCTACTACGTCAACATCCATGAGTCGCCGGCGGCCATGGGCACGAGCATCTCGTGCGGGGAGCTGGACCCGCAGTAGCTGCGACCGGGGAGCTGGGCAGTAGCTGCGACCGCAATCGAAGGCCAGGAAGGCCCCGATCCTCGCCTGCGGGCGGGGACGGGGCCTTCTTCATGGCAACGGCTTGACGACCCGGGACGGTGCGGCGCACGCTTGAGCCGTGCGGCGCGCGATCCTGATCCTGCTCGGCGTCATGGCCGATCTCGCCCCTGGTCGTGGCCCTCGGCTTCCGGCTCGCTCCGTAGTTGCCGGGCGGCCCGATCCGCCCGAGGAGCCCACCGGCACGATCGGGCTCGTCTACGCCGTCGGGGCGATCACGAGCGACGAGAGCGGCTACGAAGCGGTGTTCGGCCGCACCATGGGATCCGAGACGATGATCGAGATGCTCGACGACGTGGCCGCCGACGACGATCTGGACGCGGTCGGTGGGAGTCCCTGAAGACGCATCCCGGCGCCGATTTCCCGACGACCACGAGGCCGTTGAGCGAAGCCGAGCGTGAGACCTTCCGGCGCTTGATCGACGACCTGTACCGCACGTTCGTCCTGCAGGTGGCGCAAGGTCGAGAGCGGCCCGTCGCCGAGATCGAGCCGGTCGCGCAGGGGCGGGTCTGGACCGGCGCCCTCCACGTCTACCCGCGCCAGCCGAGCTTCGGAACAACGTAATCCGGGGTCAGCCGGCGGGGTACGCGCGCATGGGCACCCATCCGATCGCTCACCCCATCCGTATAGAGGAGGCGGACGACTACGGGCTGACTGCATAACCTGTCAGCGAGATGACAGCGAGCCGGCCTTCGCATTCCGGATAATCCGGGCCGATCTCGGATCGACAACCCAACCCACTAAAGGAGAACCATCGGAATGCCGAATGATCGGATCGACCTCGAGCGCGACACGATCGAACGAATGGCCCGCTCCGCCAGCCGACGCCGGTTCCTCAAGTGGTCGGGAGCCACCGTCGTGGTGGCCGGCGCGGGTATCGCCTGCGACGACGATAACGGCCCGAGCGGACCCGGAGACGGTGGGCCGGTCGTCACGCTGCCGCTCCAGAACGACACCGACATCCTCAAGTTCGCTCTTTTCCTCGAGCTGCTCGAGGAGGACTTCTACACAAAGGCGGTGGCGGCGGGAATCCTGAGCGGCAACGTGCTCGACCTGACGCAGGACGTCCTCCAGCACGAGAGCGCGCACGTCGATTTCCTCCAGACCGCCCTGAGTGGTCAGGCATTCACCCAGGACGATGTCGAGTTCGACTTCAGTAGCGCGCTCACCGATCAGGGCACCTATCTGGGAGTGGCTCAGACGCTGGAGCAAACCGGCGTCAACGCCTACCTGGGCGCCCTGCCGTCGATCACGTCGCGGTCCAATCGGACGGCGGCGGGCTCGATCTTCACGATCGAGGCCCGTCACACGGCCGCGTTCCGGGCGTTCAACAACGCCCCCGGCGGACCCGTGCCCGACGCGTTCGAAGACGGGCTGACACCGGAGCAGGTCGTTCAAGCCGTAGTGGCGACCGGTTTCGTCGTCGAGGGACTATGAGCGCCCCGTCTACAACCAAGGAGATCGAGATGAGCACCGAGGTCCAGCACGAGGTCGTCTTCGACCCGACGATTCTCGCCAGCCCCGATGCGCGGCGGCGCTTCCTGCGCGATCTGGCGATCGCCGCCGGCGCGGTCGCTGCCGCGCCGCTGATCATGAAGGGGTGGGGAATCACCGAGCTGCTCGCTCAGGACGTCTCCGGCGAGACCGAGCCCGGCCTCTCGGACCAGGACATCCTGAACTACGCCCTGACCCTCGAGTATTTGGAGGCGACCTTCTACCTCCGGTCGGACAACACCCTGCCGTTGCCGATGGGGGCGACGATCGAGCAGATCGATCCCGACGGCGGCGGTGCGCCGGGAACGGTTCCCGGTCTGAGCTCGATCACCCCACCGGCACCCGCGACGTTCGACGTCGTCACGTTCAATCGGGCCGTCCGCGATCACGAGATCATCCACGTGCTGACGCTGCAGGGCGCTCTGGGTGCCGCGGCGCTGGCCCGCACGGACTTCGCGTTCTCGTTCCCCGGAGCGTTCGACAGCGCCAGCGCCTTTCTCGCCACCGCTGTGGCGCTGGAAGACACCGGCGTGTCGGCGTATCTGGGTCAGGCGGGCAACGTCGACGACACGGCGATCCTGACGACGGCCGGCCGGATCCTCGGGGTCGAAGCCGAGCACGCATCGACCTTCCGGCTGCTCGTCGGCGAGCCGGTGAGTCCCGGTAACGCCAACTTCGACGACGGCCGCACCTCGGCCGAGGTGCTGGCGATCGCCGACGACTTCATCACGGCGGCCCCGCCGCTGCCGTTCCCCTGAAGCG
>JBHEOA010000127.1:0-3575 GCA_046261835.1 Gemmatimonadota bacterium
CATCGACCTTCCGGCTGCTCGTCGGCGAGCCGGTGAGTCCCGGTAACGCCAACTTCGACGACGGCCGCACCTCGGCCGAGGTGCTGGCGATCGCCGACGACTTCATCACGGCGGCCCCGCCGCTGCCGTTCCCCTGAAGCGCGCGGGTAGAAGGGCGGCACGGACGCCGTTGCCGGCCTTTCGGCCGGCCGGCGTTGGCGCGGGAGCGGGCTCATGCCCCTCCCGCGCTCTTGCGTTCGGGATGCCACCCGCTAGCGTGGAGCCGCTCAGGCCACCGACGCAAAACGAAGGAGAGGCGTGGCTCGCAAGGGACAGGCCCGCTGGAAGGGCGGGCAGCGCGTGCGCTCAAGCCTTTGGCTCCACCCGCGCCCAGGCCGCGGTAACTCCGGAGGAGCTCTTCTTCGACCCTTCGGCTCGCTACTCGGAGGACATCGATCTGGTCCAGACTGACGTCTCGCGGCCCACAACCTCGAGCGCGCGTCTCGGCGAAAACCGTGGCCGGTCACCTGGCCCGCTTCGGCTACTACTTAGACCGCTTCAACGCTGGGCAGCGCAAGACGCTCGTCGAGGCGGTGGTCCGGAAAGTCGAGATCGAGTCCCTCGACCGCGGCCAGGCCGCATTCGTCCTGCCGACCGCGCCGCTCGGCGGCTACGATGAAGACCGCCAAAGCGGTGGTTCCAAATGGTGTCCGCTATGGTGACCCCAACGGGATTCGAACTCCGTTGGCGAGAGTGGCCCCGCGAGGTCAGCGATCTCCTGAGAGTCGGCGCGAGTGAATGAGATCAGGCAGCAGCGGTGGACCGGGTCGCCGCCAAAGCGCTCGGCACCTCCAGGTCGGGCATCGGACGCGCGATGAACAGCCGCCGACATGGCTTGGCCAGCCATCGTGCCCATCTTGTGGCGCGGCTGACGCGCGCGCTGTCGGTCGCGATCCCCGTGTTGGCATACATCTGCCGATAGAGCTTGGAGATCAGCAGGAAGGCCAGCCGGGTGCCGAGGTTCGGAGTCACGCGCGACCGTTCCCAGATCGACCGCATGCTGTAGAACCGGTCCCACACCCCCTGCGTGCGCTCGCGGATCTCCTCGGGCGACATGGTGGGATGGGGATGTAGAGCTTGGGGCGCAGGTTCTGCGGGATGAGCCAGTAGCGGGTCAGGGGATGCCCGGCGATCCGCCGGGGATCGTCCGCCATGGCTTTCTCCCACTCCTGGAAATCGAGTGTCCCCGGCAATGGGGACAGCATGACGAACTGCGCGAACACGATGTCCGCCCGTTCGGCCAGCTCGACAGTCGCGTCGAACGTGTCCTGCCGGTCGGTGGGCAGGCCGAAGATGAACGATCCCAGGACGTGGAGACCGTGTCGCCGGAAAGTGCGCAGCACGCGCACCAGGTCGTCCCCCGAAGAGTTGAAGTTCTTGTAGACGGCCTTGAGACCTTCGGCGGTGACGCTCTCGACCCCGACCAGCGCGCCATAGATGTGGGCTTTCCGCATCGCATCCATGAACTCGGGATCGTCGGCGACCTCCATCGTGATCTGCGTGAAGAACCCCATGTCCTTCGGCAACTCCGCCAGCCGGGCCATGAGCTCGAACCGCTCGGCCCGGATGGCTTGCAGCTCGTGCAGGCGGGTCTTGTCGGCCTTGCGGTCGGCCACCTTCAGGTCTCGCAGCGTAACCGGATAGAAATTGTCGTCGGCGAGAACGGCGAATCGGTACCCCATCCGGCGCAGCTCGACGAGCTCCTGGATGACTCGATCCGAAGCGCGCTGCCGCGGGCGCTGCCCATCGGCCCGCCAGACCGAGCAGAACGAGCAGTGCTTCGGACATCCGCGCACGGTCTGGACCGAGCCCCACATGTAGCGCCCGGGCGGGATCAGGTCCCACCGCGCGGGGGCGAACTGGTCGGCCTCGATCCGGCCTCCTTCGTAGAGCTCGCGCGGGCCGCCGTTGGCGCAGTCGTCCAGGACGCCCGGCCAGACGACGTCGCCGTCGCCTTTGACGACCGCGTGCGCCGCGCCGAGCTCGCGCGCCTCCTCGGGATAGAGGCTGGCGTGGACACCCCCGAAGACGACCGTCGCGCCGCGCTCGCGCGCGATCCGCCCGACCTCGTAGCCGCGCAGGGAGTTGAAGGTGTGGATCCCGGATGCCGACGACGTCGCCGTGCTCGACCCGGTCGGGATCGAACGGCTCCAGCGTCTCGTCGACGATGAGAGCGTCCCCGAACCGCTCCGGCGTGGCTCCCGCGAGCACGTAGAGCCACCGCGGCGTGATCACGCCTACGCCGAAAGCCAGATCACTCGGATTGACGAGGTGTATGCGCATCGGCTCGCGGCTCTACCTCCGTGGGAGCCCCTTCGTCGCCCGCCGGAGGCGTCGATGGCTCCGGCTCCGCGGTGGCGCCTTCGCTCCTACGGCGCTGCCGTTCCTCGCGCTTGGCGTCCTTCTTCGCTTTTTTGTCCTTTTCTTTCCTGCGCGGTGAGGTCGTGAGGTCCCAGCTAGCGTGGAATCCATTACCGTGGTAATATGTGATCCATGACACTCGCTCGCTCAAAGGTCACGGCACAGGGGCAGATCTCGATTCCCGCTGAGGTGCGTCGGCGGCTTGGCGTAGGGCCCGGATCGATTCTGGAATGGAGCGAAGAGGACGAGAAGATCGTGGTGAAGCGGGCCGCTGAGTCCAGTCTTGAGGACGTTCATCGAGTATTATTTCCAGAGGGGCCTCCGAAGCCACGGACGCTCGAGGAGATGAAGGAGGGGATCCGGAAGCGGGCGCGGGACCGGCATGCGCGCCATTGACACCAACGTACTGGTCCGACTCATTACGCGGGATGATCCCCGGCAAGTCGTGTCCGCCGACCGGTTCGTGGAGAAGGGGGCATGGGTCCCCCTTCTCGCCCTAGCGGAAACAACCTGGGTCCTGGCAGCTGTTTATGAGCGCCGTGCTGCTGAGATCGCAGCTGCTGTGGAGCTCCTCCTCAACAATCCTCAGTTGGCCTTTCAGGATCCAGACGTCGTGGCCGCGGCCCTTGCGGCTTTCCGAACCCGACCATCGGTGGGCTTCTCCGACTGTCTGTTGCTCGAAATCACTCGAAAAGCGGGGCATCTTCCGCTGGGTACGTTCGATCGCGATTTGAGCAGGCTGGATGGCGCCGAAAGGCTGCCCGCCTGAGCTCCTTGGGTCGCAATTCGAGAAGCGTGCGAGGAAAAGTCAGAAGGTGCCGAAGATCTGTTGCGCGCGATGGAGGGCGCGGGTGAGGGCGGCGAGGTCGTCCTCGTCGTTGTAGAGGTAGAAGCTGGCGCGGGCAGTGGCGGCGATGCCGAAGTGGCGCATGAGGGGCTGGCAGCAGTGGTGGCCGGCCCGGATCGCCACACCCTCGTGGTCGAGGATCGTCGCCAGGTCGTGGGGGTGGATGTCGGCGAGCGTGAAGGAGATCACCCCCGCGCGCGGGACCTCGGGGCCCGGCCCGTAGAGCCGGATCGACGGCAACTCCTCCGCCAGCCGCTCGAGCGCGAGTCGCGCCATCCAGGCCTCGTGCCTCGCGACGGCCTCCATCCCCACCGACTCCAGAAACTCG
>JBHEOA010000128.1:0-6940 GCA_046261835.1 Gemmatimonadota bacterium
GACCAGCCGGCCACGATGAAGATCACGACCACCGAGACCTTGATCGCGACGATCACCGCGTTGACGCTGGCCGACTCCTTGATCCCGATGACGAGGATCGTCGTGACCGCGGCGACGACGAGGATCGCGGGCAGGTTGAACAGGGCCGTGACCGTGGAGCCGTCGGCCATCTGGACCACGGTCCCTGGTGCGGCTGTCAGGTTCGCGGGAACGATGATCCCCAGGTCGCGCAGGAAGCTCACGACGTAGCCCGACCAGGCGATCGCGACCGTCATCGCGGCCACCGAGTACTCGAGGATCAGATCCCAGCCGATGATCCACGCCATCAGCTCGCCCATCGTGGCGTAGGAGTAGGTGTAGGCGCTGCCGGCGATGGGGATCATGGAAGCCATCTCGGCGTAGCAGAAGGCCGCCATCGTGCAGGCGAAGCCAGCCAGCAAGAAGGAGATCACGACGCCCGGTCCGGCGTTGTTGGCTGCCGCGAGGCCGGTCAGCGAGAAGATTCCAGCGCCGATGATCGCGCCGATCCCCAGGAGAACGAGGTGCCAGGGGCCCAGCACGCGGCGCAGTTCATGATCCTCTGCCGCCTCGGTCATGAGGCCGCGCAGGGACTTCCGACGGAAGAGCGACATACGACCTCCTGGTTTGCTGGAACGGTGGGGCGGCGGCGCCGCCTACGTCGTGGGCGTGACCGTGGGCGTGACCGTGCCCGCCGGCGTCGGCAGCATCGCGCCCAGCACCTCGACACCCGCCCCGCGGGCGGCGTCCATGACGGTGACCACGTCCTGGTACAGGACCTCCCCGCTGGCCTTGACGAACAGCACCTTGTCGGGCCGCGCCGCGTAGATCTCCTGCAGTCGCTGAGCGAGCTGGTCCTTGGGGACAGGCCTCAGGTTCAGGAAATAGTCTCCACGATCGTTGATCTCGAGGACGATCTGGGGCGCCGGCTCGGACTCAGGGGTCTCCGTCTCGATCGGCAGCTGGACATCGATGCTCCGCTGGAGAAGCGGCTGGGCAAGCATGAAGATGACGAGGAGGACTAGGAGGACGTCGATCATCGGAGTCATGTTGATGTCCGACATCGACCCCTTGCCGCCCCCTCCCACCGCCATTGACATCGTGATCGCTCCTTTCGCCCGCTTAGGGGGCTTCTTCGTCTTCCTCGTCTTCCGCGCTCGCGTGCTGCTCGGTGACCGCGGCGATGACTCGCGCGCCGGACTCTTTGGCGACCTGCATGACGTCGATCACTTCCTGATACTTGAGGGTCCGGTCAGCCTTGATGAAGAGGACCCGGTCCTGGGGGTGAGCCTGGAATTCCGTCACCAGGAGCGACCGCACCTCGGCGGCGCAAGCGGCCTTTCCGGCCGGGGTGGCGCGCTCGGGTCCGGTGCACGAGGGAACAGGCCGGGTGTTGAGGTAGTAGGTGCCGGTTGCGTCGATGCCGAGCGTGGTGCGCTCCTCCTGCTCGGGCCGCTCCTTCAGATTGAGGCCTTGCGGAAGCTGGGCGTTGAATCCCGCCACGAGGGCCGGCGTGACGACCATGAAGATGATGAGCAAGACCAGCATGACGTCGACCATCGGCGTCACGTTGATGTCGCCCATGACCGCCGAGCGCTCGAACCCCGCGGCGATGGCGTCGCCGGCGCCCTCCCCCGTCGGGGCGTGGGCATGATCCCCGGCGGCCCCGTGGTCGCCGGTAAAGAATTCAGCCATGGCTCCCTCCTACCTCTGCGCCGCAGCGGCCCGCGGGACCTCACGCGCCTTCATGTCCGACTCGTACTTCAGCAAGAAATCGGTGAACTCCTTGGCGCCGTACTGGATCTCCATCCCGATGTACTCGATCCGGTTCACGAAGTAGTTGTAGAGCCAGACCGCCGGGATGGCTACGAAGAGACCGAGAGCGGTCACGACGAGCGCCTCCGCGATACCGGCCGAGATGGCGGAGAGCCCTCCGCTACCCGCGACGGCCATGCCCGTGAACGCGTTGACCACGCCCATGGTGGTGCCGAGCAGACCCACGAAGGGAGCAGTGGCGCCGATCGTCGCCAGCACGCCGAGTCCCCGCCGCAGCTGCGCCAGCTGCTCGAGGGCGTTGAGCTCGATCGTGCGCTGGATCGAGTTGATCTCGACTGCCGTGAGCCGCCGGTCCTTGGAGAACAGCTGGAGGTTTCCGAAGACCCCTCGGAACGCCGACGCCAGGTGGCTGCGCTTGTGGGTTTCGACCAGCGTCGCGGCGCCTGGGAAATCGTTTTCCCCGAGCGCGCTCGAGAAGGCCGATGAGAACACCACCGTTTCGCGACGCGAGCGGCGGAACTCGATCGCCTTACGGATCGCCACGGCCGCGGCGTAGACCGACATGATGAGGAGCACGAAGACGATCCCCTTCGCGAAATACCCCATGCTCTCCCAAAGCTCGATCAACGACAGCTGCATGGACCCCTCCCTTCGTCTCTATTGCGTGGTGATGCTCACAGGCTGGGCGATCCAGACCGTCACCGCCTGATCGCGATTGTAGGCTGTCGTCCACTTCGTCGTTCGTGCCCACGTCTGCGCTGCGCTGTCGCATCCTGGATTACCACTCGCCTTGAGCATGTCGGTGGCGGTGACGTTCCCCTGAACGTCGATGCGGATCCCCACCGTCAGCTCGCACGACACCCCCGTCTTCTTGAGGAGCGGCGGTACGTGACGGAGGATCTCCTCGGCCGAGCAGCCGGCCCTGCACTTGGGCTTCACGGTGTACGGGGTGAACGTGAAGACGCCGCCGACGTCGTCTCCGGGCCCTGGAGGGCCGACCACCTCCGTGCCGCTCGCGCGCCCGCCCTCCATGCCTTCGCCCGTGAAGTCGTCTTCGCTGATCTCTTCACCCGGCGGCGGAATGTCAGGGGTGATGACGACCGGAGTCGTCAGCGTCTGGAAGCCCTTGGGAATGTCGACCTGGGGCGGCGGCGGTGCGTTCGGGGGCGGTGGCGGCGGTGGCGGCGGCACGACCTCCTCCGCGAGCTCGATGAGGGTGACCTCCTCTTCGTCCTCCTCGGCCTCGCTGCCCGCGGCGATGGTTGCCCACACGAGCCCCGCGGCGATCGCGGCGTGAACAACAGCCGAGGTCATGATCGCAGCGGCGCTCCCCTTGGTCTTGGGGGGCTTGCTGGCGAGGAGCCGGAACATCTCCCCGTTGTTCTCCTGTTCGGTTCGGTCCTCATGTGCCATGGAAGGCGATCCTTTCCCGGAGCACGGCTCCGGCACGGGCAAAACTCTAGCGGCTGGTGCCGGCCGGCGGCGCCAGCTTCTTGCCAGGGGTGCAAGTTCAAGCCCCGACGCCCGCTCCGCAAGTCGTCGGGGAACATTAACAATACACACGAGCCTCAGGAAAAGTCCGTCCGAACTGGACCGGCCGATGTCCTGAAGCTGACCGGCGCGAGCGGGGGGGAGACGGCGCGCGGCTGGGCGGCTGGGCCAGGTTAAGCCGGCAGGATTGCGCATAATAGATCTGTCCCGAACACGCTGACCTCGACCCGGGACTCAATCGCCGGCCACGAAGAACCGCCAGTCGCCCTCCTCGCTGATCCCGACGCGCCACCCCAAGAAGCTTCCATAGTTGATGAAGGTCGCGATCTCCTCGTCGGAATAGAGTCCCTCGAGGGCCATCCAGTCGAATCCGGTCGCCTGATCGGTGGCCGCCGAAGGCCACACGTAGACGTCAGAGTCCTCGCGCGCGAATGGCAGAGCGAGCGTCTGGACGAGCATCGCCAACGGCTCTTCGCCTTGCTCTTCCAGAGCGCGCCAGTATGCCGCCGGCATCGAATCGCCGCCGAAGCTGTGCGCGAACGTCGTTCCGCCCTCGAAGGCGAGCGCCTCGAGCCGCTCGTAGTCGCACGTGACCGCCGCGCGCAGGATCCCGCGGCGCATCTCGCCGACCGGCGCGGAAAGGCCAGGCGGGTCGGACTCGTCCGGTTCGAGTTCCGCCGCGGAACACGGTCTTTCGCCACCGGTGGATCCTGTATCAGCGGTGCCCACCGCGCTCGAAGTGTCCGGCGATCCGGACCGCTCGCCTTCGCTCGCCCGATCACCGCATCCGATCAGGACGGCCAACGCCCACCCCGCCAACATCCACGCACTCAACGCCTTGTGGCACTGCTTCATGGCCTCAGCACCCTCGCCGATAACGGTTCTCGAAACTTGACCAAATCACTCCGGAATGGTACTCTCATCGTCCAGTTTACTCGGTCCAGAAGGCGTTCGCGGAGGCCGATTTCGATGCGTTTCACGACCCAGGCCGAGTACGGGCTGATCTGCTCGGTCCATCTCGCCCGCGCGAAGGGCGGACGTCCCGTCGCGGCGCGCGAGATGGCCGAGTCCGAGAATCTGCCCGCGGACTATACAGAGAAAATTCTCCGCCGGCTGCGGCAGGCGGGCCTGGTGACCGCGGTGCGCGGGGTCTCGGGCGGCTTCACGCTGGCGAAGGAGCCCGAGTCGATCTCGGTCAAGGACATCATCGACGCGACCGAAGGAACGACGTTCGAAATCAATTGCACGACGCATCCGGTCGACGCCGATCGATGCGACCAGTCCAGCGATTGCTCGATTCGCCCCGTATGGTACGCGCTGCGGCGCCGGATCGATCAACTGCTCTCCGAGATCAAGCTGAGCGACCTCATCCAGGACGACGAGGCAGCGGTTCGCGAGCTGATCTCGATCACGTGGGAGAAGATGCCGGTCACCCAGACGGCGGCAGGTTGATACGGAAGGACATGAAATGAAGGAAGACGGCAAGATGAAGACTCCCCTCCTCGTCATCGAGGATCTCCACGCTTCGGTCGAGGGGAACGAGATCCTGCGCGGTCTCGACCTCGTGATCCGCGAAGGCGAGCTCCACGCGCTCATGGGCCCCAACGGGAGCGGCAAGTCGACGCTCGCCAAGGTGGTCGCCGGCCATCCTGCCTACACCGTGACGGCCGGCCGCGTCCTCTTCAAGGGCGAGGATCTGCTCGCTATGGAGGTGGACGAGCGCGCGCGCAGAGGCCTCTTCATGGCATTCCAGTACCCGAGCGAGGTCCCCGGCGTCACGATCGGTCAGTTCATGCGCCAGGCGATGATGGCGCGAACCGGCAAGGAGATCGGCGTCCTCGACTTCTACGATGACCTGCGCGAACGGATGAAGCTCCTCGAGGTCGACGAGAAGTTCGCCGAGCGATTCGTCAACGAGGGGTTCTCGGGCGGCGAGAAGAAGCGCAACGAGATCCTCCAGCTAGCCTTGCTCGAGCCCGAGCTCGCGATCCTCGACGAGACCGACTCAGGGCTCGATATCGATGCCCTCCAGGTCGTCGCCAAGGGTGTCAACAGCATGCACCAGAAGCTCGGCCGGATGGGAGTCCTCATCATCACGCACTACCAGCGGATCCTCAACTACATCACGCCCGATCACGTCCACGTGATGCTCAAGGGCAGGATCGTCCAGAGCGGCGACAAGACGCTCGCCCATACGCTCGAGGCGGAAGGGTACGAGGCATTCCGCGGCGAGCCGGCGGGCGCCACGAGATAACGGAAGAGAGAAAGGAAACCCGATGCCGTACGACCAGAACGTAGCCGCCCTCGATCTCGACACCTACAAGTACGGGTTCAAGGACCCGGAGACCTACGTCTTCAGGGCCGAGAAGGGCCTCTCCAAGCGGACCGTCGAGCAGATCTCGGGCATGAAGGAAGAGCCGGAGTGGATGCTCAAGTTCCGGCTCAAGGCGCTCGAGGTCTACGAGAAGAAGCCGGTGCCGACGTGGGGCGCGGACCTCTCGGGCCTCAACATGGACGAGATCTACTTCTACGTGAAGCCGTCCGAGAAGGAAGGCCGCACGTGGGACGAGGTGCCCGAGGACATCAAGCGGACGTTCGATCGCCTGGGGATCCCCGAGGCCGAGCGCAAATCCCTCGCCGGGGTCGGCGCCCAGTACGAGAGCGAGATGGTTTACCATAAGATCAAGGAAGAGCTCTCGGACAAGGGTGTGATCTTCGATTCGATCGAGGACGGGCTCAAGAACCATCCCGACCTCTTCAAGAAGTACTTCGCGACCGTGATCCCGATGCACGACAACAAGTACGCGGCTCTGAACTCCGCCGTCTGGTCGGGTGGCTCTTTCATCTACGTGCCGCCGGGGGTCGAGGTCGAGGTGCCGCTCCAGGCATACTTCCGCGTCAACTCGGAGAAGCTCGGCCAGTTCGAGCGGACGCTGATCATCGCCGACGAGGGCGCCAAGCTCCACTACATCGAGGGGTGCACGGCGCCGACCTACTCGAGCGATTCGTTCCACTCGGGCGTGATCGAGATCGTCGTGCGTCCCGGCGCCAACGTGCGCTACACCACGATTCAGAACTGGTCCAACAACATGTACAACCTGGTCACCCAACGGGCGAAGGTGCACCGCGACGCGCGGATGGCGTGGCTCGACGGCAACCTCGGCTCCAAGGTCACGATGAAGTACCCCTCGTGCTTCCTGGTCGAGCCGGGCGCCTCGGGTGAGATCATGTCGATCGCCTACGCGGGGAAGGGCCAGCACCAAGACGCGGGCGGCAAGATGGTCCACGCCGCGCCGTACACGACGAGCGAGATCGTCTCCAAATCGATCTCCAAGGGCGGCGGGCGGTCTTCGTACCGGGGACTCATCAAGGTCGAGAAGGGCGCCCACCACGCGCGCTCGAACGTCGAGTGCGACGCGCTGCTACTGGATCCCGAGGCGCGCACCGACACCTACCCCTACATCGAGATCGACGAGAACGACGCCACGATCGGCCACGAAGCCACGGTGTCGAAGATCGGCGACGAGCAGCTGTTCTACCTGATGCAGCGCGGTCTCGACCAGGCCGAGGCGCGCACCATGATCGTGCGCGGCTTCATCGAGCCGATCTCCAAGCACCTGCCGCTCGAGTACGCCGTCGAGCTCAACCGCCTGGT
>JBHEOA010000129.1:0-9746 GCA_046261835.1 Gemmatimonadota bacterium
GTGGCCGAACTGTAGGCAATAGGGGTCGGGTGCGCCGACCACGGCCATCGCGCCGGGAGCGAGCTGTACCGGCTCGGCTGACGAGCGCAGAGGGTGAGACACCGGATCGGCCGAAGCCGTCCCGACCCGTACCCGGACCTCGACCGGCCCGGTCGGGCGACAGAGCGCGGGCACCGTGATTCTCAGCTCGGTGGCGGTCGAGGCGGTCACGGTCGCGGCGGTGCCGCCGATCAAGACGCTGTTGAGCGACGCGAAGCTCTTGAAGCCGTGGCCGGTGATCGTGGCGGTACCGCCCTCGACGAGCTCGGTGGGCGAGATCGCGGTGATCGCCAGCCCCTCCTCCGCGGGGGCGGCGGGGGCGGCGGAGATGGCGCCGGGCCCGGCTCCTCGGGCGGGGTGACCGGGCCCTCGGAGCCGGAGCCTCCCCCGCTGCAACCGGACGACCCCGCACAGGACGAGCGGCCACAGGCCGAATCGCATCGCGATCTCGCATTCTGGGGGAGTCGTTGGGCCACGCGGGGGAAGTCAGCAAACCTTTTGCAAGAATCACGCCTCGTCTGGGCGCGATCCGTTGGTTCAAGCGAGCGGATATTCTAGGGGAGTTACCGCGCCGCGAAGTGGTCGCGGATCGCCTCTTCGGCGACGGGGGCGATCGCGTCCCAGTCCCTTTCGGGCTCCTTGGTCACGGTGATCGAGTTCGGCATGAAGAAGACGGTGACGACGCCCCCGATCGCGAAGAGGGCTGCGGCGAGCGGGTCGCTGGAGGCATCGGAAGGCGCGCTGTACTGCCGCATCCGCTCCTCGGTCACGATCCTGTCGACGAGGAACAGGAGCGCGTTCGGGTTGGGAGTCGGTTGCGCGCGGATCTGGACCTCGCCCATCGTCTCCTCCTCGATTTTACACAGCCGGCGCGTGTCGGCGTCTAAGGTAGTGAACGAGGCGAGCAGCGAGTATCACGCCGCCGCGCACGCCCTCGACCGCTATTCGCAAAGACCCTGATAAGCGCGACCGTCGACGACTTGGGAGTGATCAATGTCCCACAGGAGCGGCCGCTCGGGGGTAAGGACGATGCTCACCGCGCGCGTCAGTGATCCCCGCTCGACCGTTCGCGCCTCGAGTCGCAGGGGTCCTGCCGGTACCTCGCGAAAGCAGGCGATCGCACCGGGCAGGGCGACCCCGAGCGAGAGGGTGTCGGCGCGGATCTCCTGCGCCGCCGGCTGACTGTGGCGCACGAGGAGCGTTCCCTCGTCCTCTCCGAGGATTCCCATCACGCGGCGATGCACGCCGCAACCCGAGATGATGATCGCGAGAGAGGCGATGATCGCGAGAGAGAAGAGCGTCGCGGCTCTCACCGCACGGTGAGCATGCGATCGAGCGCGATCCGCGCGAGCCGCGATGTGTCCGGATCGACCTCGATCCGGTTGACGACGTGTCCCAGCACGAGGTTGTGGCCGCCCCGGTTAGGCGTCGTCCCCTTCTCGTCGCACTCGAGCGAGACTTCCTCGAAGATCTTGAGGTCTTCCATCCGTCCCCGCCGGCTAAGCGGCGCCCTTGGCCTCGCGGATCTTCTCGGTCAGCGCCGGCACGATCTCGAACAGGTCGCCGACGATCCCGTAGTCGCTGAGGGCGAAGATTGGGGCGTTGGCGTCCTTGTTTATCGCGACGATCGTGCCCGAGTTCTTCATACCCACGACGTGCTGGATGGCGCCCGAGATCCCGATCGCGATGTAGAGCTTGGGCGCGACCGTCTGGCCAGACGAGCCGATCTGGCGATCCATCGGAAGCCACTCGTTGTCGCAGACGGGCCGGCTCGCAGCGAGCTGGCCGCCGAGCGCTTTGGCGAGCTCCTCGACGACCGGAAGCTTCTCCTGCTTCCCAATCCCCCGGCCCACCGCGACGATGATCTGGGCGCGGCCGAGATCGACGCGGTCAGCGACCTCCTGGAACGTCTCGAGGACCTCGGTCCGCGTCTCGACACTGGCAAGATCCACGGGTTGATCGACGATCTCGGCGGGCGAGTTGCCCGCGGCGGCGCTGTTGCCCGGATAAGCTCCAGCCTGGAGCGAGACGAGGTGTGGCGGCCCGGCCTTGAAGACGACGTCGGCGTTGAGCTTGCCCTGGTAAGGTTGACGGATCCAGATGACGCGCTCGCCCTCCGCGCGATGGCCCACCACGTCGCTCACGAACGGGGCGTCCAGCGCTGCAGCCAGCCGAGGCACCCAATCGCGAACCTGGTAGGTGTGCGGGAAGAGAACGAGGTCGGGCTTCTCGGCCTCGATCGCCTGACGGAGCGCGGCGACGTAGGGGTCCGGGGTGTAGGGATCGAGCTTGGCGTCGCGAACGAGACGGACGCGGTCGAGCTTGGGCCCCGCCGCGGTTTCGGCCGGCGCGCGCTCGGTCGCCAGGACGACCGCTTCGAGCGGCTTGCCCAGCTTTTGGGCGAGCTCCTGCCCGCATGCGACGACCTCGTTGGAGATCGTCTTGAGTCGCCCGCCCGCCTCCTTCGAGTGAGTCTCGGTGACGGCCCAGATCGCGCCCATCACAGCACCTTCGCTTCGTTGCGGAGCTTCTCGACCAGGGTCGCGGCGGCCTGGGAAGTGTCGCCCTGGAGGATCTGGGCCGACTTCGCCTTCTCGGGGATGTAGACCTTGAGGAGCTCGACTCCGCTTCCGGCCGCCCCAATCTGGTCGGGCGAGAGGCCGAGGTCGGCGGGGGTGAGCTTCTTCATCTCCTTCTTCTTGGCGCCCATGATCCCCTTGAGGGTGGCGTACCGGACCGGGTAGATCCCCGACTGGATCGTGAGCACGGCGGCGAGCGGCAGCGTGATCCACTGGAACCAGCCGCTCTCGAGCTCGCGCTTGACCTTGATGCGGCCGTTCGCGGGGGGTTCGATCTCCATGATAAGGGTCGCGCTGGGGAGCCCGAGTCGCTCGGCGATCAAGAGCCCGGTCTGAGCCCAGCCGGCATCGTCGGACTGGAGGCCGGTCAGGATCAGGTCGGGCACCTCGGGCTCGATCGCTTTGGCGAGCGCGCGAGCGGTCGCGGTGGCGTCGCCGCCCTGAAACGCGGGGTCGTTGAGATGCATCGCCCGCGCTGCGCCCATCGCGAGCGCGCGGCGGATCGCCTCTTCGGCTTTGTCGGGACCGAGACACGCGACCACGACCTCGCTGCCACCGTCCCCCGCGACTCCAGCCTTTCCCTCGGCCAACCTCAATCCCGCCTCGAGCGCGTACTGGTCGCTCTCGTTGATCTCGGTCGAGACACCTGTCTCGTCGATCGAAGTCCCGTCCGCCGCCACGCGAAGTCGGGCGTCGCGTTCAGGCACCTGCTTGATGCAGACAACGATCTTCATCAGCTCTCCTGGGATCGAGAATTCCGGGGGACGATGCATCCGGCTCGAGTGCGTCAAGCCGTGATCGGAACGAAAGTTAGAAAGCCGCTATCGCGACGACCACCGGACCGCGAGATGGGCTGTGGACCCGTTCAAACTGACCACTACCGCGACGTTGCCGCGGCGTCTTGTCGATCGTCGTGTCGTCGCCGAGCTTGCCAATCGTGCGGGTAATCATCGCGGCCGCCCAGAGGCTTCTGGTCGCCGAGCACGAGTCCGGCGAGGGGCGCATCATGCTCGAGAACCGAGCGCCCAGGTGCCTGACCGTCGACGGGTCCGGTCGGGTGTGGTGCGGAACACGGGGCCATGGCGTGCTGGCGAGCGATAATGGCGGCCTGACGTGGCGCGAAGCGGGGCTGGAGGGCCGCGACGTGACGGCGATCGCGGCCGGTGGCCCGGCGGTCGTCTACGCTGGCACCGAGCCTAGCGCCGTCTTCCGCTCCGACGATGGCGCGCCGTGGCGCGAGCTCGAGGGTCTTCTCGATCTACCCTCCGCGGGCACCTGGAGCTTTCCACCGCGCCCCTCGACGCACCACGTTCGCGCCATTCGAGTCCATCCACACGACAGCGACCGGATTTGGGTAGCCATCGAAGCCGGGGCGCTCATCCGTTCGCGAGACGGCGGCGTCACCTGGGAGGACCGCGTCCCCGGCGGGCCGATCGATACGCACACGCTTGTTACCCATCCAGCCGCGCCAGGCCGCCTCTGGTCGGCGGCCGGAGACGGCTGGTTCGAGAGTCAGGACAACGGCGATAGCTGGCAGAGCCCGGAAGAGGGACTCGAAGAAGGGTACCTGTGGGGCGTGGCCGTCGACCGTGGCGACCCGAAGGTCGTGGTCGTGTCGGCTGCCAGCGGGCCGACCGAGGCTCATTTCGTCGCCCGAGCGGAGTCGAGAGTCTACCGCCGGCAGGGGAACTCGCCGTGGGTGCGCGTCGATCGTGGCCTGCCCGAGCCGCAGGGGACGACGACCGCCGAGCTCGTGGCCGATCCATCCTCGGCCGGAGCCTTCTGGGCGGCGTCGAACCGCGGACTCTTTCGCACTACCGACGCAGGCCACTCATGGCACCGGATCGTGTTCCCCTGGCCGCACGAGTTCGAGGAGACCCGCATCGACGCTCTCGCCGTTGTCCCCTCGCACGCTTCGGTCGTCGCCTAGCAGGGCTCGCTCCACGCGCCGTCGCGCGCAGCCTCCCCAATCGAGGCCGGGCTCAGGCGCGGTTGCGGCGCAGGGCGGCGCGGAAGGCGTCGTGGGGTAGCGTGTTAAGGACGTCGGCGGCGGTGACGCCGCCCTTCCGCGCGATCGCCACGCCTTCGGCCATGTAATCCAGCGTCTCGGGCCCATGAGCGTCGGGCGCGATCGTCAGCTTGATCCCTCGCTCGAGCGCCGGGGCGTGCCAGCGCCAGTCGAGCTCCATTCGCCGCGGGTCGCAATTGATCTCGATCGCCACACCGTGCTCGGCAGCGGCGTCGAGCACGCGCTCCATGTCGAGCGGATAGCCATCGCGCCTGAGCAAGAGCCGCCCCGTCAGGTGGCCGATCACGTCGACCCATGGGTTCTCGATCGCGCGCACTATGCGCTCGGTCTGCTCCTCGCGCCCCAGCTTGAAGCGTCCGTGGATCGACGCGATTACGCATTCGAGCTCGGCGAGGTTCTCGTCCGGGTAGTCGAGCGAGCCATCCGCCAGGATGTCGACCTCGTTCCCGGCGAGAACGCGACAACCACCGCCGCGCGCGTTGACCGCCGCGATCTCGGCCCGCTGGCGTGTCAGGTCATCGATCGAAAGGCCGCCTGCGTATCCCGCGCTCCGGCTGTGATCGCAGAGCACCAGGTACTCGAGCCCGCGCTCGGACGCCGCCTCGGCGAGGGTCTCGATGCTCGCACGGCCATCGCTCCAGTCGCTGTGGACGTGGATCACGCCGCGCAGGTCCGCGAGCTCGATCAGCGTCGGCAGCGCGTTGGCCGCTGCCATCGCGAGCTCGCCCCGATCCTCGCGCATCTCGGGCGGCACGCACGCGAGCCCCAGTCGGGTATAGACCGCGGCCTCGTCGTCGCATTCGAGCGATCGTCGCTGGCCGCGTGGAACGAGCCCGCGCTCGGTCAGGTCGAGCTTCTTCCTCTCGGCGAGCGTCCGTAGCCGCTCCCAATGAGCTTCGCTCCCCGTCGCGCGCAGGAGCGTGAAGGGCCACTCCGGCGGTCGCACGACATAGAGGTCGGCCGGTAGGCCGGCGGAGAGACGGGCCCGCGCGTGGGTTTCGCCGCGCTCGATGACCTGGGCCACCGTCGGCCAGGCGACGAAGGCGTCGAGCACCGCGGCGGGGCGGCGGCTCGCGGCGACCAGGTCGACGTCCCCGACGACCTCGCATCGGCGCCTGAGGCTACCGGCGATGGCCGCCCGCTCGACCGCTGGATGCGTCGTGAGCCGTGCCAGCAGGATCTCCGCGGCGGCGTTCGCCACGAACCCCATGTATCGCTCGCCGTACGACCGCGCGCGATCGACCCCCGATAGGATCGACTTCACCGTCTTGGGCCCGATCCCAGGGACCTCGGCGAGACTTCCGCTCTCCGCGGCCGCGGCGAGCTCCTCGAGCGAGGCGATCCCGAGCGTCAGATGGACCACGCGCGCCCGCTGCGGTCCGAGCCCAGGGATCGCGGCCATGTCGACCACGCCTGACGGGATCTCGTCGCGCAGGCGCTCCCACAGGGGCGTCGTTCCCGCGCGCGCCAGCTCCTCGATCTTAATCGCGAGAGCCGCTCCGATCCCCGGCAGGCGCCGGAGGCGCCCTTCCGCGATTACGGTTCCGAGGTCCTCGTCGAGCGAGCGCAGCGTATGGGCGGCGTTGCGGTAAGCGCGAACCTTGAAGGGGTTCTCCCCCTTGAACGCGAGCAGTCGCGCGATCTCCTCGAACACCTGGGCGATCTCCACCGCGTTCACCGCGGAAAGATACCGTTGTATCTTGCACGCCGAGGGCCGTGAGAGAAGCGAAGGCCACTGAGGAGGGGCAATGCGTACGATTTTCGTTTTAGGTTGGGTTTTCCTGGCAACCGTTCTCGGGGCGAGGCCGACACAGGCGCAGGTACGGTTCATACTCAGCCCCCACGTGGGTGTGTTCTTCTACGATGACGGGGCGATCGCGGCGCTGCAGGGTGAAGGCGGTCCCGAGCAGGCGATCAAGGTAGACCCGAGTAGGCTCCTCGGGATGCGCGCCGGCGTCGAGCTGATCGACAGGCTGGCGATCATCGGCACGCTCGGGTTCGCGAGTCTCCAGGGGGGTTCGGACGACATCGGGGACTTCGACCTCGACGACGTCGAGGCTGACCTGTCGCTTTACCATGTCGGGCTCCGATTTACGCCGTTCCCGCGCGCCCGGTTGCGCGTCTCGGGAGCGCTGGGAGTAGGAGGCGCGACGACCGACTTCGACCTTCAGGAATTCGAGTCCTTGACCGACGTCATCATGACGGCGGGCATCGGCGCGGGTTTCCCGATCAACTCCCATGTGTCGCTCCGCGGAGACGTCAATAGCGTGATCGAGTTCTGCGATGAGCCCCAGAACGAGCGACTCACCAACTGCCTGGAGGACGCCAAGCCGACCCATGTGCAGCTGGACGGCGGCGTCGAATTCAGCTTCTTCTGAGAGGAGAGTGCGCATGAGGCACGCCCCCAGGGCGGTCTTTCCGTTGGTCCTGGCTGCGATCTTCATCGGTTCCACGGCGCGAGCTCAGGACCCGGCGCTGCGACGCTTCAACGTCGAGCCCTACGTAGGGGTGTTCTTCTTCGACGACGACGAACTCTCCCAATCACTCGGAGTGGAAGTCGACATCGGCGCTCTACTCGGCGCACGAGCGGGGTACGAGATCGGCCGCACCTGGCAGATCGAGGGAGCGTACGGGTATTCGTCGCTGTCCACCGACGTGACCGAGTTCCAGGGCGACCCTGCGGACGTGGACCTGGGCGAGATCACGGCCCACCTGATCTACGGCGCGATCGACTATTTCCTGTTCTACCGGGACAACCCGACTGCGCTGCTTCTCTCGGCCGGAGTGGGGACGATCATCCTCGACGGCGAAGGGGAGGCGTCCGACCCCGAGGCCGAGTTCCTGCTCGATCTGGGAGTCGGCTTCACGCATCCGGTGCGCGATTGGATCACCTTCCGCGGCGAGGCGCGCGACCACATGCAGTTCTGCGGCGCGGCCGAGGGGGTGGGAGACACGAGCGCCTGCCCCGAAGACGATGACGTGCTGCATCACATCGAGGTTTCAGCCGGCGCCCAATTCTGGATATTCTAGAGACGCTGAAAATGGCGAATCTCTGCGTTGCGCTTTCTCGGTGGGGCACCCGCGAAGTGGGTTGGTACAGTGTAGGTTTCACTGGGCCTCGGATGACCTCGGTCGCGCGCCTCGGGGCACCACGTCGTGGGTCGTCACCATCTTGAGCGCCCCTTAAGAGTTGATTCCTCGTGATACCGCGGACGATCCCTGAGCTGTTCCTGAACGCCGTCGAGCGGCACGACAAGCGCGAGCTCATGATGTACAAGGTCGCGGGGGAGTACGTGCCAATCTCCGCGCGCGAGTTTCGCGAGGAGGTTGAGCTCGGCGCCCACGGCCTGATCGAGCTCGGGATCGAGCCCGGTGACCGTGTGGCGCTGCTCAGCGAGAATCGCCCTGGCTGGGCGTTTGCCGATCTGTCGGCCTTGTTCGCCGGGGCGTGGTCGGTGCCGATCTACACCTCGCTCCCCGCCGAGGAGGTCCAGTTCATCCTCACGGATTCGGGCGCGACGGCGTGCTTCGTCTCCACGCAGGAGCAGCTAGCCAAGGTCGACGCTGTACGTCGCCTCTGCCCGGCGCTCAGGCACGTGATCACGCTCGACCCGATCGATCGGCGCGACGGCTCTTCGATGTCGGCGCACGCACTCGTCGATCTCGGCAAGCGCGCGCACGCCGATCGTCCCGATGCGGTCACCGAGCGCCTGAGGAAGATCGGCCCCCTGAACACCGCCACTATCCTCTACACGTCGGGGACGACCGGGCGGCCCAAGGGGGTCATGCTCTCCCATCGGAACTTCGTCTCCAACGTCGTCGATTCGCTCGCTTGTCTGCCGATCTCGAGCGACGACGTCCACCTTTCGTTCCTGCCCCTCTCTCACAGCTTCGAGCGCACGGCCGGCTACTACGTCATGCTCCATGCTGGAGTGACGATCGCCTTCGCGGAATCGATCGATGCGGTGCCGCAGAACATGGCCGAGGTGCGGCCCACGGTGATGACGAGTGTTCCGCGCCTCTATGAGAAGATGTACGCGCGCGTGCTCCAGAAGGCGCACGAGTCGGGAGGGCTCGAGAAGCGGCTCGTCTTGTGGGCCCGCCGGGTGGCGATCGAGTGGGCGGAGAAGACGGTCACGGGGGAGGAAATGGGGGCCGCCCTCGCGCTTCGCTACCGGCTCGCCGATCGCCTCGTCCTCGCCAAGATCCGGGAGCGGACCGGCGGCCGGCTGCGGCTCTTCGTTTCGGGCGGCGCGCCGCTCGCGCCGGTCATCGCCAAGTTCTTCTACGGCGCCGGGCTGCCGATTCTCGAAGGATATGGCCTCACCGAGACGAGCCCGGTCATCACGGTCAACCGGATCGACGCCATTCGCTTCGGTACCGTCGGCCAGCCGATCCCCAACGTCGAGATCCGGATCGATCCCGACCCCGACCGGCCTCCCGATCCAGGCCGTGCCCAACGCGACGGCGAGATCCTGGTCCGCGGGCCCAACGTGATGCAGGGGTATTTCAATCTCCCTGAATTGACGGCCCAGGCGATCACCGAGGATGGCTGGTTCCGGACCGGCGACATCGGGTTCGTCGATGGCGAGGGTTACCTGACGATCACCGATCGCAAGAAGGACCTCCTTAAAACCTCGGGCGGGAAGTACATTGCCCCCCAGCCGATCGAGAACGAGCTCAAGGCCTCGAAGTACGTGAGCCAGGCGGTGGTCGTCGGTAACCGGCGGAAATACGCGACCGCCCTGATCGTTCCCAACGCCGACAATCTCTCCCGGTGGGCGCGTGAGCAGGGGCTCCCCGCCGATCCAGCCAAGCTGGTCGAGGCCGAGGAGGTCCGGGCCCTCTACCGCGGGATCGTCGACGATCTCAACCGCTCGAAGGCGTCGTTCGAAACCATCAAGGACTTCCGGCTTCTCGCCGAGGAGTTCTCGATCGAGGCCGGTGAGCTCACGCCGACACTCAAGGTCAAGCGCCGAGTCGTCGAGGAGAAGCACGCCGACTTGATCGACACGATGTACGAGGAAGAGGTGCCCGCTGAGGCGTAAACGGGGTTTCCACCGATGAAGTTCCTCCCTCTCTCGTGGCTGCTCGCCTTC
>JBHEOA010000130.1:0-2888 GCA_046261835.1 Gemmatimonadota bacterium
CGCGCTCGTCCGCTTTCCGGACGTCTGGAGCGCCGCGGCCGCGGTCGCTCCCGTAAGCGACTGGCGCGACTACGACACCGCCTACACCGAGCGGTACATGGAGCGACCGGCAATGAACGAGAGCGGGTACGACGAGACGGCGCCGGTCCGGTCGGTCGAGCGGATCGTCGACCCCTTCTTCCTCGCATGGGGGCTGACCGACGACAACGTCCATCCAGTCCACAGCGTTCGGCTGGTCGACGCCATGATCGCGGCCGGGCGTCCCGTCGAGGTGCGCGTATTCCCCGGCCGCGGTCACGCCATCGGAGATCCGCCGGCCCGGATCGCGCTGTTCGGCGCGATGACCGAGTTCTTCGAGCGCCACCTCGCCTCACGCTGAAGTCATACTTCCCGGAGAGAATCGTCCATTTGCTGAAAGCCGGTGGTAACATGATTCGCCAGCTCATATCGCGTGCAGGATCACGTACCCCGCGTAGGCCGCTATCAGGAAAGCGCCCTCTCGCCGGCCGACCTGCCCCCGCGCGAGAAACAGCACGGCCAGCCAAGTGACGGCGATCAGGAACGGCCAGTCGAGCGTACGGATGCGAGGATTGACCGCGACGGGCGTGAGCAACGCGATGAGGCCGAGGTTGAACAGGACGAAATAGAGTAGCGTTCCCACCAGGTTCCCTCCGCTCACCTCCGGGTGCCCCTTACGGTTGGGCACCGCCTGCCGGATCACCTCCTCCAGCTCGATCGCTGCGGGTGTGATCACCATCCCCACGAGGCCGGCGGAGATGGCGAAGACAGCCACCATGCGGGTCGCTCCTCGCGCGACCATTTCCCCGCCCACGCCGACCACCAAGATGCCCACGATGGTCAGGACGAGGGAGACCGCGAGGGAAGGACGCTTCATCGATCCAGCGATCGTTGTGGGACTTATTAGCGCGTGGCGTCGGGAGGCGATCACGAGATGCGTCATCGCCCCCACGAAACTGGCCAGAAGGACCGCCCCAGCCCATCGCGGCGTCCGGTCGCCGGCGATAGCGAGTCCAGCCAGCAATGGCGTGACAGCCAGAGTGATGAGGACGGGTTTCGGCAGGCGCACCCGAAGCGGGTACAAGACGGCGCCCAGACCGAGCGGAACGCATACGAGGAAGACCGCGCCACCGAATACTGTACCCAGCGCCACCTCCGGTGCTGACTTCGCTCCGGCGGCCAGTCCCACGGCCACATTCTCGGCCTCGAAGCCTGACAGGACGGCCCCGACCGCGAAGGTTGAGAGCGACGTCGTAGCCGCAAGACCCACCAGCCCGTCCAGCAACCGCTCGGTCGCCCACACAGCCAGCACGGCGCCAGCAAGGAAGAGAACAACTGCCTCCACTGGTGCGGAGACGGCGACTTGGGTCACGCCCCCACCTTCGCGAACTGTATTAAAGCGGGAACCCGGGAAGTACTCACCGTGTGGAGTTCGTCAGCGCCCAGATCCCCAGAACGGAAGAACGGGGGAGAAGACGATCGTGAACAATCCCGCGCTGACCATGCCTCAAGGCGGGGCATGCATCGTCGAAGTGGCGCCGGTACTCCTCGTAGGTGATCGCCAAAGCCGCCAATCCGCCAGGGGACTCAGGATCAGGCCAATGAGAAAGGGTTGACAGCGCCGAGAGCCTGAATAGAATCTAGTCGACTGTCGCTGGCGATGGAGTTCGCCTGAACCGCCCCGCACGGAGGGGCTGATGACTCCTGGTCTCATCCATGAGGCCGGGAGTTTTTTTGGCCCCGGCCGCCGACGCGGAGGATCTCATGGCGGACGTTTGGTTTCAGGCTGCCGTATGGTTGGCCCTGGCGCTCTTCGCCACCCTTCTAGCCATCTGGTTTCGCATCTCCACGGTGCTTTCGGAGATCGTCGTCGGGACCGTCGCCCAGCTCCTGATCGGCGCCGTGGCCGGGGCTGCGGCGCTCGGCGCGCAGGAACCGTGGATCGCATTCCTGGCGGGGACGGGAGCGATCATGCTCACCTTCCTCGCCGGCGCCGAGCTCGAGCCCGCCATCCTGCGATCCGCTGGAAGGAAACGGCGCTTCTCGGGCTGATCGGCTTCTTCGCTCCCTTCCTCGGCTGTGCGGCGATCGCGTACTACCTCCTGGGCTGGGACCCGCGGGCCTCTTGGTTGTGCGGTGTCGCGCTTTCGACGACTTCCGTCGCCGTCGTGTATTCCGTGATGCTCGAGCTGGGGCTCAACCGCACCGAGTACGGCAAGATCGTTCTGGCGGCCTGTTTCGTGAACGATCTCGGTACGGTGATCGCTCTCAGCCTAATCTTCGCCCCTTTCACCTCGCGAACGGTGCTGAGACGAGCGGTCCGGACGCTTTTCCAGCGATGGCCCTCTGAGGACGACCTTTCCGGGATTCGATGAGCCTCAGTTCCCGGCGGCGTGGGCCCGCAATCGGGTCCATCCGCGTGAGCCGACGCGGCTTGTAACCGGCTCCCAGCCGGTGAACAACCTCTCGTCAAGCACACTTAGCGGATCTCGATCGGACGCTCCACCCGATTCGCGGATCCATCCGGGAAGGCGATATCGAGCGCCAGCACGTAGCTCCCCGCCGGCAGCTCCGGCAGCTCCAGCGCCAGCGACCGGGGATGGACCGTAGCGCCTGGCGTGATCGGCTCGTTCCACGCCATGGCGACCTCGTCGGCCCGTCCGCTCCTGACCCCGAGTGCGGCCCCGAGCCCGCGCCAAAAGCCGCCTCGCTCGTCGCGCAGGGCGACCGCCATTTCCGCGGTCTCGCCGGAGCCGGGGGGCGGGTAGAGCTCGAAGTAGACTCCCAGCCGCTCGCCTGAAGCGGCGCGCGAGGACGTGCGCGCCCATCGCACGGCTTCGTCGAGCGTGCCCGGCAGCGGCGCCGACCGC
>JBHEOA010000131.1:0-3081 GCA_046261835.1 Gemmatimonadota bacterium
GATCTCCCAGTCCAGAAGCGCGGTATAGAACCGCCGCGCCGTAGGCGCGTCGTTGGCCACGAGTTCGAACCAGGAGAAGGTTCCCTGCGCGTGAATCTGGATTTCGGTCATGATCGCCTCCGTCCGTAGGGTACTCCTATCGTAGTGAGAACGTCGCAGGGCGGCGAGCGCCAGTTTAATGCCTGGGCCGGCATGCGAGTCCAAGCGCTAAGGAACCTTCGGCACTCGAGTCCAACCTCCGACAGCCGGAGAGGAACCATGAGACTTTCGCTCGCGCTCGCCGCCGCGCTCGTGCTCGTGTCGGCGACGGCGCTTCGAGCCCAGCATTACCATGATCCGGCGCCCGCTGGGCTCGTGACGCTCGATCTCGCCACGCGCGCCCGGGCCGAGCGTCAGCTCGACGAAGTACGGGCCGCGACCGCCCGCTTCCAGGACCATGCCGTGGCGGTGGCCGACGGCTATAAGCGGTTCGAGCCCGGCCCCGGTGAGCCGCTCATGGGCGAGCACTGGTACCGGCAGGACCTCGTGCTCGAGCCTCTTGACCTCACCCAACCATCGACCTTGATCTACGCGCCGATCGGCGGCGAGTGGCAGCTCGTCGCGATCGCCTACACCGTTTACCAGAGGCCCGGCGAGCCGCTGCCCGAGGGATTCGCGGGAGATTCCGACCGGTGGCACGTTCACGACGTCGCAGGGCTCGTTCGGGTCGCATTGAGCGATCGACCAGTCGCGCGCTGGGTGGTCGAAAGGCGGCTCGAGCGCGGGCCGATCGGCCGTCTCGCCGGCACAACCGATCTCGTCATGCTCCACGCCTGGATCGGCACCGACAACCCCGATGGGGTCTTCGCCAACCGCAACGTCGCCCTGCCCTACGCGCGGAGCGGCCTTCCGACCGCATGGGCCGAGCCCGGCAACGAGGCCGCCGCCCGGGGAGTGACGCTCTCACTGCCCGGCGCTTGCGACGGTCAGTTCGCGGCACTCGACCGCATGGCGAAGCTCGAACCCACCCAGGAGACCGCGATCCGCGCAGGGTGCGAAGCGGCAGCGGTCGAGGTAACTGACGCCGTCGGTTCCGCGCTGCCCGACGCCGATTCGGCTGATGCTTCTGTGTCGCTGAACACGGTTGCCGCGCGCGCTTGGCGCGGTTACGAGCTCACGATCGCGAGCGAGCTGACGCGAGAGCAGGGGGAGCGGATCGCCGCCCTCCTCGCCACCACCCGCCACTAGCGTCGCGAGCCGCCGGCGACACTCTCCCGGCCGTTGTGAGCGGCCCACCCTGCGTCGCGATCAAGCTCTCCACTTCGCGTGCTCGAGATAGGCAGGCGTCGGGGGATGGATCTTCTCGTGCTCCATGATCCTCTCGGCGAGCCACTGGAACCACTCGAAGGCGGTGTCGCGACCGGTCAGTTGCCTATCCGCTTCGACGAGGGTGCGAAGGCTTCGCCATGACACGACGATGGCGCCGCTGAAGAAGTCCTCGACGAGCTCGAGCGGGATGTCTCTTCGATGGACGAGCACTCCCAGCGATTCCCAAGTCGCCATCAGGAAATAGAGATGGCGCATATCCTCACCCAATCGGGACTCGATCTCCTGCATCGGAAGTCCCTCGGGAAGCCTCCATGAGAGAATGAATCCACGGACGAACTCCGGAGTCTGGTAGGAGTGAAGCAGCTCGAGATCGCTTTGACTCGCCGCTGATCACGGAGGTGTCGGAGCTGAACCGCTCCGAAGATGACCCCAAAGACGAGCGCGGCCGCGGTGACGAGCTGGACGATCGCCGTGCGGGACATGTTCAGGACAGCTCGAGGACTACGGTAGTCAATCTGCGGCAGTCCCGGCAATTCGCGCGCCGGGCGAAGTCGGAACGGCGCGCCCCCGCGGTACGAACCGTCCGCGTCCGACCGTGCCCGTGAACTCGCCGTCCACCGCGGCCAGCTCGCCGCGCACCCACACGCGCGTCGGCGCGCCGATAATTTCGAACCCTTCGTACACGTTGTAATCGCAGCGCGAGTGGTGCGTGCGGGCCGAGATCGTGCGGTGCGCCTCGGGATCCCAGAGGACCAGGTCGGCGTCGGCGCCGACGGCGATCGTACCCTTCCGGGGCCAGAGGCCGAAGATCCGGGCCGCGTTGGTGCTGGTGAGCGCGACCCAGCGGTTCACGTCGAGCCGGCCGGTCCGCACGCCGTGCGTGTATAGGAGCGCGAGGCGCTCCTCGATCCCCATGAAACCGTTCGGGATCTTCCGGAAATCGTCGCGGCCCATGTCCTTCTGGCCCTTGAACAGGAACGCGCAGTGGTCGGTCCCGACGACCGAGATGACGTCTGTGCGTAGAGCGTTCCAGAGGGCTTCCTGGTCTTCACGCTTCCGCAAAGGTGGCGAGAGCACGTACCTGGCGCCCTCGAAGTCGGGCAGGTCGTACCGCGAGTCGTCGAGCAGGAGGTACTGGGGGCAGGTCTCCCCCCAGACGGTCTCGCCACGCGCTCGCGCCGTCGCGATCCGCTCGACAGCATCGTCGCACGTTACGTGGACGATGTAGACCGTCGCACCCGCGATCGCTGCCAGGTCGATCACGCGGCCGGTCGCCTCGCCCTCGGCGCGCGGAGGCTGGGCCAGGGCGTGGTAAGGAGTGCCTGTGTCACCGCGCTCGGCGAACCGGTCGGCGAGCAGGAGCTGGACGTCGCCGTTCACCGCGTGAACGGTCACGGTCACGCCGTACTCGCGCGCCGCCTCCAGGATATGGAAGATCTGGGTGTCGTCGACGCCCAGGACGCCCTTGTAGGCCATGAAGATCTTGAATGACGTGATCCCGTGTTCGTGCACCACGACCGGGATCTCACGCGCGATCTGCTCGTTCCAATTCGAGATCGCCATGTGGTAGGTCCAGTCGTGGGCCGCCTTCCCCCCGAACTTGGCATTCCAGACCGCGACCGTCTCGAGGAGCGACTCGCCCTTGTAGGGGATCACGAAGTCGATGAGGCATGTCGTCCCCCCCATGATCCCGGCGATCGTCCCGCTCTCGGCGTCGTCGATCGAGACCGTACCCATGAAGGGGAGCGCCATGTGGACATGCGAATCGATCCC
>JBHEOA010000132.1:0-4887 GCA_046261835.1 Gemmatimonadota bacterium
ACCGCCCGTTCCACCTCGCGCACGACCTGCGGCGAGTGGTTCGAGTGGGACGAGAATACGAGGATGAAGACCTTGCTCTGCTGGATCGCGCGTACGATCGAGCTGCCCCAGGTCATCCCCGGGAGGATGTCGCGCGGCGCCACCCAGCAACGGATGCTCTTGCGCTCGAGGAGCGAGCAGACGGCGTCGGCCTTGGCCTTGTCGGGCTCGGAGTAGCTGATGAAGACGTCGTGGTTCACAACGTCAGCCCTCAACGCAGCACCTGGGCCCATTGCATCACAGCCATCCTCTCAGCGCCTGGCCCATCGCGTCAGCCTTCCACGCGCCGCAGCGTCCGATCGACGCTCTGGAGCAGGTCCGGGATCTTCCGGACGAGGTTTCGATCGTACTCGCGGATCTCCTCGGACAGCTCCTCCCACGGGACCAGGTCGGGATGGAGCTTGCGAGCGATGTCCTTCTTGGGCCCCTGCCGCCAGCCATCGCGGCTCCGCTCCCGTATGAACCGCTCGTGCTCGAACCGGGCCAGGAGCTCGATCTCGTCCGGCGCGAGGGGAATCGGCTCGGCGAACCAGTCCTCGAGCGGCACGATCCGGTAGCCGATCGTCCGCAGCTTCTCGGTCAGGTGATCGACGAACTGGCGGTTGGACTCTTTGAGCGACTCGGGCAGCTCCGCCCACGGCCTGAGGCTGGCGTCCGCCGGCCGGCCGGCGGCCGACCGCTCGCGATGGGCACGGTAGTGTTCGTGGTTGGCGCGTGCCAGGATCTCGATCTCATTCTGGAGGACGATCTCGCACGTACACGTTCGTTTGGCCAGCGGAAACGCGTGGAGGTTCCGAAACTCGCCGCGCTCGACGCGGTCGATGAGATCGGCCAACCCGACATCGGCCTCGAGCACGCACACGATCGGGAAGCGGGCGCCCGGGAAGGCGCTGCGGAAGGCGAGCGCCGCCGAGACCGACGCCGAGTCGTTCTCGAGCGACACGTACACGACGTCCGGCGGCGGCGACCCGAGCTCGCGCGCGATCAAAGAAGGGGAGGAGGCGACAACCTCGCGCTCCAGCTCTCTCAGCTCGACCTCGCACGCGGACTCGACGTAGGGGAAGCGCTGGAGGAACTCGCGCCAGCGGCGCTCCAGGTCCTGGTCGGCGATCGTCAGGCGCAGAGGCCCCGCCCCGTCACGGCGCCGCGCCCACCGGCGAGCGAGATCCCGGACGAGACTTTGCGACAGCTGGCCGAAGCCGACGACCAGGATCCGCGGCGGAGAGGCTGGCCCAGGGGCCGACTCGTCGAACGGCGGATGCTCCCTGAGGAGCGCCGCGGCGCCGTCACTGTAGATGTTGAAGAACTCGAGCCGGAAGCCGCCGCCTCGGCCCGCCTCCCACTCCCGCTCCTTGAGGAGCCGGCACAGGTGAGGATCGGTCACGTGACTCACGCAGTTGAGCGGCCGCGCGTGGCGCCCCTCCGCTTCCTGGCTCGCCTGGAGGGCGATCTCGGCGTTGACGCCGTCCTCGCCGCACACCGCGATTACGTTGCTGGCGCGCCGCACCCCGGCTAACCGCAGACTGTCGGGCCGCCGGGCATCCCCCACGATGACCGCTGCGCCGGTCTCGCGAACGGGCTCTAAGAGCGGGTCGGCAGGGTTCTGCTCGATAACCGCCACCGGCGTACCGGCGCGTCGGAACTCCTTGACCAGCCGGAATCCCTTCTCGCCAAGACCGCAGACCACGACGTGATCGCGCCAGAAGTGCTTGACGCGGAACCGCCGGAAGCGGTCGCGGAAGATGGCGGCCAGGGCGAGGAGGGCGCCGAGCGCGAATACGATCGGCGCTGCGATCCGGGCCACGTGGAGTAGAGGATTGTTGGCGAAGCGGCCGATCGGCCCCCCGCCGTACCCGAGCGTGAAGAGCTTGAAGGAATCGTAGGCCGCGTCGAGCCAACCGCCCTCAATATCGTAGTGTCCGCCGGGAGTCGCGTAATGCTGGAGGAATCCGATGACCCCGGAAGCCCATACCAGGACGAAGGCCGCAAGGTAGAGCCAACCATACCGAGCTCGCTGGAGAAACTCCCGCATCGACCGCTCCTGAGGGGAGCGAAGATACTACCGGGGCGAGCGGGGGTGCGACGAACGGAGGCCGGCGGGAGCTAGCGGTGACGCGACGATCCAGGCCGGTCGAGAAGGCTAGCGGCCCTAACCGGAAGCCCGTCCGACCGCTATGGATCCCCGGGGAGCCGGCGCCCCTCGAAGCAGACCTTCGGTGCTGAGGTCTTCGTCTACGTCCGGCCAGTGGATGCCGAATCCGCCGCCGGTCAGGCGCCAGTTCGCGCGTTGTCCGGGGGATGCGGAAAGCAGGCGAGGATACCAGGCGAGGGGAACCGAGATCGTGCGACCGTCCAGCAGGTCAACTACGAGAGCGTCGTTCGTGAACCGGACGTCCTTGACACCCTCGCCCGGCCTAAGTTCCGAAGTACTCACCCCAAGCCTCCACTTTGATCCGACGGTCCGGTTGACCTACTCGTTGCAGGAGCTGCGGCGCCAAGCGCCGCAGTTCCATGCCGCAAAACCTTCTAGCTCTGGGTGTCGGCCAGATCCGCGACTGCCGCCGCCAGCGTCCGGACTTTGGCCTCATCGCTCGCGCCCGCAGCGTCCTCTTCGAGCTCGGACGCCAGCTCCGTCAGCGCCTTGCGACGCTCCTGCCCCGAACTCCCTTCTGCCTCCTCGAGCGCTTCCCGTGCCGCCTCGATCCGATCCGCGTCGAGCCCGTTCGAGCGCTCCAGCTGATCGAGGTAGGCCTTCGCCAGCGCGAAGCTCGGCGGCCAGACGTACCGCGGCTGACCCTGAACGTTCAGATAATCGAGACGCACCGTATTCGCGGCATCGATCTCGTTCTGCGTCAGGTGCTCGCTCGGCGTGAGCTCCAGGATGTCGAGCCCGCGGGCGATCTCGGAGCTGACCAGATAGCCGTTGTACCAGTAGATCGACCACGATCCGCCCGGAGCGAGCTGGGTCGAATCGGCGGGGCCGCGATCGAAGAAGGCGATCTCGACGGGGTTCGAGGGGTCGGTCCAGTCGAAGACCGAGATCCCACCCTGGTACCACGCCTGCGCCATCACATCGCGGCCCGGAATCGGAATCATCGAGCCGTTGTGCGCGACGCAGTTCTCCTGCGGCGTCTGAACGACCGGCAGCTTGTAGTAGCTCTCGAACGTCAGCTCGTTCCCGGTCCGCGTGAAGATCGCGTCCGCACCCCACTCCATGGGATCCGTCGCGCGACACTTGGGCGCGCTGCCACCGCCCCACTCGTCGGAGAAGAGCATCTTGCTGCCGTCGGCGTTGAAGGTCGCCGAGTGCCAGTAGGAGAAGTTCGAGTCGGCCACGGCGGCGACCCGCACCGGATGGACCGGATCGCTGATGTCGAGAAGGAGCCCGTAGCCGCCGCACGCGCCCCCGGCCAACCCGATCTCGGGATAGACGGTGATGTCGTGGCACTGGGTCGGGCCGGTCCGGGCGTTGGGGTCGCCGAACATCCGCGTGATGATGGCGGGGAGGTCCGTCCGCAGCTTGGCGCTGTCGGCGGCGGTCGGAGCGCCGGTACCCCCGCGCTCCTTGACCACCTCGTTCAGCAGGTGTGCCGCGAACTGCGACGGCAGCGCTTGCTCGACCCCCTGCACCATCACGGTGTAGCCGCCCGTACGTTTCGCTTCGGCTACTTCAGCTTCGCGAGCCGCCGTGTCCTCTGGCGCCTCGCCGTGCGTCGGCGGCGCCTCGAGATCATTGAAGATCCGGGGTGAGGAAACGATCGCCGCCTGCTCGGGATGGTCGAGGGGGACCTTGATGACCTCGATCCGGAAGAGCGCGCTGTTCGGGTCCATGTCCGGATTCGCCGCCGAACACCCCGGCATCTCGCTCGGCGAGCGCACGCCGGACGCGCCCGAGATGTAGACGTAGACATTCTCCGGATCCTTCGGATCGACCAGCACCGAGTGTGTGTGGGAGCCGCGGCACGTCTGCACGTTGCCGACGTTCCTCGGATTGTCGAGGTCGCTGATGTCGAAGATGCGGAGGCCGCGCAGGCGGTCGGCGCTGATGCTGTCCTGGACGCCCTGGGTGCCGCAGTCGAGGCGGCCGCTCAACCCCTCGCCCGACACGAAGAGCAGGTTCTTGTACACCGAGACGTCACTCTGCGAGGCAGGGCAGAGGTATCCCTTGCGCAGCACCGGATGCGCCGGGTCCGAGATGTCCCAGACCTGGAACCCGTTGTAGTTCCCCTGGAAGACGTAGTTTCCCATGAACGCCAGATCGGAGTTCGACACGCCCGCGAACGGCGGCTGAACTGGCGTCGCGGAGACGAGCCGCATATTCGAAAGCGCCTGCTCGGCGTCGTGAAGGCCCGCGCGGAGCCCGATGCGTGGATCCGAGTCCGGGGGCGCCGTCGCCATGGCGGGCGCCGAGGATTGCGCCTCGTACGTCTGCATGGCGGAGAGGGACGCGGCGGAAGCGAGCGTGAGCAGCGCGATCGCGGCCGAGCCCAGCGTCAGAAAACGATGCATCGTGAACACCTCCGTTGAAACGATGAACGGCCGGATCGCGGCGTCGCGATCATGGTGAGTCAGGACTATCGAACACGATCTCTCGGAGCATCGATTGCATGCGATCGATCTCGCTCGACTGATCGGCGCTGATGTCGGAGGCCAGCTTGAAGACGGCGTCTCCCTGCGCAGCGCCTGATGTGCCGAAGAGCTCCTCGACCATCGTGAGTGCGCCCTGGTGGTGCTGGATCATGTAGGTCAGGAACAGGCGATCGAAATCGGGGCCGCGCGCGGCGTCGAGCTCCGCCATCTGCGCGGGCGTCAGCATTCCCGGCATGTGCACGGCGTGATCGGCGCCGT
>JBHEOA010000133.1:0-8945 GCA_046261835.1 Gemmatimonadota bacterium
TCGGCGCCCATCAAGTAAGGTGCGCTGAACTTATCGACGAGGAATGGCACGCCGCCGATCTCCAGGACCGTGTCGGTCTCTTTCCGGTCGTCGAACCCGAGGGCGTACGAGAACCCGTGACACCCCCCACCGACGACGCGCACCCGCAGTCCCTTGTCTTGGAGCCCTTCCCGCTCCTGGAGCTCCTTGATCTTCTCAGTGGCCGCGGGCGTGGCGTTCAAGATCTGTTCCTGCGCCGGTGCGGTTTGGACGACGTCCGACATGCTGTGCCTCCGAATGAAAAACCTGATGGAAAACCTTGCAAGAATCGTGGTCGACTTGGGTAGAAAGTAGACCGCGCGAGGGTGGGGGTCAAACCGCGGCCACGTCCCCAGCCGTCCCCAATCCGTCCACAGCCACGTCACCGTCCGGGCAGGCGTTATCCACCAGATATTGTGGATTCACCCCTCCGACACCCAGCATATTGGGGTCGAACTATTGACATGCCGTTCCGCTTGGGATACACTCGACGAGCCTCGTCCCAGAACGGTCCACCGCCGACTTCCGGGTCGTCCGGCGGCCCTCCCGCGCGAGCTGTCCTGCGCTCGCCATCGCCGGCACGACGCTGCTCGTCGCCTCCGCCGCCACCCGGTCGCTAGCTACGGGAGGCAAGGATCGATGCTCTCATGAACGACGCCCGCCGCGCCCAGTATCTGACGTTCCTGACCGAGCCCGACGCCGCCGACATCCTCGATCGCGCGCGGCGAACCGAGAGCTACTACCCCGACGAGCTCGAGGCCGATGTCCTGCGCAACAAGTATCTGGCGCCCGGCGAGCGGGGGCCGCTCGACATGTGGGAGCGGGTCGCCCGCGCGCTCGCTTCCGTCGAGGATGATCGGGAATACTGGTTCGAAGAGTTCTTCTCGATCCTGTTCGACTTCAAGTTCGTCCCCGGCGGACGCGTCATGCACGGCGCCGGTCGAGTCGACACCCGTCGCCGACCGACTCTGGCCAACTGCTACGTCATTCCGATCATCGAGGACTCGCTCGAGGGGATCTATCAGTGCCTCTACGAGAGCGCGATGGTGTACCGGACGGGCGGCGGGGTGGGAACCGACCTGACGATCCTCCGTCCGAAGGGCGCCGCGGTCAACGCCACCGTGGCCGGTTCCCCCGGGGCGACTTCGTTCATGAATCTCTTCAGCGAGTCGACCAACACGGTGAGCCAGGCGGGGCGGCGGGGCGCGCTCATGCTGACGATGCGGGTCGACCACCCCGACATCGAGGAGTTCATCGTCATCAAGAACGACCAGACCCGGCGCAAGGTCCAGTACGCCAACATCTCGGTTCTGATTACGCACGAGTTCATGGAGGCGGTGCTCGAGGGTCGAGACTTCGACCTGCGATGGGACGGAACCGTGTTCAAGACCGTCCGAGCGCGGGAGCTGTGGCGGAAGATTATCGAGAACGCGCACGCCTCCGCCGAGCCGGGGATCATCTTCTGGGACACGATGCGGGAATACCACAACGTCGAATACGCCAACCCGCTCGTGTCGACGAACCCATGTGTGACGGGCGATACGCTGGTCTATACCTCCGAGGGCCTCTGGCCGATAGGCGAACTTGCCGAGAAGCAGATGTCCCCCGCGGCTGCGCTCGACACACGTCTCGGTGCCGGCGAGTGGGGACCGGCCTCGGTGCCGTTCGTCACCGGGCACAAGCCCGTATTCCGCCTCAAGACAATCGAGGGCTTCGAGCTACGCTGCACGGCTGATCAGAAGATCCTGACAAACCGCGGATGGATCGAGGCAAAGATGCTGCATCGTGGGGACCGGATCCACACGATGGATCACAAGGGTGGGTTCGGTCAGGAAGGAACTGCCGCGGAGGGCCGGATCCTTGGTTGGCTCATTGCCGATGGTCACATCACAAACGAGACCGGCCATGGTGCTGTGCTTGGCTTTTGGGGCGATGATCGCGAGCTAGCTTCGGACTTCGCAGCCGACGTGAACGAGGTGCTCGGCCAGGATCCGGAGACAGCGCGCTATCCTGTTGGCGTCGTCCACATTGAGAGTCGGAACCTATCCAACGTCAGCTCGATTCGGCTGAAAAAGCTGGTTGCTGTGAAGTATGGCGTAAGGGGAGATAACAAGGCGGAACGACTGCCCGTTACCGCGCTTCGCGCTTCCGAAGAGTTCCAGCGTGGATTGCTTCAGAGCCTCTTCACAGCCGATGGAACTGTGGTCGGTCATCCATCTACCGGCGTCACGGTCCGGCTGACATCCGTCTCGACGGCTCTCCTCCAAGACGTTCAGAGAGTTCTACTAAACTTTGGCATCTTTTCTCGCGTCTACACCGAGCGTCATCTGGCGAGGAAGCAAGAATTCAAGGGGCGCTCCTACGATTGCCGCTCGACTCATGAACTTATCATCAATCGGGCGAACATCGGACGGTTCGTTCGGGAGATTGGATTCCTGAGCACGGCTAAACAGACAAAGCTCCTGAACCGGCTCTCGGAGTATCAGGACCGTCCCGTCCGCGAGGAGAAGTTTGTTGCCCGGTTCGAGAAACTAGTGCCGGACGGAGAAGAAACGGTCTATGATCTAACTGAACATGTGACAAAGACATACGTCGCTAATGGGTTAGTGGCATGGGATTGTGCTGAGCAACCCTTAGCAGCGTACACGGCGTGCAATCTGGGGAGCATCAACTTGAGCAGGTTCGTCGATGCGCAGGGCAACCTCGACTACCTCGAGCTCTCCGAGGTGGCCCGGACGGCGACTCGCTTCCTCGACAACGTCATCGACTACAACATGGGCGCGCACGCGCTGCCCGAGATCCGCGAAGCCGTCGCGAGCGACCGCCGGATCGGCCTCGGCATTACCGGCCTCGCCGACGCGCTCGTTCGGATGGGCATCAAGTACGACAGCGACGAGGCGCTCAAGGTCATCGACCGCGTCATGGAGACGATCTGTCGCGCTGCCTATCAGACATCGATCGACCTGGCGCGCGAGAAGGGGTCGTTCCCGCTCTTCGACTGGAACGATCTGTCGCGCTCCAAGTTCATCCAGGGGCTGCCGATCGAGATCCAGGAGCAGATCCGGCAGTTCGGCCTGCGCAACTCGACCGTCCTGACGGTTCCGCCGGTGGGTACGGGCTCGATCGTGGCGCGCTCTTCGAGCGGCATCGAGCCGATCTTCGAGACGTCGTACAAGCGGCGGGTCAAGCAGGAAGACGGCGAGACTTTCGCCGAGTACAAGGTCTACCACCCGCTGGTCAAGGAGCTGTTCGGCGACGATGAGCACCTGCCGGATTACATCGTTACGGCGCACGAGATCGATCCCTACTTCCGCGTGCGGATGCAGGGGATCATCCAGCGTTGGGTCGACTCGTCGATCTCGTCCACCGTGAACCTGGCGACGGACGTTTCGGTCGAGACCGTCGCCGACATCTACATCACCGCCTACCGCGCGGGACTCAAGGGGATCACGGTATACCGCGAGGGGAGCCGGGAAGGGATCCTGATCACCGAGCCTGGGGCGTTGGCTGAACCCACCGCGAGACCTCAGCCGGCCTCGAAGTCTGAGGCGCCCTCGCAGCGCCTCAAGCCGCGTGGGCGTCCGATCATCACCCAGGGAATCACCGAGCGAATTCGGACCGGCGACGGCAACCTCTACATCACGATCAACGAGGACGAGTTCGGGCTGTGCGAGGTGTTCGCCTCGCTCGGCAAAGCTGGAGGCTCTGCCGCGGCTCATTCCGAGGCGATGTGTCGATTGATCTCGCTCTCCCTGCGCTCGGGGGTCGATCCGCGAGCCATCGTGGTCGAGCTCAAGGGGATCTCGGGACCGAACCCCGTGTGGGACAACGGCGAGCTGATCCTCTCGGCTCCCGACGCTATCGGCCGCGCGCTCGAGCGGCACCTGGAACGCAGGGGTGAGGACACGAACGGTGGCGAGTTGTCGGTCTCCCCGGACGCCGTCATCAAGGCGGCCGCCGAGAGCGACGCTTTCCGAGGGCCGGGGGCGATGCCGGCGCGGCCGATGTCGTCGTGCCCCGATTGCGGAAGCCCCGTGACCCACGAGAACGGGTGCATGACTTGCAGGCACTGCGGCTGGACCAAGTGCTAGCGTCGGGCCGCAGCTGACGAACGAACGCGGGGCGCTTTGATGGGGACGCCCCGTTGGAGCGGGGGTCGAGGACAAACCGAGTCGACCGGTTCGGCCCCCCTCCGCATTTTCCCGCCCGCAATCCCTCGCGGGCACGACATTTGCAAGATCACACGACCAACCCGCGCCGCGCGCGCGTCGTTTGGACGGGTGTGCGGACCGTCTGTCATGGAGGGCATGGCAACGAAACGAAGGAAGCGTATGAAAGAGGATCTCAAGGCGACGCGCTGGAATCGCGTGGCGATTCGCCTCAACGTGCCCCCCGCAACTGGTGTTTTCCTAATAGGGGCCAAGGACGAACAAGACGGCCCCGAGCACGTGCTCCTGGTGGGGAGCGCCGCGAACCTCCGCCGCAAGCTGCTAGAGCTCCTCGATCATCAGGAGATCAAGGCGATGAGCGCGCGCGTCATCCACTGGGTTGCCGGTCTCACGATCGAACAGGCGCAGCTGGCCGAGCGGCTGTTCGTCCGTCGCTACAACCCTCCGCTCAATCTGGCACCCCCCACTCGCTATCACGACATCCTCGTCGGCTGAGGCGCTTTTCTCGACTCGGGCCTGCCGCGACTGAGGTCCGCCTCGACTGAGGTTTTCGCGACTGAGGTCCGCCTCGACTGAGAGTCAAGGCGATCCGTCGCCCGTCTCGTTCGCTGAGGCGGTGCGAACGTGGGCCAAGATCGCGGCGCTCAGCTTCGGTGGACCGGCCGGCCAGATCGCTGTCATGCAGCGAATTCTGGTCGACGAGAAGCGGTGGGTAAGCCAGCGGCGGTTTCTCCACGCCCTCAATTACTGCATGCTGCTGCCGGGCCCCGAGGCCCAACAGCTCGCCACCTACCTCGGCTGGCTGCTCCACGGCTGGAGGGGTGGCCTGGTCGCGGGCACTCTCTTCGTCTTCCCCGGCGCCGTAGCGATCCTAGGCCTCAGCATGCTCTACGTCCTCTATCGCCGTATCGCCACAGTGGACGCGCTCTTCTACGGCCTCAAGGCGGCTGTCCTCGCGATCGTGCTCGAGGCCGTCATCCGGATCGGCCGCCGCTCTCTTCGCAACGCGACGATGATCGGGATCGCCGGAGTAGCGTTCGTCTCGATCTTCTTCTTCGAGGTCCCCTTTCCCCTCATCATCCTTGGGGCGGCGCTCGTGGGGTGGCTTGGCGAGCTGGCGCGCCCCGGCCTCTTCGCGCCTGCCTCGGAACAGGAAGAGGCCGAGCGCCGTGTCATCGACGACCGCGCAGACCGCCTCCGCACGCCGCGGGCGGGGCGGCTCCTCAAGGTCGTCGCCATCTGGTGCGCGCTCTGGTCGATTCCCTTTGTCGCCGTCGCCGCAGTCTTGGGGACCGACCACGTGCTCTTCACCGAGGCCGCCTTCTTCAGCAAGATGTCGGTCGTCACCTTCGGGGGGGCGTACGCAGTGCTCGCCTATGTAGCTCAGGAGGCGGTCGAGACCTACGGCTGGCTGAGACCGGGTGAGATGCTCGACGGTCTCGGAATGGCCGAAACGACGCCTGGCCCCCTCATCATGGTGCTCCAGTTCGTCGGGTTTCTGGGAGCTTACCGGGACCCCCTCCCGCTCGCTCCGATGACGGCGGCGGTGCTCGGCGCAGCGGTGACAACCTGGGTGACGTTCGTCCCTTGCTTCCTTTGGATCTTCGCCGGGGCTCCATACGTCGAGTGGCTGCGCGGGCGCCGCGGTCCCTCGGGAAGCCTGGCCGCCATCACTGCCGCGGTCGTCGGCGTGATCCTCAACCTGGCGGTCTGGTTCGGTATTCACGTTTTCTTCGGCGCGGTCGACGAGCGTCATCTGGACCGTTTACGACTCTTGGTTCCCGACCTGGCAACCCTCGATCCCTGGGCCCTCGCTCTCTCGCTCGGCGCTTTCGTCGCGCTGTTCGGTTTCCGTCAGGGCATGATCCGGACACTGCTCGCGACCGCTATTCTCGGGATGGTGGTAGACCTCACGATCCGTGGTTAGAGTGAGGGGCCATGAACGTCACCCTCGCAGTGTGCTGCGACGCTGCCAACGTGAGTCGGGAGGGCAAACTCAATCTGCTCGGGATCTTCAACTCGATCCACGCGGCGCAGTTTCCCTGCACGCATCCCCACATGGCGCTCGTCCTCAGGGTCGAGGCGCGGATCGGCGAAGAGGGGACGTATCCGCTGGAGCTCAAGCTGGTGGACGAGGACGGCCACGAGCTCTTCGTGATCGGCGGGCAGGTTTCGCTCCAGGGGGCTGAGCCGGGCCGCCCGATGACGGCGCAGACGATCATGGACATCAACAACTTCCAGCTGCCCCGCCCGGGGACCTACGCGTTCGACATCTTCATCGACCACAAGCACATGCGCTCGATCCCGATTCACGCGTTCTCAGACGGCTCGGGAGAAGGGTGAGCTTCGGGCGCAAGGTCGTCGGCGCTGCGCTCGTCGCCAGCGCAGCCGCGGTAGCGGCAACGCGGCTGTTACGAGCGCGACCGCCGGCGCTACCGGCACGCGCGCCGGGCGCGCGGCGGCGTTGGGGTTGGCGACACGCGGACCTCTTCGTCACCGAGCGAGGCGACGGCCCCCCTGCTCTTCTCGTTCACGATCTCTACACCGGCGCCAGCGGGGTCGAGATGGCGCCGCTCGGCGACCGGCTCGAAGAGGCGCTGACGGTTCACACGTTGGATCTGCCGGGGTTCGGTCGCTCGGGAAAGCCGCGGATGCGCTACGACCCATCTTTCTTCATCGACGCGATTGTCGAGTTCGTGCGCCACGACGTCGGAACGCCGACCCTCCTGGTCGGCAGCGGCCTGTCCGCGGCCTATGCCGTCGAAGCAGCCGCACGGTTGCGGAAACTGGCGCGGGGCGTGGTGCTACTGGGCCCTCCCGAGCTCGCTGGGAACGGGGCTCTCGCGGCACCGACCCTGGGACCTCTGATCTATCAGCTCCTCCGCTCGCCCTTCGGCGAGCTGTATCACCATCTCCACGCGATATCGATATGGCGACGGCAGGCCCTGCGCTCGTCGCTCGGGGTGGAGCCGCTCGATCTCGAGGAGCGAGCCGACGACCTCCGACGGTACGCCTCGCAGGCAGGCGCCGAGTGGGCCTTGTGGTCGCTGTGGTCGGGAGCTTCGGCGTGGGATCCGCTCCCGGCGCTGGCGCGGCTCTCGACACCGGCGCTTGCCCTCTGGGGCGCGGAGTCCCGCGGTAACCCGGCCGCGCCTGAGACCTACCGCGCGGCACGGCCGGACCTCGATCAGCGCGTGCTGGTCGGCACCGCGCGCTGGCCGCACGTGGACGCTCCCGACGTGGCCGCTAGCGAGATCCTCGCCTGGTGGCGCGCCGCCGTCGAAGCCGCGAGCACGGGCGACGGATGAAGCACCTCGCTGGGGCCGCCTGGCTCGCGTCGGCGGTTCTGCTCACCGTCCCCGCGATCGTCTTCCGCTTCGCAGGGTTCCATAGCTCGGCAACCGTCGAGGCCCTCATCTTCGGCTTCGGGATCCTCGGCGCGGCCTTCCTACTCTCATGGGCCGCCGAGATCGCGCAACTCGAAGTCAGTCAGGCGTTCGCGCTAGCGGTCCTTGCGCTGATCGCGATCCTTCCCGAGTACGCGATCGACCTCTACTTCGCGTGGCGCGCTGCGGATGATCCGATCTATGCCAACTACGCGGCCGCCAACATGACCGGCGCGAATCGCCTCCTGGTCGGATTCGGGTGGCCGGTCATCGTGTGGCTGTTCTGGTTGCGGTGGCGGCGCCCCGCGGTGCATCTGGGACCTCACGACCACATCGCCGCTCGATACCTGGGGATCGCACCCCTCTACGCCTTCGTGATCGCAGCGCGCGGAAGCTTCATGTGGATCGATACCGTGCTCCTGGTTCCCCTTTTCGCTCTGTATCTGTATCAGACCGGGAGGCTGGAGAGCGAGGAGCCCGAGCTGGTGGGGCCGGCGCTGCTTCTCAGCCGGTTGCGCCGGCGGTCGCGCCTTCTCGTCAATCTGCTTCTCTTCGTGTTCTCGGGGTGCGTGATCTTCCTCTCCGCGGAGCCCTTCGCTGAGTCGCTCATCGATTCGGGCCACGAGCTCGGGATCGACGAGTTCCTGCTCGTGCAGTGGATCGCCCCATTGGCCTCCGAGGCGCCCGAGTTCATCATCGCCTGTCTCTGGACGCTGCGCCGCCACGCCTCGATGGCTATCTCGGCGCTCATCTCCTCGACAGTGAACCAGTGGACGCTGTTGATCGGAACGATCTCGGTCGTCTACTCGATCAACGCGGGGAGCATTCAGCCTCTGCGAATGGACCTCCAGCAGCGCCAGGAGATCTTCCTCACGGCTGCGCTGTCGATCTTCGCGGTCGTTGCTATCAGCGACCGCCGGCTCACGTGGTGGCAGACCTTGTTCCTGTTCGTTCCTTTCGCGACCCAGCTCGCGGTGCCCGACCTGCGGTGGCCGATGGCCTGGGTCTATCTGGGTCTGGCTGCGGGGTGGGGCTTCTTCGATCGCCGTCATCTGGTCGCGCTCTTCCGCAGAAGCGAGCCGCCGCGATCCTAAGCCCACGGGGGCGATCCCTCGTCCCGCTACCCTCGCTCCCTATAACGGACGACTACCCTCGATAGCGGTTCGTAATCGGCATCCGCCGGTCTTTGCCGAACGCCCGCGTCGTGATCTTGATCCCCGGAGGCGCCTGCCGCCGCTTGTACTCGTTCTCGTCGACGGCGTGCACCACCCAGCGCACCGTTTCCTCGGGATACCCGAGCCCCACGATCTCCTCCCATCCGAGATCGTCCTCGATGTGCGCCTCGAGGATGGGATCTAGGATGTCGTAAGGG
>JBHEOA010000134.1:0-21016 GCA_046261835.1 Gemmatimonadota bacterium
AGTACTTTATGATGCAAAGCATTCCCGAATAACCCGCGTCGCTGTAGGCTTCCGGGACACGACGCGCGGGGGGAGCGAATGATCCGCAAGGAGATGGAAAAGCTGTGAAGCGCGGGCTGTGGCTTGGTGCAGGTCCGTTCGCGATGCTCGTTGCGACGACCGCCTTCAGCCAGAGCGCTCCGTCGGCGGCCGACAGCTCGCTCGCACGGGAGATCTTCGAGGAGCTGGTCGAGATTCCCTCGGTATCGGGAACGGTCGAGACGACGCGCGCCGCGCGCACAATGGCGGATCGCTTGATCAACGTGGGCTTCCCTGCCCAGGACGTTCACGTGGTCGGTCCCGACACGGCCGGGAGCGTGGTTGCGATCTGGCGCGGAACGGGCGACCGACCTCCGATCTTGCTGATGGCTCACATCGACGTCGTTCCGGCGCGCCGCGAGGACTGGTCCTACGATCCGTTCACGCTGACGGAGGTGGACGGCTGGTGGTACGGGCGCGGGACGACCGACAACAAGGCGGGCGCGGTTCATCTGGTCTCCAGCTTGATCCGCCTCCGGCGGGAAGGCTTCGCTCCCCAGCGCGGGCTGGTCCTCGTCCTGACGGGAGACGAGGAGACCTCGAGCGACGCCATCGAGTGGATGATCAGCGAGGAGGGGCGTCAGCTGATCGGAGATCCAGCCTTCGCGCTCAACACCGACTCGGGCGGAGGCGTCTTGCGCGAGGGGACGGAGGCGATGTTCACCGTCCAGTTCGCGGAGAAGGTCTACCTGACCTTTCGGCTGGAGACCACGAATTCGGGCGGCCATAGCTCGATCCCGCGCTCCGACAATGCGATCTATGAGCTCGTGCGCGGTCTCGGCCGACTCGAGAGCTTTCGTTTCCCGATCGTGATGACCGAGGAGACGCGCGCTTTCTTCTCCGCGCGCGCGTCCGTCGAGACCGGAGCGACAGCCGCCGACATGCGCGCCGTCGCCGACGGCAGGGGCGCACCCGAGGCCGCGGAGAGACTCGCCGCGTCCTCGCCCTATTACAACGCGCTCTTTCGGACGACCTGCGTGGCGACGCGGCTCGATGCCGGGCACGCTGACAACGCGCTCCCGCAGTCGGCGCGGGCGACCGTCAACTGCCGCATCCTGCCCGGCGAATCCGTCGACGAGGTCGAGCGCACCCTGCGGGAGGTCCTGGGCGCGTCCGGGATCGCGATCACCCGCGTCAACCAGCCGACGCCGAGTCCGCCCTCTCGGCTCACACCGGAGGTAAGGGGCCCGATCGAACGGTTGGTCGAGGAGTTCTGGCCCGCGGTCCCGGTCGTGCCGATCATGGAGACGGGCGCTACCGACGGCCTCTACGTGCGGAACGCCGGCATCCCCGTATTCGGGGTCGGCGCAATCTTCGACGACCCCGACGACGTTCGCGCCCACGGTAAGGACGAGCGGATCGCGGTCGATCGCTTCTACGAGGCGCTCGAGTTCTGGTACCGGATGATCCGGGCGTTCGCCTCCTTGAACTAGCGGATCATCGAGGTCCCCCCGGCGGTACAAGGGGAGAGCGAGGCCGCGACAGCGATCAGCCGAAGGGAGTCTCAGCTATGAGGAGATCGAAGCGACAGTCCTTCCAGTTGGCGCGCCTCGCTGTTCTGGCCGCCGCTCTGATTCTGGCCGGAGCCTGCGCGAGCGGTCGAACTCTGTCAATCGGCCGTTTGCTCGAGGATCCCGGTCGCTATGACGGCGAAACGGTTCGCGTGGAAGGCCGCGTCATGCAGTCCGTCGGCGCGCTCGGATACGGCGCCTACCGGATCAACGACGGCTCCGGTACGATGAACGTCGTGACGACGGAAGGCGGCGCCCCGGCCGAAGGCGCGAAGATCGGGGTACAGGGGACCTTTCGCGCCGTCTACACGTTCGGATCGAACTCGGGAACGGCCATCATCGAGAAGCGGCGCTATCGGCCATAGACCCCGCGCCTCGGGTGGCTTAGCGTAGGCGCGTGGCCAGCTTCCGAGTCGGCACGAGCGGGTTCTCGTACAAAGAGTGGAAGGGGACCTTCTACCCCGAGCATCTGCCCGACAAGATGATGCTCCCGTACTACGCGGAGCGTCTCGACGCCGTCGAGATCAACAACACCTTCTACCGTATGCCGACGCGGAAGCTGCTCGAGGGATGGGCCGAGCAGGTGCCGGAATCGTTCGCGTTCGCCCTCAAGACCCCACGCAGGATCACCCACGACAAGAAGCTCCACGAGGTTGGAGACGACGTTCATTACCTCGTCGACACGGCGGGCGTCCTCGGGGGCCGCCTCGGACCCTTCCTCGTTCAGCTGCCGCCGTACCTCAAGAAGGACGTCCCGCTGCTCGGCGACTTCGTCGCCGCGCTGCCGCAAGGAACTCGCGCCGCCGTCGAATTTCGCTCGTCGTCCTGGTTCGATGACGCGGTATACGACGTGCTTTCCGGCGGCGGAGTCGCGCTCGTCGTTTCCGATATGGACGACAAGCCCGAGCCACCCGTCGTCAGGACGGCGCCCTTTGGCTACGCGCGCCTTCGACGCGTGGAGTACGACGACGCGGCACTGCGAGCCTGGGTCGAGCGGTTCGCGGCGGCGGCATGGGACGAGGCGTTCATTTTCTTCAAGCACGAGGAAGCGGGAACGGGCCCCCGGTACGCGGCACGGTTCCGTGAGCTGGCGACGTCTTGAGCACGAAGGAGATCGAGATTCCCGTCGGGAAGACGGTCGGGTCGGTGTCGGGGATCCTCGATCGGCCGGCGGGAGCGCGTGCGATCCTCGCCCTAGCCCATGGAGCCGGGGCCGGCATGCGCCACCCGTTCATGGAGTCGATCGCCGCTCGTCTCGCGGAACGGGGGGTGGCGACGCTCCGGTATCATTTCCCCTACATGGAGCACGGCGTCCGCCGTCCTGATCCGCCGGGCATCCTCCTGGCCACGGTTCGTGTTGCTGCGGCGCGCGCGCAGGAGGAGGGGCTGCCGCTCTTCGCGGGCGGGAAATCGCTCGGCGGCCGGATGACGTCGACCGCGGCTTCGACGGCAGCTTCGACTTCGAGCGCGGCTAAGGCTTCGAGAGCGGCTACGGCTTCGAGCGCGGGACGTGCCTCGAGAGCCGAATCAACGGGATCGCTGCCCGACGTCAAAGGCATCGTTTTCTTCGGGTTTCCGCTCCACGCTCCGGGGCGACCCTCCTCCGACCGCGCCGAGCACCTCGAGCGGGTGGCGGTCCCGATGCTCTTCCTCCAGGGTACTCGTGACGCGCTCGCCGACCTCGATCTTCTGAGGCCGGTCGTCGAGCGCCTCGGGAAGCGAGCCTCGCTTCACGTCATCGAGGGCGCGGACCACTCGTTCCGCGTCCCCAAGCGCGCGGGCCGGAGCGACGCCGAGGTCCTCGACGAGCTCGCGGAGGTCGCGGCCGCGTGGATCGATCGCGTCGTCGGCACTGCCCGGCAGAGGCGGTGATCGCCTCGCGGGGACCGGCCCGTCGCCATCTCTTCGTCCGCATCACCTCCCTGGTTATCGCGACGCTCCTGGCGTGCGATGAAGGCACCGAGCGAGCTCCGGAGAGCGTGCCGGCGCGCGAGGCGATCCGTATCGTGGTCGTGACCCACGGTCAGTCGTCCGACCCCTTCTGGTCGATCGTCGCGAACGGCGTCCGCGATGCGGCGCGCGACCTCGGCGTCCGCGCCGAGTACCAGGCGCCCCTCAAGTTCGATATGGTCGAGATGAGCGAGCTCATCGAGGCGGCCACAGCGGCGCGCCCAACTGCGCTCGTGATCTCCATTCCCGATCCGGACGCGCTCGGGCCCGCGATCCGGGCGGCTGTCGACCGCGGTATCGCCGTTGTATCGATCAACTCCGGCGCCGAGGCCTGGGAATCGCTCGGGATTCTGGGCCACGTCGGCCAGACCGAGTACGAGGCGGGCTTCGAGGCGGGCGAGCGACTCGCGGCGGCGGGAACCCGTCTCGTCTTGTGCGTGAACCACGAGGTCGGCAACGCTGCTCTCGACCGCCGCTGTGACGGTCTGCGCGAGGCGCTCGCCGGCGCCGGAGGCCGGGTCGAGGTCCTGGCGGTGGACCTGGCTGACCCGGTCGAGACCGAACATCGGATCGCCCGCGCGTTGTCAGCGCGCCCGGAGATCGACGGCGTAATGACGCTGGGCCCGACCGGTGCCGTCCCCACTCTTGCAGCGCTCCGGTCGACCGATCGGCTCGGAAGGACCCCGTTCGCGACCTTCGACTTGTCGCCTGAGGTGCTGGCCGCCATCCGGGACGGGCACGTGCTCTTCGCTGTCGACCAGCAACCCTACCTCCAGGGTTACCTGCCGATCGTTCTCCTCGTGAAGCATCTCGAGACCGGTACCATGCCGGGCGGCGGCGACGTAATCCGGACAGGGCCGGGATTCGTCACCCACGAGGACGCCGAGCAGGTAATCGACCTCTCGGCTCGCGGAATCCGTTGAGCGATCACCGACCGTGAACGAGTCGAAGAGCCGGGCCGGGGTGAGCCGACTCCTCGCGCGCCCCGGGATCGGCGCGCTCGCTGGTACGCTCCTCGTCTGGATCTTCTTCGCGGTGATGGCGGGCGAACCGTTCTGGGGTGGGCAAGGCGCGGCGGCTTACCTCGACGCTGCCGCGGCGCTCGGAATCCTCGCTGTGGCGGTTGCGCTCCTCATGATCGGCGGCGAGTTCGACCTCTCGGTAGGCTCGATCATCGGCTTCGCCGGCATGGCACTCCTGCTACTGACGCAACGGTTCGCCTGGCCGCTCTGGCCCGCCATCGGCGCCACCATCGTTCTGTCAGCAGCGATCGGATTCTTCAACGGGTGGCTCGTCGTCCGCACCGGGCTTCCGTCTTTCCTCGTGACCCTGGGCACGCTCTTCGTTTTTCGCGGCCTTACGATTGGAATCGCGCGCGGGCTCACGGGTCGAACGCAGGTCGGAGGCCTCGACGAGATCGAGGGGTACGACGTCGCGCGTCGGATCTTCGCTTCGGACCTCGGCGGCTTCGATGTCGCGATCGCATGGTGGATCGGGATGGTGCTAGTTGCCACCTGGGTCCTCTATCGCACGCGAACCGGCAACTGGATCTTCGCGGCTGGGGGTGCCCCGGCGGCCGCGCGCAGCCAGGGAGTGCCGGTCGCGCGGATCAAGATCGCGCTCTTCGTAACCACCGCGCTGGCGGCGTGTTTGGTTGCGATCCTTCAGGCTGTCCGTTTCACCGGGACCGATGCCTTGCGCGGCGAGCTTCAGGAGTTCCGCGCCATAGCTGCCGCTGTCATCGGCGGAACGCTTTTGACGGGTGGCCATGGATCGGCGATCGGGGCCGCGCTCGGCGCGCTCATCTTCGGGATGGTCCAGCAAGGGATCGTGATCGTGGGCGTCGATGCCGACTGGTTCCAGGTCTTCCTCGGCGGGGTGCTCCTGGCGGCGGTCGTGTTCAACGATTGGGTGCGCCGAAGAGCTCTAACGGCATGACGCGCCCCCCAATTCTCGAGGCGACCGAGGTGGTCCACCGGTACGGACGGGTAACCGCGCTCGCGGACGTCTCGTTCGCGGTCCGTGCGGGCGCGGTGACGTGCCTTCTGGGCGACAACGGCGCCGGGAAATCCACCCTCGTCAAGATCCTGACAGGTGTCGAGCGGCCGACGGAAGGCGGCATCCGGATCGACGGAGAACCCGTCGGGCTGGGATCACCGGGCGAGGCCCGCAGGCGTGGTATCGCGACGGTGTACCAGGATCTGGCATTGATCCCGCTCATGAGCGTGTGGCGGAACTTCGTGCTGGGTGCCGAGCCCCTGGTCGGGCGCGGAATCTTCCGCCGGCTCGATGTCGCGACAGCGGAGCGCCACTCGCGCGAGGCGCTCGACGCGCTCGGCATCGCGCTCAGCGACATCCGGCGGGCGGCCGGAACGCTCTCGGGCGGCGAGCGGCAGGCGGTCGCGATCGCGCGAGCGCTTCATTTCGGCGCGCGCGTCCTCGTTCTCGACGAACCGACGGCAGCGCTCGGGGTGCGCCAGGCGGCGATCGTGCTCGATCAGGTCGCGCGCGCCCGCGAGCGCGGGATCGGAATCGTTCTCGTGACCCACAACCCGCAGCACGCCGCGCCGGTCGGGGATCGGTTCGTCGTCCTGCGCCGCGGCCGTGTCGCCGGCGATTATGCCCGCGGTGAGATCGACACCGAAGAGCTCAGCGCTGTCATGGCAGGCGACGGGGAAACTCTTGAATCGCGTTGAAGCTGACGATAACGGCCGCAGGGAGCCTTGTATCGAACTCGTTTCTTTCGCGGCCGCGCCTACCTAGCTTGACATCATGTACCTGGTGATCGGGTTCGTCGGCGGCATCCTGACCGCTCTGCTCTGCAACCTGTTCGCGGCACGGCTCGGCGGCGTAGAGCTCGAGCTCGCCGAACGATGAACGAGCCGGACCGGCGGCTCTCTTCCGAGCCGGCGCTTCTCCAGCTCCGAGTCGTCGCTTTCGCCATGCTCGCCTGCGCGGTCATGATCGCCGGGGTCGGCTTCGCTCTGACGCTGGGGAAGAGGCCCGCAGCCAGCGGAGGAGCAGCGACCGCGCTCTTCGCTCTCTGGGTCGCGACCGCGATCGCCACGACCGCCGGCTGGTGGGTTCTGTCACGTGATGCCGTGAATCAGACGCGCGGGCCGGGAGCGCATGCAGCGGTCGCGGCGGGGCACGCCGGCCCCGAACGGACGGTCACCCGGCTGATCGCCGCCTACGCGCTCCTCGAGGCCCAGCTCCTGGTCGCCTTCGTGGCGTCTTTCCTGCATGGAACTCCCATGCTCTTGGTGCCGGCCCTGTCGATCGTGGCGCTCGGCATCCTCCTCAGGTTTCCGCGCGGCGAGTGGTTCGCCCGGCTCGATCGCGATCGCTGATCGGCGGTCTTCCCGCGGTCGGCGCTGAGCATACCCCTACACTTTGCCTCGGCTCGACCGACTGCTCCGCACTTTCCTCGTTCCAGACGCGGGATCGACTCGTCCCGCGAGCTTCTCGAGCGCCCCCTGGAAATCCGGCGCCGCGTCGAGCACGCTCGCCAGGGGGTCCTCGCCGAGCGAGCGCATCCGACGCGGCACGGTCGCGATCGTGAAGCGCGCGGGCTCGAGCCCCTGGGTCACTTCACGCCACCGCAAAGGGGTCGAGACGGTCGCGCCCGGCAACGGCCGCGCGCTGAACGGCCCGACGATCAGACGTCCGCGCCCGTTCTGGACGTAGTCGACGTACACCTTTCCTCCACGCCGGCCGACCACGCGTTCGATCGTCGCGATCTCGGGCAGCTCCCGCACCACGACGCGCGCGAGGAGCTCCCCGAGTGCGCGGGCGAGCTCCCAGGAGAGCTGACGGCCGAGTGGAACGAGCACGTGGAGCCCCGTCGAACCGCTCGTCTTGACGAACGTCGGCAGCTCGATCTCCTCGCATACGTCCCTCAGCGCGCGCGCGACGCGGACGACGTCCGTGAACGGCGCCTCCTTGGGGTCGAGATCGAGGACGCACCAGTCGGGCTGGCCTAGTGTCGCCACGCGGCTCGACCAGACGTGAAGCGGAATGGCTCCCGAGTTGATGACGTAGAGCAGCGACTCGACGTCGTCACACACGAAGTAATCGATCTCTCGCTGTGTGTCCTCGCTCCATAGCCCAACCGTCCGCACCCACTCCGCGGTCCACTCGGGAGCGTTCTTCTGATAGAACGACTTGCCATGGATGCCATCGGGGTGGCGCACCAGGACCAGTGGCCGGTCGCGCAGGTAGCGGAGGAGCCAGGGCGCGACCGCGCGGTAGTACTCCACGAGGTCGCCCTTGGTGTACCCGTCCTCGGGCCAGAACACTTTGTCGAGGTTGGTGAACGAAACCTCGCGCGCGACGCGCGGCTCGGCGATGCGCGCCGGCTCGGGAAGCGCCTCCTCGTCGTGAGCCCCACCCTCGCCGCGCACGCACTCGGCCGGTCGCTTGTCGTTCCTGATCCGCAGGAAGACGGGGTGTCGCAGGAGACCGACCTCCGTCCGCTCGCGATAGCGGACTTCCACCACGATCTCGGGCTCGACCCAATGATGGCGGGCGCCGCGGGGGGTCTCCCCCTTGCAGGGAGGCCGCCCGCGGTCCCGCTCCTCGAGATGCTTCGCGAGCGCAGCGAGGGCCGTGTCGTCGAACCCCGATCCCACGCTCCCGGCGTAGATCAGCTGGCCATCTTCGTAGTCGGCGAGGTGAAGCGCGCCGAATCCTGAGCGCGTCCCCTTGGGCTCGGTCCAGCCAACGACGACGAAGTCGTCCGATCGCATGGCGCGTACCTTAACCCAATGAGGGGATCGACCCCCCTTGTAGGCCGCATCCGCCTTCTTGCCGACCACGCCCTCGAGACCAATCGCCACGGAACGATCGTAGACGAGCTTCCCATTTTCATCGAGGTGATCCGAGTAGCGGATCGGCCCGACGGTTGGCACGATTTCCCGCAGCACGCCCTTCCGGTCGACGAGAGGGAGCGGCCGCCCGTCTCGCCCCTCGCACGCCAGAAGGTCGAAGACGTAGAGCGTGGCCGGGAGCTCGACCGAGGCGCGCAGCACGTCGGCCCGTCGCACCAGACCGCCGCGCTTCTGGAGCCGCTCGAAGCTCGGGATCCCACGCCCATCGTGGACCACGATCTCGCCGTCCATCACCAGGCTGTCGTAGGGGAGGGCGCGCACCGCTTGCGCGATCTCCGGGAAAGCGGGCGTCAGGTCGTTCCCCGCACGTGAGAGGAGCCGACCCTCGCCTCCTTCGCGCGCGGCGATCACGCGGTAGCCGTCGTACTTGAACTCGAAGATCCACCCGGGCCGCGAGAAGGGCTCCTCGCGCGATACGGCGAGCATGGGCTCGACCGACTCGGCGTCCACCTTGCGACGCGGGGCGCCGAGCTCGGCGAGCCGTCCAGCCACCTTCTCGGCCACGGCGCGCAGCTCCCGCATCTCATCGACCGTGAGCCCCGACCATACCGACACGGCCGGGTACGCCTCGGTGCCCTCATCGCGGACCCACGCGTCCCGCTCCTTGATCAGGAGCCACGAGTTCTCGGCCTGCTTGGTCTTCACCAGTGTCCAGCGGCCGCGGAGCTTGTAGCCGTGGAGGTCGAAGAGGAGCTTGCCCGCGGCGATGCCCTCTTCCGGATCGCCGATCGGCGTCCACACGCCCCGGTCCCACACGATCGTCGGCCCGGCGCCGTACTCGCCCTCGGGGATTATCCCCTCGAAATCGCCGTAGGGAAGTGGGTGGTCCTCGACCTTGACGGCCATCCGCTTGTCGGCTGGGTTGGGCGAGGGTCCCTTGGGCACGGCCCACGAGGCGAGCGCGCCGGCGATCTCGAGGCGCAGGTCCCAGTGGAGTCGCGTGGCGTCGTGGAGGTGGACGACGAAGAGCCGGCCGCCGGTCTCGGCCGGCGCGTCGAAGGGCTCGGGCGTCCGCGCGGCCGCGCGCTTGGCGCGATAGGCATCGAGGCGACCCATGAGACGAAACTAGGGGGCTGGTTTGCCAGCGGCCCGCAACTTGCTCAATCCTTCTGGTAATCCCATTGCGGAACACCGTCCGACGCTTCTAAGTTCGTGGCCCTCATGGCTGCGCGTGCGATTGCCTCGACCTCGATCTCATTCGGGCTGGTGACTCTCCCGGTCAAGATCTACTCGGCTGGAGAGCCTTCCGCGCGCGTCTCCTTCAACATGATCCACGAAGCTTGCGGCTCGCGGCTTCGCCAGCAGTACGTCTGCACCAAGTGCGACGACGTGGTCGAGAGGGAGGAGATCGTCAAGGGATACGAGTTCGCCAAGGGTCAGTACGTGCTCTTCACCCCCGAAGAGCTCGCCGCGATCGAGACCCCCAAGACCGAGGGGATCGAGATTATCGAGTTCGTGCCCCTCGATGAGGTCGACCCCGTCTTCTTCGACCGGGCCTACTACCTGGGCCCCGACAAGGCGGGAGCCCGAGCCTATCGCCTCCTCGCCAGGGCGCTCGAGGAGACCGGCCGCGCGGCGATCGCCAAGTACGCGACCCGCGGGAAGGCCTACGTCGTCATGGTCCTGCCGCGGGACGGCCTCCTCCTCATGGAGCAGCTCCATTATGCCGATGAGGTCCGGCCGGCCTCCGAAGTCCCGATCGAGGACGGCGACGTCAAGAAGCAGGAGCTCGATCTCGCCAAGCAGCTCGTCGAAGCGGGCTCTTCCGAGACGTTCGACGCATCGAAGTACCACGACGAGGTCCGGGAGCAGATGCTCGAGATGATCCAGCGCAAGGTCGAGGGCGAGGAGATCACCGCGGCACCCGCCGCGGCGCGGGCCGAGCCGCAGATCATCGACATCATGGCCGCCCTCAAAGCGAGCATCAAAGACTTCGAGTCGAAGGATCGCAAGCCCGCGGCCCGCGCAACCAAGAAAGCCGCCGCCAAGAAAACCGCCAAGAAGAAAGCCGCTTCCCGCTAGCCCCGCTTATCCGCAAGGCCCGTTCGTGCTCCCGCCTCAGGCGGTCGATGAGGGCGCAGCACGATATCGAGGTCTTCGCGCAGCCATTCCGCCGCCGTCTTCTCCTGGTAGATCCCCCACGTCAGCAAGGAACCGCTAAGTGTGACATCGATTGTGCGGGCGAGCGTTTCGCTGTCCGTGGGCGCGAGCTCGCCTCGCCGTATCGCTTCGTCGATCAGAGCGCGCAGCTCGGCGCGGGTCGCCCTGGCGTACGCCGAGAGGTGGCGATGGAAGTCCGGGTCGGTCAGGTCGAGCTGGAGGTAGGCGAGATGGTGCGCGAGCCCGCCCGGCGACTCCCCCATCTGGGCGATGCAGTCGGCGTAGGCGTAGAGCGCCGCCAGCGGCGAAGCATGCTCCTGCCGCAGGCGCGCGAAAGTCTCGCCGGCCACGTCCTCGAACCCGTCCATTATCGCCAGCTGGAGCTCGCGCTTGGAACCGAACCGTTGGACCAGCGCTCCCGCCGTGAGCCCGACCTCGGCCGCAACCTCGGCGAGCGTCCACTCGGTCGGTCCGAGTCGCCCCATGACGCGATGGGCCGCCTCGTAGATCGCTTCGTCCGTGGCCTTTCGCGGTCTCGCGCTCACGCCTCTTGACGACTTTCTAAACGACCGTTTAGATAGTAACTAAATCACCGTTTACTATAACGGCAGCCACTCGGCGCCGCCATCGAAGGAGGGGAAATGGCCAGGAGCTCCGCCAGGCGTGTTCGCTACTCCGTAGCCATGAGTCTGGACGGGTACATCGCGGGCCCGAACGGTGAGTTCGACTGGATCGTCATGGATCCCGACATCGACTTCCGCGCCCTCTTCCAGAATTTCGACACGCTGCTCATGGGACGAAGGACGTACGAGGCGGCTCTGACGATGGGTGCCGGCCCAACCATGCCCGGCATGACGACGTATGTCTTCTCGCGCACGCTGCGCCCCGCCGATTGCCCAGGCGTGACGGTATCGGACAAACCCGAAGAGACCGTGCCCGCCCTCAGGGCGAGCGAAGGAAAAGACATCTGGCTGTTCGGCGGCGGCTCCCTCTTCCGGAGCCTTCTCGAGCTCGGCATGGTGGATACGGTCGAGGTTGGGGTCATCCCGGTGCTCCTCGGGGGAGGATTGCCGCTACTTCCGCCTCCATCGAGCATGGCGCAGCTCAGCTTGACGAATTACAGGGTGTACGAGAAGACCGGCACGGTCATGCTCGAGTACGCGGTGGTCTGAGGCGCCCCCTGCCTAGCAGGAGCCGCCGGTCCCCGTTACAATCGGATCGCACGATCGCAGTCCGTTCGCAGGGAGGGAGCTACGGCGTACACGACCCGTGAAGTGGCCGAAGTCCTGGGGCTTCCGCCCTCGAGGATTCGTTCGTTCGCTCCTTTCCTCGATCCCTGCCCTGGCGGTGGCCGCGAGTACGCTTTCTCGTTCCGCGACATCGTTCTGCTCCGAGCCGTGCGCGATCTCCTCCAATCGGATCTTCCGCCGCGCAAGATCCGCCGCGCCCTGGAGAGGTTGAGGGAGCAGCTTCCCGAGGGGCGTCCGCTCTCTTCGGTCAGAATCGCGGCCGATGGCGACCGCGTGGTCGTCCACGAAGAGGGAGCGACATGGGAGCCCGAGTCCCAGCAGCTCGTGATCGACTTCGCGGTCGCCGAGCTCGCCGCCCGCGCCGCCCCTTATGCCATACGCGCCGCCGAAGAGCGGTCGCAGGCCGAGGAGCTCGACGCCGATGGCTGGTTCGAGCTCGGATACGATCTCGAAACGGTGGCGCCGGTCGAAGCGGCGATGGCGTACCGGCGCGCTCTCGCGCTGGATCCCGGGCACGTCGAGGCAAACCTCAACCTGGGCCGCATGGCCCACGAGGAGGGCGACATCACGGCCGCCGAGATGTGCTACCGCCGCGCGCTGGCTTCCGATCCACGCTGTGAGGTCGCCTACTACAATCTGGGTTGCGCGCTGGAGGATAGGGAGGACGCCGAAGGCGCGATCGATGCTTACCGCCGCGCTGTCCGGCTGGTGCCCGACTACCGGGAGGCGCACTTCAACCTGGCTCGGATCTACGAGCGGCTGGGCCGGCCCGCCGAGGCGCTCCGCCACCTCGCCGACTACCGCCGACTGAAAGAGTGACGGATTCGGCTCCCCGACTTCCAGGAGTGAACGATGTACAAGCCTAAGCCTTACGCTCTATCTCCCATGCCGGCCGACCATGGGAGAGTCGCGCGAGTCCGCGGGGACGGCGGCATGAGCGACACGAACGACAAGGCGCTCGAAACGGCGACGTTCGCCGCAGGCTGCTTTTGGGGCGTCGAGGCGGCGTTCCGGGAGGTGCCCGGCGTGGTCGACACGGAGGTTGGCTATACCGGCGGGACGACCGATCGGCCAACCTACAAGGATGTTTGTAGCGGCCGAACAGGTCACGCCGAAGCGGTACGCGTCGCGTTCGACCCGGCACGGATATCGTACGACGCCTTCCTGGAGGTCTTCTGGCGGGTTCACGACCCGACCCAGGTCGATCGCCAGGGCCCAGACATCGGGACCCAGTACCGCTCGGCGATCTTCGTCCATTCGCCTGAGCAGGAGAGCGCGGCAATCGCTTCTCGCGACGCGGTCGCGCGATCGCGAACAGGAGGTCGCCCGATCGCGACCCAGGTCGTGCCCGCGGTGGCTTTCTGGCGCGCCGAGGAATACCACCAGCGGTACTTCGAGAAGCTGGGTCGCGTCAACTGCGGGCTGCGACCGGGGGAGGGCTAACGATGACGGCGGGTCGCGTCACGGCCGCTGAAGCCCGCGCGCGGATCGCCGGCGAAGCCGAGCCGCGCTCGGTCGAGGTCTTCCACCACGCCACGCTCCAGGTCAAGGTCTATGCCCCGCGAGACGTCGATCGGCAGAAGCCTCACAGCCGCGACGAGGTGTACGTGATCCTGAGCGGTAGCGGGACGTTCTTTGACGGCGAGGAGCGACATCGGTTGGGGCCTGGTGATTTCCTGTTCGTGGCCGCCGGTCGCGATCATCGCTTCGAGCACTTCAGTGACGACTTCGCGACTTGGGTTCTGTTCTACGGCCCCGAAGGTGGCGAGGCGGCGAACGCGGAGCCGTCCGACGGGATGCGGGTGCCGGTCGACGAGCCGATCGGACCCCAGCTCGATGCGTGAGGTCCTCTCGCCCCGCGTGACCGGGCTTTCATGGGGCCGGCTCGATGTCGATGATCCGCGAGGCGGCGCCGAGACGAGTCGCTACAAGGATGCCAAGCTGTGGCCCGGCGGCGCCCGAGCGTGGGACTGGCGCGAGACCGGAACCGAGCACGAGCCCGGCATCCAACCCGCGGACGTCGAGGAGCTGCTCGATCACGGCGCGACCGTGATCATCCTCTCACGCGGGATGCTGGGCCGACTCCGCGTGATGCCCGAGACGCTGCGACTCCTCGAGTCGCGGGGAGTGAGGTCGGAAGTCGCTCAGACCGAGGAAGCGGTGCGGCTCTACAACGAGCTCTGCGAGCGCGAGCGCGTGGCCGCGCTCTTCCACACGACCTGTTAGCGAGGATCGGCGCTCACGGCGATCCGGCGCCTACATCTTCCAGTGATCGATCGACGTCTCCAGGCCATGGACCTCGTCGATGACGCCGCGCTCGCGGCCGGCGCGGAGCGCGAGCCAGATGGCGAGCGCGTAGAAGGTCGCGACCACTCCGAGAATGAGCGCGCCGGGCACCGGTCCGATCGCCGCCCTCCGCAGGACCACCGTCGGGCTCCACGCGGCGGTCGGGTGGACATTCAGCTTGGCGATCCACGCGACGAGGATGACGAGGAAGATCCAGATGTAGTTGTATCGGAGCCGCACGCCGACCGCCTCGAGGAAGGTCTTCTTGAACTTGGGCCGGTCGAGGTCCTGGGCCACCCATTCACGCCAGCGCTCGCGCGGGCTGACCAGGTTCCGCAGCAGAATGGGGATGAAGAAGTTCTCCTCGATCATCCGAACTCTCGAACGCCAGACGTCGTAGTAGCGGAAGCGCCGCGCCTCGAAGGACAGGAAGATGACGACGAGGAGGTCGGCCAGGAGGAGCGTAAGGTGGGAGTGGGAGGGGTTCGAGAACGCGAACGACAACATGCCGCCGGTGGTCACCACCGCCCAGTTGGTCGTCGGATCCAGCCGAGCGCGCCAGGCGTCGGCATGCGCCAGCTCGCCGCGGTAGAAATGAACGACCGCGTTGATGTATTCCTGACGGGTTAGCGGATAGTCCTCGAACGACGGAGTCGGTGGAACGGCAGCGGATCGGTCGTACTCGGCCACGGCGTCTCCTCGAGCGCCGACGACGGCGCTCACGTGCGGAAGGTGGAAGCGGGCAGCGGACCATGTCAAGCGGCGAACGGCACGACGACAGGGCGTAAAAAGGACGAGACTGGAAACTGGTGACCGATGAAAGGAGTCCACGATGGCAGACCACAAGCTGCGTCGATCGCGCGACCATCGCATCATCGCCGGCGTGCTCGGCGGGCTCGCCGATCACTGGGGCGTCAACGTGACCGTGCTGCGGATCGTGTACGTTCTGGTCTCGATCTTTTCCGCGGCGTTTCCCGGCATCATCGTATACGTCATCCTCTGGATGGTGATTCCCAAAGAGGAATCCGGCTTGGCTCACGCCTGAGCCGCCTCGCCGCGCGACAGGCACGTTGAGCGATCCACTCGACCCTGCGGCGTTCGCCGCGGTACGCGAACGGGCTCTCGGACTGCTCGAGCGACGCGAGCACGGCGTACGCGAGCTCGAGGAGAAGCTCCGCGCCAAGGGCGTCGATCGGGCGCTCGCGCGGGCAGTCGTCGAGGATCTTGCCGGCAAGGAGCTGGTCTCCGATGATCGCTACGCGGCCGCGTTCGCCCGCGCGGCGATCCGCCGCCGGCCCCGCTCCGAGCGTCGGATCGTGAGCGAGCTCGTCGCGCGCCGGGTGCCTGCGGCGACCGCTGCCCGCGCGGTTCGGGCCACGTTCAGCGAGGAGGGCGTGGACGACCGCGCGCTCGCCTTGCGATCGGCGCGGACCCAGGCGCGACGCCTTGGAGGCGTCGACCCCGCGGCGCGCTGGAGACGGCTCGGCCGCTATCTTGACGCTCGTGGGTTCGGAGCCGGGCTCGTCGCCGAAGTGTGCAGCGAAGTCCTGGGGACGATCGAGGAGGACGCAGCGTTCGAGGAGGAGTGATGGAGGAGACAACCGAACATCGGGCTTTCGCCGGCACCGGCTGGCGTGACATGCGCAAACACCTGACGGTCCTGGCGGCCCTCTACATCGGCTTCAGCCTCTTCCTGGCCATGATCGGGCTCATCGTCCTCATCGTCCTGCCCACCGTCGGAGTCTTCTCCGACGATCCCGACGCGCTTCCGATCCTCTCGACTGTGGGCGTAGCGGTGGCAGCCTTCTTCATCGCCCTCGCCGTTCCCGGGATCGTGGGCGGGATCGGGCTCCTCAAACGGTGGCCGTGGGCACGGATCCTGGTCCTGATCCTGGGCGCGGTACATATCCTCAACCTGCCTGTCGGCACCGCGCTCGGGATCTACACGATTTGGGTTCTGGTTCAGGACGAGACGGAGCTCCTCTTCCAGCGCCGTGCGACGAGGGCTCCCGCCCGCTCCGAGACGCCTCACTGACGATCGTGTCCGTTCCGCGGGGAGCCCCCCAGTCGCGGAGCGGCGAGCGCGGTGGTCCGCATCGGCGGACGCCGGACCGCGCCGCGTTCACACCCGCCGAGCGTCGGGTGATCGACACGTGTCGAACACCCGCCAAAGCGCAGGCATGGTTGCGCTCCCTCCCTTACAACTGGGAGGTCGACGGTAGGACACTACGGACGTTCCGCGGCGTCGTTCGCCACGGAACCGCCAATTGCATCGAAGCGGTCCTCGCCGCGGCCACGCTGCTCGAGCAGCACGGATTTCCGCCGATCGTCCTCGACCTCGAGTCGTGGGACGGTCTCGACCACGTCCTCCATCTTTATCGGGTGAGCGGCCGCTGGGGCACGGTCGCCAAGTCGCGCGATGCGGGACTTCACGGACGCAAGGCGGTTTTCCGGACCCTGCACGACCTGGTCTACAGCTACGTCGACCCCTACGTCGACGGCTCGGGACGCATCACCGGGTGGGGCGTCTTCGACCTCGATGCGCTGACCCGCGCGGACTGGCGACTGGGGGAGGGAAACGTCTGGTCGGTGGAGCGGGGGCTGATCCGGGGGCGACACCGATCGCTCAAGAGCTCCGACTTACGCTTCGAGCGCGCGCTGCGCCGCTACCTCGCCTACAAGGCGCGCCATCCCGGCCGCGACCCCGGCCGGATCCGCGACTTCTACCCGCGCCGGGATCGCTGGCTCTAGCCCCATGCGCGACACGCCTCCGATCGCGGGAGCGTGGGTGTGGCTGTTCCCCGCCACGATGATCATCCACGTCGCCGAGGAGGCGCTGACGGGGGAGACCTTTCCGCGATGGATATCGCGAGTTACGGGCGTCGACCTCGGCTTCGGTGAGTTCCTGGGGCTCAACGCGATCGCGTTCGGCGTGATCGTCACCGGGACGGTCCTGGCGCTCCGCCTCCAACGCGGCGGCTGGGCTTTGGCGGCGCTCGGAACCGCTGTTGTCGCCAACGCCCTACTTCACCTGGGCGGTACCGCGCTCACGCGGAGCTGGTCCCCGGGGGTCGCCTCGGTGACGCTCTTGTGGCTTCCGCTCGGCGCCTACGCCCTCCATTGGACCTGGTGCCACGCCCCGCGTGTCGATCTCGCGATCGGTCTAGTCATCGGCTTCTTCGCCCATGGGCTCGTATCATTATCGCTGGCTCTCTCTTGAGCTGGTGGGCGGCGCGGAGGCGCTGAGACATCTGAGTGACACCATGCGAGGCCATCGCTCCCCGGATATCTTCCACTTCTCATGACCGGCCACGAAGTCCGACAGCGGTTCCTCGACTACTTCGTGTCCCGCGGCCATACGCGGGTCGCTTCGGCGCCTCTCGTACCACACGGCGATCCCACGCTCCTGTTCGTCAACGCCGGCATGGTCCCGTTCAAGGACGTCTTCACCGGTCAGCGGAAGCTCAACTACAGTCGCGCGACATCGTCCCAGAAGTGTCTGCGCGTGTCGGGCAAGCACAACGACTTCGAGAACGTAGGCTACACACCGCGGCACCACACGTTCTTCGAGATGCTCGGGAACTTCTCGTTCGGTGACTACTTCAAGCGAGACGCGATCGCGTACGCGTGGGAGTTCTTGACCGACGACCTCGAGCTTCCGGCGGAGCGTCTCTGGACGAGCGTCCACGTCGACGACGACGAGGCGGCGCAGTTGTGGCCCGAGATCACGGCGGTTCCATCCAAGCGTGTCCTTCGTTTCGGCGACGAATCGAACTTCTGGGCGATGGGCGATACCGGGCCGTGCGGGCCGTGCTCGGAGATCTTCTGGGACTTCGGGCCCGCGTACGGCGTCGGGACGCCGGCCGACAACGACAACCGCTACCTCGAGATCTGGAACCTCGTCTTCATGCAGTTCGAGCGGTTCGCCGACGGCCGCATGGAGCCTCTGCCGAGCCCGTCGGTCGATACCGGCATGGGTCTCGAGCGGATCGCGGCGGTCGTTCAGGACGTCTACTCGAACTACGAGTCAGACCTCTTCACTCCCATCCTGGCCGCGATCGAGGAGCGGATCGGCCGGCGTTACGAGCCGAAAGGCGATGTCGGCGTGAGCTTCCGCGTGCTGGCCGACCACGGCCGTGCCGCGACGTTCCTCGTCGCGGACGGCGTTTATCCGTCCAACGAGGGGCGTGGTTATGTGCTCCGGCGGATCGTGCGCCGCGCGGTCCGGCACGCGTGGCTCCTCGATGTCCGCGAGCCGATCCTGCACGATACCGTGCCCGCGATCGTGGCCGAGATGGAGGAAGCCTACCCCGAGCTGGCGGAGCATGAAGAGCGGATCCGCGTGATCCTGTCGGCCGAAGAGGAGCGGTTCCTCCAGACGATCGACCAGGGGATGGCGATCCTGGACGAAGTGCTCGCCGAGCTCCCTGCGGCATCGCCGGTTCCCGGCGAGCAGGTCTTCCGTCTCTACGACACCTACGGCTTCCCGCACGATTTGACCGAGCTGATCGCGCGCGAACGCGGCCACGGGATCGACCAGGCGGGCTATGAAGCGGCCATGGAGCGTCAGCGTGAACTGGCGCGCGCTGCGAGCAAATTCGTCACCGGGGAGGGCTCCGCTCGAATCCGAGCGGCAGCTCAGGCAAAGGGCTGGGTCTCGAAGTTCGTGGGCTACGACGATCTCGCGGTGGATACGGTGCTCGAGCACGTCGAGAGGGAGGGCGATCGGCTGCATCTGATCGTCCAGAAGAACCCGTTCTACGCGACGGGCGGGGGGCAGGTCGCCGACACCGGCGTGATCCGCGGCGATGGGTTCCGACTGCGGGTCGTCGACGTCCTTCGCGAGGGGGAGACGTTCGTGCCGGTCGCCGAGCTCGAGGAGGGCCACCTCGAGCGGGTCATCGAGGGCGCTCCCGTGCAGGCGGCGGTCGACCGCGAGCGCCGCGAGGACATCGAACGCCATCACACCGTGACCCACGTCCTGCACGCGATCCTGAGGCGGCGGCTCGGCGAACACGTCCGTCAGGCGGGCTCCCTGGTTGCGCCGGAGCGGATGCGGTTCGACTTCTCGCATCCGCGCGCGCTCCCGCGCGAGGAGATCGAGCACCTGGAAGACGAGGCGAACGCGTGGGTGCTCGAAGACCTGCCCGTCAAGAAGACGTTCATGAGCTACGACGAGGCGCGCGCCACGGGCGCGATGGCGCTCTTCGGCGAGAAGTACGGGGACGTCGTGCGGGTCGTCTCGATCGGCGAGAACCGTTCGGTCGAGCTCTGCGGCGGCTGTCACGTCGACCGGACCGGCGAGATCGGGCCGGTCAAGATCCTCTCCGAATCGAGCGCCGCGGGCGGCGTTCGCCGAATCGAAGTCGTGACTGGTCGCCGCGCGCTGGAGGAATTCCGTCGCCGTGAGCGGCTTCTCTCCGAGACCGCGGAGCGGCTGCGCGTTGCGCCCGAGGATCTCCCGGACCGGGTCGAGCGGCTGATCGAGGAGAAGCGCGAGAGCGACAAGCGGCTCGAGGCCGCGCGGCGCGACGCAGCCGGCGATCAGGGGTGGATCCGGACGGCGGTCAACGGAATCGAGGTCGTGACGCTCAAGGCGGAACCGGTTTCCATGGACGACTTCCGCGCGATCGGCGATGCCGTGCGAAACCGCCTCGGAACCGGCGTCGGAGTGATCGGCGCCGAGCTCGAAGGAAAGGCCAACCTGCTGGCGGTCGTGACCGACGATCTGATCGAGGCGGGGCGGCTCGACGCCCGGGCTGTGATCAAGGAGCTCGCGCAGCTGATCGGCGGGGGCGGCGGCGGCAAGAAGCACATGGCGCAGGCGGGCGGCAGGGACGTCGACCGGATCGAAGCCGCGCTCGAGCGCGCTCCCGAGATCGTGGCGACCCTGGTCGACCGGCGGTGAGCCCGCGCCCCGCGGCGGTCCGGACCTTCGAGCAGGCGCTCGCCGATTGGCTGACGAGCTTCACGGCCCCGGAGTCGCTGGCCGCCGAAATGGCCGATGCGTGCGCGAACGGCGCCGCGTGGGCCGCGGCGATCGCCGGTGTGGCGGTGCGGCGGGTGGAGTGGCCCGACGCCGAAGCGATTACGTGGGGGCTCTGCGTGGGGGGATGCGCGGGTGCGCTCGAGGCTGGGCGCCGCTCGCTCGAGACCACGTCCGCCCCAGGCGCGCCGGCGGCCTCCGGGCCAGCGCGTCCGCTCCTCGCCTCCGACGGGCTGATCGCCGCCGCGCACGAGACTCTGGGCTCGCTTCCCCCCGACCGCGCGCGGACCGCGCTCGCCGCGTTGGCGCGCGAGTTCGGTGACGGCGGTCCGTGGCGCTCGCTCACGGCCACCAGGCCGCGGCCGGCATGGGTCGCCCTCGTACCCTGCGCGCTGGGCCCCGCGGCCGAGGCCGACCCGGCGGGTCCGTGGGAAGCGTGGGCGGAAGCATGGCGGGCCGGCCGCGACCAGCCGACGAAAGACGCTGCTCTGTGGAACCACCCCGCCGCCGACCCCGAGACCCGGGCCCTCCTGCGCAGCGCGGCGGATGCGCGCGCCTGAGCCATCGAGCGAACCAGCGATCGTCCACGCCGCCCGGGAAGCAGGGGAGCTCTTCGCCCGGCTCGCGATCGAGGCGGAGGACCCGCTCGCACGGATGGTCGAAGGGTGCGTCCGGGCGCTCCAGGAAAGGCATAAGATCCTGTTCGCGGGCAACGGCGGGTCGGCGGCCCAGTGCCAGCATCTTGCCACCGAGCTCGTGTGCCGTTTCTCGAAGGATCGCGTTCCCTACGCCGCGGTCGCTCTCACCACCGACACCTCGTTCCTGACCGCCTGCGCCAACGACTATGCGTTCGATGAAGTGTTCGCTCGTCAGATCGAGGCGCTGGGAAGCGCCGGGGACGTATTGATCGCGCTCTCGACCAGCGGCCGCTCCCCCAACCTCCTGCGCGCGCTCGAGGCGGCGAAG
>JBHEOA010000135.1:0-4956 GCA_046261835.1 Gemmatimonadota bacterium
AACAGCTTCAGCAAGCGGGGTTCGCGCGGCTCAAGAACGTGCGCGGCGGAATCAAGGCGTGGGCCGAGGAGATCGACCCGCGCATGCCGACCTACTGAGAGGCGGTCGGGCGGCCGCGGTCGTTTCAGCACCGGCTTGAGCCGTCCAGCCGCGGTGTCTCAGCCCGTGCTCACCCGCTCGTAACCTGTTTTCGTGGGGGTTAGGGGGCCGGGTCGTTGAACCTTCTCCTGACCGGCCCGCCGGCTCCCGCTTCCAGGGCGAGGTTGCCGTTCCTGCTGGGTCAGAATGAGGGGTCAGAATGTACCGGGAAGCCGTCTCGCTGGATGCCAGTAGAAGCTGACACCTTCCTGGTCGTCAGAGAGAAACCATCCGAAGTTATCTCTAGGCCGGGATTCCCACGGCGCTTTGCAAGCAGCAGGTCACCGGTTCGATTCCGGTTGCCTCCACTACCGCGAACCCCCTTCCCCAAACCGGCGGACTGGCTCGGGCACCAGTTCCTTCGAGTCGACGTCATCATTCTGTCACACAGCGTACGGAAAGGGAGACGTTAGCCCCTATTATGCCCTCTCCGTGGAGCTCGATAACCAGCCATAGAGCTCATGAGCAGTGACGTTTCAGGAGGGTAGGATGCCGGACCAGAATCCACATGAGGGTGGCCAGAAAGGCCGCGAGGGTGGTAGCCAGCAAGGTGGCCAGGAGGGTCGCGAGGGTGGCAGCGGCCAGGGTGGCCGCCAGGGCGGTGGCCAGGGTGGTGAGCCGGGCCGCCAGGGTGGTGGAAGCCAGGGTGGTGGCAGCCAGGGTGGTGAGCCAGGCCGCCAGGGTGGTGGCAGACAGGGTGGCCAGCCAGGGGGCGAGGGTGGTCGATCGGGTGGCGGCCAGGGCGGTCAGCAATCCGGTGGCCCAGGGCGGGCATAACCCCCGTCAATCGTAGAGTGGTGAGGGCGGGCGTGGACCCTCACGCCCGCCTTTTGTAAACCGTCATCCTTTTGCTGGGCACGAAAGGCGGAGAACATGTCCCTACAAACTCTAGAAGATCTCTTCATCGACTCTTTGAAAGACCTCTACAGCGCCGAGAAACAGCTCATCAAAGCCCTCCCTCGTATGGCCAAGGCGGCCACTTCTCCCGACCTCAAACGCGCTTTTGAGGGGCATCTCGCGCAGACGCGAGCGCAAGTCACTCGGATCGAGAAGGTTTTCAAAGACCTGGAAGGAAATCCGGGCGGGAAGAAGTGTATGGGCATGGAAGGCCTGATCGAAGAAGGCAAGGAAGTCCTGAGCGAAGCCGAGGAAGAGGGTTCGGTTCTCGATGCCGGGCTGATCGCGGCAGCCCAGAAGGTAGAGCACTACGAGATCGCCGCTTACGGCACGGCGAGGGAGTGGGCACAGCTGCTCGGTTACAAGAACGCCGCCAAATTGCTCCAGCAGACGCTGGATGAAGAGGCGGCGGCCAATGAAAAGCTGACCAGCCTTGCGGCCGACGGAATCAACGAGAACGCGCTCGAGTGAGATTCCGTGTTGGAGGCTGTACTATCTGGGTGCCGATCCTCCTTTCGATCGGTCTGAGCATCGTCCTAACGGTGCTCCTGAACTTGGTCTGCAGCTGAACCCCCTCGCCTTACAAGACCCTTAAGATTCAGCCCCGCCCCTGTATCCCCCCGAACGAGGAGATATCTTTGGTTTCAGAGCACAGGTCGGTCTTGTGCTGACTCCGGTGCTCAGGGAGAAGAGTAACGCTTGCACGCCCCCATCGTTCTCGAGGGACGTCACGTCCGTCTCGAGCCGCTCACTCTCGATGATCTACCGGATCTTACGGCCGTGGGACTCGACCCCGATCTCTGGCGCTGGTCGCTGGCGCCCGTGCAGGGTGCGGACGATCTGCGGGGCTACGTCGAGCGCGCGCTCGCTGAGCGGGATCGCGGGGTCTCGCTCCCCTTCGCGATCATCGATCGTGCCGGCGGCCGCGCCGTGGGCTCCACGCGCTACGGCAACATCGCCCTCGAGCACCACCGCCTCGAGATCGGCGGGACCTGGATCGCCCGTCCGTGGCAGCGCACCGCGTTCAACACCGAGACCAAGTGGCTCCTCCTGCGCCACGCCTTCGAGACCCTGGGGTGCCTGCGCGTCGAGTTCAAGACCGACGCTCTGAACGTGCAGTCGCGCGCGGCCCTTCTTCGGATCGGGGCCCGGGAGGAAGGAACCTTCCGTGCGCACATGGTCACGACCGAGGGACGGATCCGCGACAGCGTCTACTTCAGCATCCTGGCCGAAGAATGGCCAGCGGTGGGAGCGGCCCTCCAACAGAGGCTGGCGCGAGGTGGCTGATCGTTACGACGCGGTCGTGGTCGGGGCGGGGCCCAACGGCCTCGCCGCCGCTCTCACGCTGGCGCGCGAGGGGCTCTCGGTGTGCGTGATCGAGGCAGAGGCGGGGGTCGGGGGCGGTGTGCGCAGCGCGGAGATCACGCTTCCGGGATTCGTTCACGACCTGTGCTCGGGGGTCCACCCGCTCGCGGTGGGGTCGCCGTTCTTCCGTTCACTCGCCCTGGGGCCCGAAGAGGTCGCGTGGGTCCATCCATCGATCCCCTTCGCCCATCCGTTCGATGACCGACCCGCCGCGAGGCTCGAGCGTGGGGTGGAGGCGACGGCCGCGGCCTTGGGCCGCGACGCGGATGCCTACCGGAGCCTCGTGGGGCCCTTTGTGGGAAGATGGGACGAGATCGCGGACGACGTCCTGGCTCCTCTTGGCGTCCCGCGAAAGCCAACCCTCTTTCTTCGCTTCGGCCTGCGAGCGTTGCGCTCGGCCAGCTCCCTTGCCGGGAGATTCGAGGGCGAGGCCGGCCGCGCGCTGATCGCCGGGGTTTCCGCTCACGCCGCTATGCCGCTCGAGCGCGCGCCGACCGGGGGCGTGGCGCTGGTCCTCATGATCCTGGCTCACGAGGTCGGTTGGCCCGTCCCTCGCGGGGGGGCCCAACACATCGCGGACGCTCTCGCCGCGCGGCTGCGAGGGCTCGGCGGCCAGATCGTCACCGGGCTTCGGGTCCAGACGCTCGCCGACGTGCCGCCGGCCCGGGCGATCCTGTTCGACGTGACCCCCCGGCAGCTCGTGGCGATCGCCGGCGATGTCCTGCCGGCTCGTTACCGACGTCGCCTGGCTCGCTTCCGATATGGGTCCGGGGTCTTCAAGCTGGATTGGGCGCTGGCCGAGCCGATCCCCTGGCAGGATCCCGTATGCGACGGTGCGGGAACCGTCCATCTGGGCGGCACCCTTTCAGAGATCGCGGCCGCCGAGCGGGACGTGGCCCATGGGCGCGTGCCCGAGCGTCCGTACGTGCTCCTGGCCCAACCCAGCCGCTTCGACCCCACGCGCGCGCCGCGCGGTCGCCACACCGCGTGGGGTTACTGCCACGTCCCCCATGGCGCCGACGTCGACATGACGTCTGCGATCGAGGACCAGATCGAGCGCTTCGCGCCCGGATTCCGGGACATCGTTCTGGCGCGGAGCGCGATGAAGCCTGCCGACCTCGAGCGAATCGACCGCAATCACGTCGGCGGGTCGATCGACGGCGGCGCCCTCGACCTGAGTCAGACGTTCGCGCGGCCCGTCCCGAGCCTGGACCCGTACTCGATCCCCGTGCGCGGGCTTTACCTATGCTCCTCGTCGACCCCACCGGGGTCCGGAGTCCACGGAATGTGCGGTTTCCTCGCCGCTCGATCCGCGCTGCGTCGCACCTTCAGATCGAAGTGACGAACGGCGATAGAAGGCGAGACGGGCGAGCTGCCATGCGCAGCAGCTCGCCCGCGATCGGGGGGGCGTCAGGTACGGAGACATTGCGGGCCTCAGGAGCCCGGCGCGGAGTTAAGACCGTTACAAGTAAGGAGTTTGGCCGTAGTAGATGTAGAGCTCGCGCAACCAGTCGTCGTCGACCGTGCCGGGCCGATGGTCCTTGTCGAACCCCGGCGCGTTCTCGAGCACTTCGCGCTCGATGTCGACGATGACGCGCTCTTTCTGGGTATCGATTCGCATCGCCTGCCAGGGCAACGCGAACAACTTCTCGCTCATTCCGACAAAGCCGCCGAACGAAAGGACCGCGTACGCGACACAACCGCGCCGCCGGTCGATCATCACGTCCTCGATCTTGCCGAGGTCCTCGCCATCTCGATTCTGAACCTCGGTGCCGATCAGGGTCGAAGCAGGAAGCGTGACTGTCACCGCTTCAACCTCCGAACTGCTGTGGAGCATCCGCGGGTCTCTCCTGGCGGAAGCCATCCCGTCGAGGAAAAGGAGCCGGTCGGCTCCTCGAGGCCAGTATAGGACAGGCGCGAAACACCCGTCTGTTTGCTTTCATACATGGTGGAACCGCTTGTAAGAAGTCCCGCCGAGGGTCGTAACGTTTCGCGACACCTGCGGTTTGACAGCGTCGCTCCTTCGTTCCTAGAATGACGATCCCGCCTGTTCCATCGGGGGGCAGATCGGGCCAGCGTCGGCGGGAACGGGAACCTCTGGGCCGTGACAGCCCGCTGGCCGCGAGACCGACCCCATCGTGACGGTGCCGACGCGATGCCGGAGCTGAGCGCCCTCCCTCGCGAGCACGCCGATCTCCTGTATCGTGCGTCGCTCGAATTCAACTCCACGCTCGACTTCGACGAGCTACTGCCACGGCTCTTCGACCGCATCCTCGAGCTCCTCGATGCCGAGGCCGGGTCGATCTGGCTGCGCAGTGAAGACCAGCTCGTCTGCCGCCTCGCGCGAGGCCCCGCCGCGGATCAGCTCGAGGGGCTCGAGATACCACTCGGCGCGGGCATCGTCGGCGACGTCGCACTGAGGGGCGAGCCCGAGCTCGTCTCCGATGCGCGGAGCGATCCGCGGTTCATCCATCAAGTCGACGAGGCGACCGGCTTCGTTACACGATCCGTCCTGACGGCGCCGCTTCGGGCCAAGGGCGACGTCCTCGGCGCCTT
>JBHEOA010000136.1:0-7271 GCA_046261835.1 Gemmatimonadota bacterium
AACGCCCGATCGGCGCCCACGAACCCAGATCTGGCGGCCGGGGTCTTGCCGTGGCCACCATGCCGGCACGCGCGCGCGATACGCCCGATACGCCTCGCCGTACCGCCGCTCGAGCCACGGTTCCTCGATCCACCCCGCGTACGCCCACACCAGCCCCGCGATCACGACGGCGTACCCGAAGAGGAATGGCGATCGGAAGAGGAGGGCGACTCCCGCGAGGAACGCGGCGAGCCCGACGTGCATCGGGTTTCGGATCCACGCGTACGGCCCCGCGACGACGAGCCGTTCGGGCGGGTCGAGTGGAAGCGGCGTTCCGCCCCCGCGCGCTACGAGAACGACCGTCCCCCAGAGCCACAGCCCCCCACCCAGGAGCGCCAGCACCAGACCGAGCGGTTGGAGCGCTTCCGCCAGGATTACGATCCCCGGGACGGCGTCGAGGGCGAACCACAACGGCAGAAGAATGAGGACGACCGCCAGCACCAGTTCGTAGACGACGACCCTGAGGACGAGTAGGATCGTGCTCCGGATGACCGCACCGCCTTCCCCCGTCCACGCCCTGGTCGACGATCTGTTCTTCCGTGCCAAGATCGAGGCCACGGCCCGCGCCGCCGGCTCGGGCATCGATTTCGCGCGCGACGGAGAGGAGCTCGCAGCCCAGATCGAAGGAAACGAGGAAGCCGTCGTCCTCGTCGACCTGGGCCTCGCGACGGCGGACCCGATCGCCGCGATCCGGGCCCTTAAGGCCCGCTCGCCGGCACCCCTCGTCGTCGCCTTCGGCGCCCACCGCGATGTCGAGAAGATGACGCAGGCGCGCCAGGCGGGGGCCGACCGGGTTCTCGCGCGCTCGGCGTTCGTCGAGCGACTACCCGAGCTGCTCGGGGCGACCTAGGGACGCCAGCCACCCTCGACGATCGACTACTGGCTGGGCGCGTATTGACCCAGCGTATCCCAGCCCATCGTCTCCGGAAGCATTCCCTCGCTCATTCCCCAGGTCCACGCCATGCCCAGGACGACGCTCTTGTCGGGCCGCCCGTCCTCGTCCTCCTCGGCGATATCTGCGAGCTCATCGCGATAACGGTTGGCGAGCTCCAGGTTCTGAGGCGGGACGCCGACCTGAGCCGTTGGCGTCTCGAGAACCTCGTACGCGCGCATGAGCGCGAGACCGGACCACACGTATTCGCTGACCGGCATGTCGTGCTCGTCGAGGGCTTCGGCCAGCGCTACGCGGGACTGCCCCAGCGCCTGGAGGCCGGCCATGGCGTCGCCGAATCCCGCCGCGCCGCCCTCTTCCTCGATCTCTTCGCCGCGCTCCACCACCTCCTCCATCGACTCGCGCATCGCTTCCCAGGCGTCGTCCGTGACCGCGATGAACGTCTCCGCCCGATCCTCGCCCACGACGCCGTCGGGTGGAGCGGTGAAGGGATGGTCGCGCTCGAGCGCCTGAACCCGCTCGCTCGCTTGCTGCTGCGCCTCGAGGCCACCCGTCACGTCGCCGGCCTTCTTCTTGAGGAACATTCCTCCGGCGACGGTCATGATCACCAGGATGACGATGGCGAGCACCGCCAGGATTCCGCAGCCGATCGCGACTTTGGCGCCGGTCGACATCGTCTTCTTCGGCGGCGGGCCGGCTGCGGGATCAGGGGACGGGGGGACGGACGGATCGCGAACGTCAGCCATGCTGGGCGACTCCTCGCTGAAAGGTTGCCTGCCGGAACCCGCTCCGTGAGCGGCCTAGGTCCGCTCGGGCAACAGGGATCCGTTGGGTCGGGTAATGAACCGGTTGACGGCGTCGAGGACGGCCCGGACCGCGGCCTCGTGGGGATCGTCGTCGACCGCGGCCGTCCCGATCATGTGGACCTGCTGGCGATGGCGGCGCCCCTCGACCAGGGCGACCATGACCTCGCGCTGGAACAGGCGCACCGGCTCGAGGCTCACCAGATAGAGGGAGATCTCCTTCTCCGCCAGATACTCGAGCGCCTCGATGACGGCGCGAGCGGACGCATACATCCGCGCCCGCGGCGTGTCGGTATCGCGATGGCTCCCCTCGAAGATGACGTCGCCGAGCTTTAGCTCGACGTATGCTGTGCACTTGTACGGCTCCTCCTGGACGACCCGCAGCCGCCGGAAGACAACCCGTTGCGGCGTCGGCAGGGCGAGCCCGGGCAAAGGCTCGGGCTCCACGCCTCGCGCCAATTCGGCGCCTTGTTTCAGCACGGCGATCGACACCACGCGGTGATCGATCTTGAGATCGAAGGCCGTCTGAAGCAGCGTTTCGATGTTGCGAACGATCTGCTTGGGCGTGACCGCGCCGTCGCTCAGAATGTGAATCTCGGAGAGGTTGTCGCCATCGGGGGACATACGAACGCGGGCCCGAACGACGCCTGACAAGGTTTCGATCAGGCGGTCGATCTCGGACGGATCCAGGGAGGGCATGCTCTCCGGATGAGCTAGCAAGGCGACCGAGTATAAAGAACCGCTCGTCGGGGATGCAAGACACGAAACGTTCCACTTCGACCCGCCCTTGCTCGGGCCGCCGCTCCAGATGATCTTTGTCCCATCTAACGAGAGGATTCACGGATGACCTATGTGATCGTGCAGCCATGCATCGGCGTCAAGGACGCTAGCTGCGTCGAGGTGTGCCCCGTGGACTGCATCTACGAGGGCGAGGACATGTACTACATCCATCCCGACGAATGCATCGAGTGCGCCGCCTGCGAGCCCGAGTGCCCCGTCGACGCCATTTTCGCGGAAGAGGACGTCCCCCCCGAGATGCGGAATTTCATCCAGATCAACGCGGATTTCTTCGCCCACAAGTCACCCACGTCATAGGGCCGCACCCTCGGGCGTAGCGCGTCATCGGCGCACGAGGTTCTTCAGCACGAACGCCACGTTCTCCTTGCGCTCACGAAGCCGCCGGTAGAAGTACGGGAACCACTCCTTCCCGTAGGGGACATAGACGCGCATCCGATAGCCGCGCCGGACGAGTGCGGCCTGAGTCTCGCGACGAAGGCCGTACAGCATCTGGAATTCGAAGCGGTCGGGCTCGATCCCCTGCTGTGCGGCGAAAGCGATGGCGTGATCGATGCGCGCATCGTCATGGGTCGCGATCGCGGGGCGCTCGCCGTCCAGAAGCAACCGCTCGGCGAGGCGATCGAACGCGGCGTTGACATCGTCCTTGGATGGGTATGCGCTCTCCTCGGACTCCTTGTACGCACCCTTGACGAGGCGGACCGACGCGTGGGCGCGAATAAGGTCCTCGACGTCGTCAGCGCTGCGGCGGAGCATCGACTGAATGACGACTCCCACGTTGTCATGTGCCGGGAAGACGCTGTAGAAAAGCTCGAGCGTCGCCTGCGTGTAGCGAGATCCTTCCATGTCGATGCGCACCCAGTTGCCGGACTCCCGCGCAGTCTCGAGGATCGAGATCAGGTGCTCGCGTGTCATCTCTCGATCGATATCGAGACCGATCATCGTCAGCTTGATCGAGATCCCGCTGTCGACGCCGGCGGCGGCGATTCCGCGTAGGAGGTCGATGTAGGCGCGGCATGCGGTCCGCGCCTCGGCCGGATCCCCCACGTTCTCGCCGAGAAGATCGAGCGTCGCGCGGATCCCGTGCGCGTTGAGCTCGCGGACGGCCTTCAGCGCTTCGTTGCGCGCCTCCCCTGCCACAAAGTGCTTGGCGGGCCAGATCAGCACGGCGTCTTGCTCACGCGGTGGGGCGCGGCTACCATACGCGCGCCATGGCCCAGCCCACATCGATCGCCGCACGCGCCAAACCGCTCGAGAACGCCGCCGTCGGGTATCGGATCGCCGGGGTCGCCGCGTTCGCGCTCCTGACTGCGCTCGGCGCCTTCATCCGGATTCCGCTGCCCTTCACGCCGGTGCCGATCACGCTCCAGACGTTCTTCGTTCTTACGGCAGGAGTGTACCTGGGTGGCCGGGACGCCGCGGGGAGCCAACTCGCGTATCTGGCAGTCGGCGCCTTGGGACTTCCCGTCTTCGCCGGGGGCGCGGGGATCGCGCACCTCCTGGGCCCGACCGGCGGGTACCTACTCGCTTTTGCCGTTGCGGCGTGGTTCGTGGGCGCCCACGTGCGGCCCGGCGACAGAGTCACCCGCGCATTGGCGGTTCTGCTGATCGGCATGCTCGCGATCTTCGCGCTGGGGACTGCCTGGCTCGCGCGAGTCATCGACGTCGACGCCGAGCGCGCGATCGCCCTGGGTGTTCTCCCCTTCCTTCCCGGCGAAGCCATCAAGCTCACCGCCGCCACGCTCCTCGTCGTCAGGGCGCCCCTCACGCGCTAAAGACGCCTCACGCGATCGTAGGCAATTGACCGATCGCGGACCCCACCGCGAACAGTAGCGCCAGCATCGCCACCACTGCGTGATAAACTCGGTCCCTGGTCACCATTGCTGTTCCGAATATGGCACTGGGGATCAAGATCGCCGTCGCCAAACCTCTCCAAGTCCAGGCGACCTCAGCTGCCAGAATGGCTTCCGCGATGTCGAGGAGGAAAAACAGGATGAAGATCGCGAAGAACCACCTTCGTCGCGACAGGAACGATTGGAGCGTTCCCTCGTCGTCGGGCCCGAGCTCTGGATAGAGGAGAACCGCCTGGAAGAAGAAAAGCACCGGATACCCGATCAGTACGACGTAGTGGAGGAAGGACCAACCCTCCTGCTCCGCGCGCTGGAACACGAGCCACCACAGCACCACCTGGAAGATGAAGAGCTGAATCGTCCACAAGAGCGGGAGCCAATGGATTCGGCGCTCGGGATCGACGACGACCCGCGCGAGACCCAACAGCAGGCGCGAAAGACTCAGTCCCAGCAGCACTGAAAAGAGAACGATCAGGTAGTCGAAGCCGCGCATGGCTAGCGCGGCACTCCCCGCCATGCCCCGCTCAATTTCCTTCGCGCTCCAGCTGACCGGTCAGATTCTCGGGCGAGAGGATCTCGGCCAGCTGCTCGTCCGTCAGGTCCGTCTTCTCGCGCGCGACCTCATGGATCGTCCGTTTCGTGCGCAGCGCTTCCTTGACGATCTCGGCCGCCTTGGCGTAGCCCACGACGGGGTTGAGAGCGGTAGCGATCGAGGGACTCCTGTGAGCGTAGCTCGCCATGCGCTCATAATCCGCCGTGATCCCCTCCACGCACCCCTCGCGGAAGACGGGCGTGAAGTTCTCGAGGATCTCCATCGAGAAGAGGAGCTCCCAGATCATGACCGGCATCATGACGTTGAGCTCGAGCTGGCCGGCTTGGCTGGCGAGCCCCACCGCCATGTCAGCACCCACGATGTGGATGCAGATCTGGTTCAGGCACTCTGGCATGACGGGGTTGACCTTGCCCGGCATGATCGAGGAGCCCGGTTGGCGGGCGGGTAGCGAGATCTCCTTGATCCCCGTCAGGGGCCCCGAGTCGAGGAGCCGCAGGTCGTTGGCGATGCGGGTGAGCTCGAGCGCGAGGTTCCGGAGCGCAGCCGACACCGCGGCAATGGACAGACGGCTCGAGATCTGCTCGCGCGGGTCATCGGCGACCTCGAGCGCGAGATCCGTCAGCTCGCCGAGGATGCGCATGACCGTCGGCCGGTAGCGCGGCGGCGTGTTGATCCCGGTGCCGACGGCGTTACCGCCGAGCGGCATCTCCAGCAGCTCGCGCGTGGCCGCGTCGATGAGGCGAGTCCCGCGGTGGATGGCTGCGCCCCAGGCACGGAACTCCTGGCCCAGAGTGATCGGGACCGCGTCCTGGAGGTGCGTGCGTCCCGACTTGATGGCGCCGGCGAACTCGTCGCCCTTGGCTTGAAAAGCATGGGCCAAGTCATCGAGCTCGGGTCGCAGGTCGCGCCACGACAGGAGAACCGACAGATGCATCGCGGTCGGGAAAGTGTCGTTCGTCGACTGCGACCGGTTGACGTGATCATTAGGGTGGACGCGCTTATATGTACCGCGCGGCTCGCCAAGGATCTCCGCCGCGCGGTTCGCGAGGACTTCGTTGACGTTCATGTTGGTCGAGACCCCGGCGCCCGCTTGGAATACATCGACCACGAACTGGTCACGCAGCTTCCCGGTCAAAACCTCGTCGGACGCCCGGACGATCGCGTCGGCCACTTCGGCGTCGATCGCGTCCAGATCCTTGTGCGCCAGCGCGGCGGCCTTCTTGATGTGCATGTAAGCGTCGAGGAGCCGGGGGTGAATCCGCAGACCGCTGACCGGGAAATTCTCGATCGCCCGCGCCGTCTGGATGCCGTAGTAGGCCTCCTCCGGAACCTCCAACGTGCCGAGGCTATCCTTCTCCGTTCGCATTTTCGTCATACTTCGTCCTCTCTCCTCGGGCGGACGAGGCTCGTGCGGGCGACGACGATAAAGGCAGAGCGGCCGGCCGCACAAGATGGCGGCTTGTGTGGTCGGCTGAGCGTCCCAATATTCCGACCGTGGGCAAGCTCCTCACGACCGGGGACATCGAGGCGCTGATCTATCTGCTCGGAGACGACGATCCCCGGGTCAAAGATCAAGCGCGACTGACGTTGCGGCGGGAAGGCGCGCGGGCCATCCCTTTCCTCCAGATCTCGGCCAAGACGAGCGACGAGCAGGCGATCCGCGTCGAGTCGTCGCTCATCATGGAGGACATCCACGTCGACTCGATCGAGCGCGACTGGGTGGCCCTTCAAGCCGCTGACGACGGCAAGGCGCTCGAGGAAGGCGCGTTTCTCCTCGAACGCATGATCCATCCCGACCGCGCCCCGGCTTTCGACACCGCGCGGAAAGCGCTCGACGAGCTGGCCGCGGGCGCTGGCACCGTCGTACCGCCCAAGGGACCCTACGCGCGGCGGGTGATGGCTTTGCGCCGCTACCTCCACCAGGCGCGTGGCTTCCACGGGAACGTCGAGGACTACTACGACCCCGAGAACTCCTTCCTTACGCAGGTCGTCGCGCGCCGGACCGGGATTCCGATCACCCTCGCCCTCGTCTACCTCGCCGTCGGTGGCAGGTTAGGCGTGCCCCTGGTGGGTATCGGGATGCCGATGCACTTCCTGGTGGGGTTCCCCTCGGGATCTCAGATGCGTTACCTCGATCCCTTCTACGGAGGCCGCGAGGTGGGGCGCGAGGAGTGCCTCTTGCTCCTCGAGCGGGCGGGCTTCGAGCCGGCAGAGGTGTTCCTTACGCCTGCGCCGGTCGTCGGCATCCTCGAGCGGATGGCGCGCAACTTGATTGTGATCTACCAGAACGGTGCGCGCGAGAAGGAGCTCCGCCTCGCCCGCCGCTTCGTCACCGTCCT
>JBHEOA010000137.1:0-8574 GCA_046261835.1 Gemmatimonadota bacterium
ACGAGCAGCTCGTTGAGTTCGGACAGTTCCTGATCGAAGTGGCGCTGGTGTCGCGCCTCGCGGGCCTCAGCCGAATCTTCCGGTGACATAGTCCTCCGTTCCTTTCTCGCTCGGAGCGGTGAAGATCCTGTTGGTCTCGTCGTATTCGATGAGCTCCCCCAGGTAGAGGTAAGCGGTGAAATCCGAGACCCGGGCCGCCTGTTGCATGTTGTGGGTGACGATCACGATCGTGTACCGCTGAACCAGCTCATGGATCAGCTCCTCGATCTTGGCGGTTGCGATCGGGTCGAGCGCTGACGCGGGCTCGTCCATGAGTAGGATCTCGGGCTCGACCGCCAGCGCGCGAGCGATGCAGAGCCGCTGCTGCTGTCCGCCCGAGAGCGAAAGCGCATTCTCCTTGAGACGATCCTTGACCTCGTCCCACAATGCCGCCTGACGCAGGGAATGCTCGACGGTCTCATCGAGGTCGCGACGCGCCGGGCCGCCGTTGATCCGCGGGCCGAAGGCGACGTTGTCGTAGATCGATTTCGGAAACGGGTTCGGCTTCTGGAACACCATGCCGATCCGCCGCCGCACCTCGACCGGATCGACGTCGTCGTCGTAGAGGTTCTGCCCTTGGAACAGGACTTCCCCCTCGACGCGCGCGTCCCGAATCAGGTCGTTCATGCGGTTGAAGCAGCGAAGCAGTGTTGACTTGCCGCACCCCGACGGGCCGATCAGCGCCACGATCTTGTTGCGTGGAATCTCCATCGTGATCCCTTTGACGGCCGGGGTGTTTCCATAGAGGACCCGGACGTCGCGGGTCTCCAGCGCCGCGGTGCCGTCGGCCGTTACACGAATCGTCGCCATGCCATCACCACTCTTTTTGGTATTTGTTGCGCAGCCATATCGCCAACCCATTCATCGACAAGAGCACCACCAGAAGCACCAGGATCCCGGCCGCCGCGAGATGTCGGAATTCCTCCTGGGGCCGGCTCGCCCAGTTGTAGATCTGGATCGGGAGCGCGGTGAACGCATCGCGCGGTCCATCCGGTACGAACGCGATGAAGGTCAGCGCCCCGATCATGATGAGCGGCGCGGTCTCGCCGATCGCGCGCGAGAGCGCGAGGATCGTCCCCGTCAGGATCCCGGGCAGCGCGTTGGGCAGGACATGGTGCCGCACCGTCTGCCATTTGGTCGCCCCGAGCCCGTACGAAGCCTCGCGGATCGAGTTGGGGACCGCGCGGATCGCCTCCTGGGCGGCGATGATGAGGATCGGAAGGACCAGGAGCGACAGGGTCAGCGCCCCCGAGATGACGCTCCGCCCGCCGGTCACCGCGAACATCCACCGCACGAAGACGGCGAGTCCCAGGATGCCGTAAACGATCGAGGGCACGCCCGCCAGGTTGGAGATGTTGGTCTGAATGACGGTCTGGACCCAGTTCTTGCCGGCGTACTCCTCGAGCCAGATCGCGGCGGCCACGCCGAGAGGAAAGGTAACGAGAGCGACCAGCGCCATCAGCCAGATCGTGCCGTAGAGCGCCGACTTGACCCCTGCGCGCGCCGGGATGCGGGAGGGGAACTCGGTGAAGAAGGTAGGCGTGAGCCACGTCAGCCCGTCGATCAGGACGTCGACCAGGAGCACCACCAGGAACACGACACCGACCGCGGTGGCGGCGAAGCACGTGATGTGGAAGATCCGCCCGAAGCGGCGACGGCGTACCAGACCGGGATCGGGCCGTCCCTCGAGCGTCACGCGTACTCCTGACGATACCGCTTGAGGAACCAGCGGCCGAAGATGTTCATTCCCAAGGTCACCAGGAAGAGCAACAGGCCCACGGCGAAGATCGACTGGTATGCAATCGAGCCGAACGGCGTGTCACCCAGCGAGACCTGAACGATGTAGGCGGTCATCGTCTCGATCGACTCGCGCGGATCGAGCGTCAGGTTGGGTGTCATGCCCGCCGCCAAGACGACCGCCATCGTCTCCCCGATCGCGCGCGAGACCGCCAGGATGAACGACGCCATGATACCCGAAAGCGCGGCTGGCGTGATGACGCGCGTGGCGACCTCGAAACGCGTGCCGCCGAGCGCGTAGGCGCCCTCGCGAAGGCTGCGTGGCACGGCCGTCATCGCGTCCTCGCTGAGCGAGGCGACGAGGGGCAGGATCATGATCCCCACCACGATCCCCGCCGAGAGCGCGTTGAACATCATGAGGTTCGGTATGATCGGCTGGAGCAGCGGCGTCACGAACGTTAGGGCGAAGTAGCCGTAGACCACGGTCGGAATGCCGGCCAAGATCTCGAGCGTAGGCTTGAGGACGGCCCGCGCCCGTCTCGGCGCGTATTCGCTCAGGTAGATCGCCGAGCCCAGCCCGAGTGGCACCGCGATCACGCTGGCGATCCCAGCCACGAGGAACGAGCCAGCGACCAGCGGCAGCACACCGAAATGCTGGGGCTGGAAGAGCGGCGTCCATTGAGTGCCGGTGAGGAACTCGACGATCGAGACGTGACGGAAGAAGCCCGCCGACTCGACGATGAGGACGATGACGATACCCGCCGTGGTGAGGACGGAGATCGCTCCCGCGGCGAAGAGCACGGCGCCGATGGCGCGCTCCTTGAGCGTCCGCCCCGCCGTCCCCCTGAGCGGCACGCTCGCGCGCGGGGTGAGGACCGGCTGGACCTGTGCGACAGGACCCGGCACCACGGGCCGTCGCGGCGTGGGGCGCTCCCTTCCCCGAACCTCAGGCATGAAGGATCGTCACCGAGCGCCCGTCGTGTCAGCCGGTGCTGTCGTATCCGCCGGCGCTGTCGTGCCGGCCGGAGCCGCCGTCCCGCCCTCGAGCTTGGCCCGCTCCTCCTCGTACTGCTCGGGCTTGAGCGCGATGTATCCGACCTCACGGACGAGCGGGGTGCCGTCTCCCAGCGCGAAGTCGATGAACGCGCGCACCTGGGGCTTGGCGAGGCCGCGGTCGCTCACGTAGAGGAAGAGCGGCCGGCTGAGCGGCGCGTACTCGCCGCTCTCGATCGTCGCCACCGAGGGCTGGATGCAGCCGCTGCCCGCGTCGACCCCGAGGAGCTTGAGCTTGTCGGTGTTCTCCTCGTAGTAGGCGAAGCCGAAGTAGCCGAGCGCGCTGGGTTCGCCCGCCACACCCTGAACCAGGGTGTTGTCGTCCTCGCTGGCGGTGTAGTCGGCCCGGCTCGCGTCCGTCTCGCCGACGATCTCTTCAGTGAAGTAGTCGAACGTTCCCGAGTCCGTGCCCGGACCGAAGAGCGTGAGCGGCTTGTCGGGGAAGCCGGAGCGGATCTGAGACCAGTTATTGATCGAGCTCCCCGGCTCCCAGACTCGCTTGAGCTCCTCGGTCGTCAGGCAATCGACGTAGGTGTTGGCAGGATTGGTGACGACCGAGAGACCGTCCCATGCGATCCGGATCTCGGTGAAGGAGATGCCGTTCTGCTCGCAGAGCGCGCGCTCCTCCTCTTCGATCGGACGCGATGCGTCGGAGATGTCGGTCTCGCCGGCGCAGAACCGCTTGAAGCCGCCGCCGGTGCCGCTCACGCCCACCGTCACCCGGGTCTCGGGATGCGCGCGCTGGAACTCCTCGGCGATCGCCTCGGCGATGGGGAATACGGTGCTCGAGCCGTCGACCTCGACGGGTCCGCTCAGGGCGTTCTCGTCCGCGCCCTCTTCGGCTCCACCGCCGCAGGCGAGGAGCGGTCCACCGAGGGCCAGGGTCACGATCCATTTCCAGCGTTTCATAGGCTTCTCCGGGTAATGAGGTTGGGGGAATCTACGACCGGTTTGTGACGAAACTGTGAAGCAGAAGGGCTATTTAGAGACTAGGCTCAGCGGCGATAGGGGATGGCGCTACGCCCGAGGCGACGCTCCAACACCTGCCCGACACGCTCTTTGAGGTCGGCATGGACCTCAAGGATCGACCGGTCTCCATCGATCCGCTCGAGGCCGTAGCGGTCGGCCAGCTGGTTGAACTCGGACCGCATCCCTCGCTGGTACTCCATGAAGCTCCGGTACCAGTCCCGCTCCAGGCCCAGGTCCATGCCCGATTCCCAGTAATCAAGGCGGCCGTGCGAGTCGAGCGACCGGTCGACCAGATTCTCCGAGGAGGTGTCGAGCAGGTAGACGGCGTCGGGGACGAGCGCCATCGAGTAGAGGGCCTCGAGCCACTCGGGGTCGCCGCCACGTACCTGGTCGCGAGCCATCAGGGTATAGATGTAGCGGTCCGCCAGGATGACCGCGCCTGCTCGCAAGGCGGGCACGATCCGGTTCTCGAGCTGATCGTAGAAGTCGGTCGCATAGAAGAGAGCCATCGTTCGGGGGCTCAGCACGTTTCCCTGCTTCGCCTCGTCGAGCTCCGCCGCCACCAGACGGGAGCGTTTGAGGCCCATAAGCTCGACGGCGTGGCCCTCGTGCTCGATCCAGCGCGAAAGCAACCGGATCTGAGTCGACCGTCCCGAGGAGTCGGGCCCCTCGATGACGATCAAGAGCCCACCCAGCTCATCGAGGTCGACGCCCGGCAGATCGTGGCGATAGCACCGCTTGCTCATCGCCGTTTCCCCTTCTTCTGTCGTTCCGGGGTCTCGGGCGGGATCGCGCCGTACGCGTCCTGCGCGACGTATTCCGTCCGCACCTCGAACTGCTCGAGATCGATCCGTTCCGTAACGTAGCCGCGCAGGAACTCCTGCTGCTCGATGATTTGTCGCATCGCGTCGACGCGCACCAGCCCGAACTCCTCGATCATCCGCAGGTAATTGGCGGTGATCCTGCCTTGAAAGATCAGGAAGCTCTGGTGGGGATCGTCGTCGAGGCCGAGGTCCATGCCGGATTCGAAGTAGCTCGGCTGGCTGCGCGCCTTTACGAGGCGATCGAGCGCTACGTCGACCGGAACGTGGAAGAAGAAGGTGATGTCGGGTTGATGCGCGAAGCCGTAGATCTGCCGCAGCCAATCGGGGGCGCAGCCGCGCCCCTCGTCCCGCGCGTACGAGGTGTACACGTAGCGGTCGCACAACACGATGAACCCGGCTCTCAGCATCGGAAGGATCTGCCGCTCGTACCGATCGGCGAAGTCGGTGGCGTGGATCAAGCTGAACGTCGTCGGCGTGAGAAGCTGATTCTTCTTACCCCGCTTGGTGGCGCCGCGCACCAGATCGCTCGAGTTCCATTCGCTGAAGAAGACCTTGCGCCCCTGACCGCGCAGCCATTTGTAGAGGAGCGCGATCTGGGTCGACTTGCCCGATCCGTCCACGCCCTCCACCGCGATGAGGCGTCCGGGGAGGACCCGGCCGTCCTCGGATCCGTCAATCGTCTTCGTCGTCCTCATCGTCCCTTTCGTCCTCCCCGGCCATCCCGAGCTTGTGCTCGAACGTCTTCTCGAAGAGCTCTCCCTTTCGCCGGACCGCCCAGCGCTCGAGCGCCATGTCCCCCTCCCCTTCGAGCTCCAACCGGACCGCGCCCTCGTCGATCGAGACCATCACGCTCTTGACCGTCTCCTGGTGCTCACGATCGAGAGCATCGGCGATCCGAAGGATCGGGACCAGCCGGGTGACCAGGGCCTGATCGTCTTCATCGAGCGCCGCGAACTCCTCGTGCTTCTCGCTGGGCGCCGCCTTCCGGTGATAGCGCGCCACGACGGCGATCAAAGCGATGTCCGCGGGCTGGAAGCCCGGCAGCTCGGACTGGGCGATAAGATAATGAGAGTGCTTATGGTGTTTCTGATAGCCGATCGACTGGCCGATATCGTGAAGCACCGCGGCCGCAAGCAAGATCTCGCGGCCCGTCCCGTCCAGCTCGTGCAGCGGCTCGAGCTGGTCGTAGAGCGACTCCGCCAGGCGCGCGACGTGGACACCGTGGGACTCGTCGAAGCCGAAGCGGCGACCGAGCGCCACGGCCCCCGCCAAAACCTCGCGCTGATGGCGTTGACTATATCCCGCGTGAGCGACCAGTTCGTCGACCATGTCGTACATGACGCCCTCTTTTACCCCCACGTGAGGCACCCGGATCGAGTCCGCATGGAAGATTCGGGCCAGGCGGGCGTACACCAACGCGGCCGGCAGGATGACGTCGGCGCGATCCGGTCGTAAACCGAGCTTCTCGATCCGCTCATCGTAGGTGAGGTGCGCCAGCCGCTCGATGACATTCTCCAGGTCGTCGAGGTCGACCACGCTGACGCCGGTGACTTCTCGCCGCGCCTTGGCCAGCACCGCCAGGTCTTCCATGTTGCCGCCCGTCGCCAGAAAGCCGGCGGGCCGTCGACCGCGCTCGATCGCGGGAAGGCGCAACGCGCCGAGGCTTTCGTCGAGGAGGGTGCGGAAGCGGCGCAAGTCACCGGCTGCGTCCTCGAACTCTTCGTGAAGCCGGACCGACCCGATCGTATGCGATTCGGCCTTGATCATCCCCTTACCGTTTACCAGCGCGACCTCGAGGCTTCCGCCCCCCAAGTCGGCAAGGACCCAGGGCTCGTCGCCGAGCTGCAGGCGCTTGCCGATCGCGCCCCCTACCAGCCGCGCTTCCTCGACACCGGTGATGACTTCGAGCTCGAGGTCGGCCTCTTTACGGATCCGACGAACGAGCTGACGCCCATTCTCGCTCTCCCGAACCGCGCTCGTGGCCACCGCCCGGTAGTAGGGAATCTCGAGCTCGTCGAGCACCTCCCGGAAGCGGACCATCGTGCGGACCGCTCCGTCGATCGCGTCCCCGTCGAGCCGGCCGGTCTCGTAGACGCCGTGGCCGAGACGGATCGGCACCCTGTCGTACAGGAGCTCGGTGTACGTCGCGGGCGCGATGAACTCGGCCGCCACGAGTCGGATCGCGTTCGAGCCCATGTCGACGACGCCGACGCGCAAGGGGAAGCCCGGCGCGGGATCGGGATGGTCGGACCGCCTGCGGGCCATTCCTGGCGCTAGACGAACCTGGGTTCGGAGTTTGACGGTAGTATGACGGCCCGGCTCGTCCGTTCGCCGTATCACGGAAGCCCCGTCATGGCACTAGAAACCCAGGGCGAGCTGGACGCGAGCCGCGGTCTCGCTTTCGCCCTCGGCGGGCCGCACGTGATCGATCTGGACCTGGGTCTTGACCTTGGCATGGTGGTAGAGGTTGACTCCGGCCGTCCAGAGGGTCGCCTCGTCCTCGTCGAAATCGGTGTCGGGATCGGTCCACCCGAATCGCCCCATTGGTTCGATCCCGATCAGGTAGGGTGTCTCCCAGGTGGCGATGTGGTATGCGACGATCGCATGAAGAGCCGTGAAGGCGGGTTCGTCCTCCTCGATGAGATCTGGGGGCTCGCCGTCGCCGACGAAGAGCTGGGCCAACGCCTTGAATCCCGGCTCCGCGTATTCGCCGTAGCTCGCCGCCACTTCCACCGCGTTCTGCCATTCGCCGTCCTCGTCGCTCTCCTCCGGGGCAGAGAGTCGGATAGCTGCGAGAGCGCCGGAAAGGGTCCATCCCGCCGGTCCCTCGACGTCTGCTCGCAGGCCGAGCTGCTTGCCATCGTCGTCCTCGGGCTCGTTGTCGCCGCTTCCGTTCCAGAATCCGGCCGTCAGCGTGACCGGCTCGAAGTGCCCGCTCCATTCGGCTCCGATGTCGCGGTCGGAGTAACCCAGGCCCTTGACGAGGCCATACGGCGTCGGAAGGTCGGAGCCGCGCGGGACACCGTCGCGCTCGATCACCAGAAGTTCGCGACTCGATACGAGCACGAGCGCGTCGAAGGGCTTCTTGTACTGCCCGGCCCGCACCCGCAGCGCGGGGTCGAAGTCGAGCCGGACGAAGCCGTCGGTCAGACGAACGTTACCACGACCGAAGTCGCCTTCGACGTCGGCCCGGATCCAACCCGCGGCGAACATCCGGATCATGATGCGCGCCCGGCGAATCTCCCAGGCCGAGCCGGGCTCGTCGTCGACCGAGGTGGTGTTGAACTGCCCCTGGATGTTGGACCGTACGTGGAGGCTGTCGATGCCGTGAACATGCACCTCCTGTGCATGGATCGAAGGAGCTGAGAAGACGGTTGCGGCGGCAAGCGTTGCGACCGTCAGTGTCGAAAACCGGCCAGTGTCGTTTCTTCGCATACGTTCTCCTTTCGGTCGGCCAAATTTTCGTACCAAGATGTTGCGGAAGTTCGACCGACTTGACGCCGCCGGCCAGAGGGGCGACTCTCGAATCTGATGTCGCTTCCGCGCCCCTTACGGATCGCCATCCAGGGCGAGCGCGGCGCCTTCAGCGAGGAGGCGGCGCTCAAGCTCCTCGGTCCTTCGATCAAGCTGATCCCCACCAGCGACTTTCCCCACATGTTCTCAGCGGTCGCCCGCCACAAGGCGCACCTGTGCCTTGCGCCTATGGAGAACTCGCTCGTGGGATCGATCTACCGCAACTACGACCTGTTGCTTCAATACGGCTTCTCGGTCCATGGCGAAGTGTACCTCAGGGTGGTCCATTGTCTCATCGCCCCGATCGGCACCTACCTGGAGGAGGTCCAGCGCATCTACTCCCACCCCATCGCACTCGACCAGTGCCGGGAGTTCTTCCGCCGTCATCCCGAGATGGAGACGATCTCGACCTACGATACGGCGGGAAGCGTCCAGATGT
>JBHEOA010000138.1:0-10258 GCA_046261835.1 Gemmatimonadota bacterium
GCCCACGAGCCCGAGCGGCGAAAACGCGGGGGCCCCGATCGAGGTCGTCTGTGTCGTCACGGTACTACGAGGCCCGCGCGACCTGGGAGCCCGGGACGATGACGAGCTCGCCGCCCGAAAGCTCGAGGAGCGCCTTCCGTCCGCCGTCGTAGTCGTCCGCCCAGGCGAGAACCGGGACGGTCGTGCCGCGGTACTTCACCTTGTCGACCGGCGGGCCGGCGCCCTCGAGCGCGACCTTCCAAAAGGGATTCTCCCGCAGCTCGTCGCCAACCGTGGAAGGGGGACCGTGGCCGCACCACAGAATGGTCTCTTCCAGCAGGGGGGCGAATGTCCGGCGGATCGTCTCGAAGAGGTCCGCGGTCGACGCGCGCGCGCCGTCCGTGCGCCCGCTCCCCAGCCGGAACAGGAAGTCACCCACGAACATGTGGTTCTCGATCTGATAGCTCACGCTCTCCGGCGAGTGGCCGGGCGTCGCGCAGACGAGGATTTCGTGGGCGCCGAAATCGAAGACCTCGCCGCCTGCCACGGGCCTGTCGGGCTTCACGATCCCCCCCGGCGGCGCGGCTACCAAAGCGCCAGTCGCCTCCCGCACGCGATCAGCCTCGGCGCAGTGATCCCCGTGGAGGTGCGTGACCAGGACCCACTGCACGTCTCCGCCCCACTCCTCCGCAGCCGCGAGGAGGTCGTCGGTCCGCGCGCCGGGATCGACGATGGCGAGCGCCTCGGTATCGCGCTCGCAAACGACGTAGCCGTTGGTCAGAAGCTCGTTGAGCACGAACCGCCAGACCGAGATCTCGTCGGCGATCAGGATGTCGTCGCGCAAGACGCGCTCGGGATCGGGAATTTCCGAGTGGGTGGGCGAACCGCGACCCTCCTGTCCCCCCGGCGTCATCGGGCGATCACCCCGTGACGCTGTCCGACGCGCGCGATCGCCTCGACCGCGGTCTCGAGCTCCTCGGCGTCGTGAGCGGCCGAGATCTGGGCCCGGAGTCGCGCTTCGCCTCTAGGCACGACCGGGAAGCCGAACCCTGAGACGTAGACCCCCTCTTCGAGGATCTCGCGGGACATCTGGATCGCGAGCGCCGTGTCGCCGACGATCACAGGGACGATCGGATGTACACCCTCGGGGACGTCGAACCCGCGATCGCGCAGGGCAGATCGGAAATCGCGCGTGTTCTCGCGCAGCTTGGCGACCCGCTCGGGCTCCTCATCGAGCAGGTCGAACGCCGCCAGCGAGCCCGCGGCGACCATGGGGGGAAGCGCATTCGAGAAGAGATAGGGGCGCGAGCGCTGACGCAGGATCTCGACGACCGCCTGCGGCCCCGCCACGAAACCGCCGACCGCTCCGCCCAGCGCCTTGCCCAGCGTTCCCGTGACGACGTCGACGTCGCCATGGACGCCCAGCTCCTCCATCGTTCCGCGGCCACGGTCGCCGAGGACGCCGGTACCGTGCGAATCGTCGACCACCATGAGGGCGCCCTTCTGCCGGCACAGCTCGAGGAGCGCGGGAAGTTTGGCCAGGGCTCCTTCCATCGAGAAAACGCCGTCAGTCACGACCACCCGGTACCGCGACGTGTCTTGGTCGAGCATTTCAGCCAGGGCGTCCATGTTTCCGTGAGCGTAGCGATACCGCTTCGCCTTACAGAGGCGAATTCCATCGATGATCGATGCATGATTGAGCTCGTCAGAGAAGACCGCATCCTCTTCACCCAGGATCGCGGCGAAGAGAGCCTCGTTCGCGTTCCAGCAGGAGGTATAGAGAATCGCTCCCTCGGTCTGAAAGAACTCGGCGATCCGTCGCTCGAGCGCGAGGTGGATCGAGTCGGTTCCGCAGATGAACCGTACCGACGCCATCCCGTACCCCCACCGATCGAGCGCCGCCTCCGCCGCCGCACGCAGCCGCGGATGGTTGGCGAATCCCAGATAGTTGTTGGAGGTCAGCATGATGACGGGCCGGCCGTCGACGGTAACCGCGTCGTCCTGCGGCCCCTGAAGCTCGTGCTCAACCTTGTACGTCCCCGCCTCGCGCAACGCCCTGAGCTCCTCCTCCAGATGCTCCACCAACTTCCCGTCCTTCGTCGTCATGATCTACCTCGCGGGGAGAGACAGGCCTCGAGCAGCAGGAGAGGGCGCTCAAAATGGGCGAGATCAAGGCGCGCGAGGAGGCCGAGCGAGGCGTACTCAAAAGTACGCCGCAGCGAAAGCCGACGAAGCGCAACGCAGAGATCGGCCATTTTCAGCGCCCGTCCCTCCCGTGGGGGTAGAAGACGACTTTCAGCGCTTCGTGCGAGTCGAACGCCTCCATCCCGTCGATGAAACGGTCGAGTCCCTCGTACTCATGGCTGACGAGCGGGGCGACGTCGAGCCCACTCGCCAACAGCTCCAGCATCCGCTCCCACGTCGAAGAGATCCGCCGCCCGATGATGGCCTGGAGCGTTAGTCCCTTGAAGATCAGATCGCGCGCGAAGCTCTCGATCGTGATCGACTCGCTGGAAGGAATCCCCAAGAGCGACATCGCGCCACCCATGCGCGCTATCCGGAGCCCCTGGTTGATCGCCGGGGCCGCACCCGACATCTCGAGAACCAGATCGACGCCGCCACCGGTCTCGTCGAGGATCCGTTCCGTCGCGCGCGCGGCGTGGGCCGCGCCGGTCTCGAGAACCGTGACGCTGTCGGCCTGCTTGAGGGCGCGCCAACGCTCGGCTTGCTCCAGGGCCCGCCGGCTGACGTCGAGGACGTAGATCCGGTCCGCGCGGTCGTGGTGGGCGATCGCTGCCGCCATCGCTCCGATCGGCCCGTAGCCCAGGATCGCCACAGACGCGCCCGCGAGGGCGTGATCCTGGACGGTGTGGACCGCGTTTCCCAGGGCGTCGAGGAAGGCTCCGACCTTGAAAGGCACCACCGAGCGATCGAGCGGCACGACGTTCTTGGCCGGTACGATCACGTACTCGGCGAACGACCCGTCCCGGTGGAACCCGATGATCTCCGTACGCTCGCAGACGTGTCCGCGGCCCGTTCGGCAGGGACGACAAACGCCGCACGTCACGTGCATCTCGGCCGAGGCGTACCCGCCCTCTGCCAGGTCTTCTCGGCCGTGGTCGCGGCCGAGCGCGTCGATCTCGCCGCAGAACTCGTGGCCGTAGATCCTGGGTGGAGCGATCAGGTGCCGAACCGAGGGGTCCCAGTGATAGATGTGGCGGTCGGAGCCGCAAATGGCGGCGGCGCGCACGCGCAGCCGAGCCTCGCCCGGCGCGGGGTCGGGCCGCGGCGCTTCGCGCACCTCCGTGCCAGCCACGCCGTCCTCTTCGTTGACCTTGACCACCGCCAGCATCGCTTGCGACATCTCTATCCCTCGTGTGCCGTCGCGCCGGCGAGTTGGCGCGCGTGACCGATCCGCTCGAGGTACCGTTCGGCGTCCATCGCTGCCCGACACCCCGCGCCGGCCGCTGTCACGGCCTGGCGGTACACGTGATCGTGGACGTCGCCGCCGGCAAAAACGCCCTCGACGTCCGTGAGCGAGCGCCCGGGCTCCTTGAGGATCAGGTAACCCTGCGCGTCGAGCGGCAACTGTTCGCGAAAGATCGCGGTGTTGGGCACGTGGCCGATCGCCAGGAAGACGGCGTCGATCGGGGTTTCCCAACGCTGGTCGGTGACATGGTTCCAGAGTCGGACGCCGGTCACCGCGCTCTCGCCCAGAATCTCCAGCAGCTGCGTGTTCCAAACGAACTCGATCTTTGGGTTCTCGAAGGCGCGCTCCTGCATGATCTTCGATGCGCGCAGCTGGTCGCGCCGGTGGATCACACGCACGCGCCTCGCGAAACGGGCCAGGAACAACGCTTCCTCCATCGCGCTGTCGCCGCCACCCACGACGATCACGTCCTGGTCGCGGCAGAACGGTCCGTCGCACGTCGCGCAGGTCGAAACACCGTGGCCGAGGAGCCGCCGCTCACCCGGCACGTCGAGCATGCGTGCAGAGGCTCCCGAGCACACGATGAGGGTCATCGTGCGGACCGGCTGGCCTTCGATCTCGATCACCAATGGGTGCACCGAGAGGTCGGCGGCGGTCGCGTCCCCGCTCATGAACCGCGCGCCGAAGCGCTTCGCCTGATCCTTCATGCGTTGGATGAGATCAGGACCATCAATCCCTTCGGGAAAACCAGGATAGTTCTCGACTGCCGTCGTCAGCGAAAGCTGTCCGCCGGACTCTACGCCGAGCACGACCAGAGGCTCCAGGTTGGCGCGGGCGGCGTAGATCGCGGCTGTCAGACCGGCGCAGCCCGATCCCAGGATGACGACGTTCTCGACGGCGCGCATGGAAGTCGTGGCCATGAGGCGGGCCGGGAATATAGGAACGCCCCGAGGGGGCGCAAACATGCGTGGTCGACTAAACTATAGATCCTGTTTCGTTTTTTTTCGGAGATCGAGTACGGGGAGCGCGGCGCTCCCCGTCTCGTCAGCGATGGTTGCCCCGCCTGGAGTCGAACCAGGAGTCTCCTGATCCAGAGTCAGGCGTGTTGCCAATTACACCACGGGGCAGGAAAGGAACAATGAAATTATCTCGACCTCATCTGAGGGTCAACCAACGGATCGCAGGTTTACTGCATGGCGCCATCCTCTGCTCCCTCGCACTCGTGGCGTGCGGCAGTGATGGGCCGACGGCCATCGAGATACCGATCGCTCGCATCGAGATCACGAGCCCATGCACGATCATGATCGAGGGTGACCAATGCCAGATCGGGGTCCGCGCCTTCGCCGAGGACGGCCGGCGGATCGGCAACCCCGTTCTGCGCTTCATATCCACGAACTCGAGCGCCGCTGACGTGACGGCCGAAGGCGTGGTCATCGGTCGCGCGCCCGGGTCGGCAACGATCTTCGTCGCGAACTCGACCGGTTCCGTGAACCAGCAGTTCAGCGTGTCCGTCCTGCCTCGGGGCCCCGGCAAGTAGTTTTCAGCGCGTGCGCTTGAGCGCAGCGCGCGAGCGCTGCCGCTCGATCGCCAGCTCGATCAGACGATCACACAGCGCCGGGAACGGTACCCCGCTCGCCTCCCACAGGCGCGAGAACATGCTCGCCTCGGTGAACCCGGGAATGGTGTTGACCTCGTTGAGCCACACCTCGCCGGTCGCCTTCTCGAGAAAGAAGTCCACGCGCGCCATGCCGCTGAGATCGAGCGCGCGAAAACCCCGTACCGCCAGATCGCGGACGCCGGACGCAACGCTCTCGGGGATGTCGGCCGGGATGACGAGCCGCGCGAGCCCATCGAAGTACTTGTCCTCGTAGTCGTAGAACTCGTGCCCGGGGATTACCTCTCCAACGACCGACGCCTCGGGCCGCTCGTTTCCGATCACGCCGACCTCCAGCTCGCGCGCGTCAATCCCGCGCTCGACGAGAAGCTTGACGTCGTACAGCGCGGCGTCCTCGATCGCCGGTTCCAGCTCGCCCATGTCGTGGACCTTGTGTGTGCCGATCGAAGAGCCCGAGTTGGCGGGCTTAACGAAGCACGGGAAGCCGAGCCGCGCGGCGACCTCGCCCTTCCAGTGGGCCGGATCGGCCCGCCACTCGTCGGTGGTGACGACGAGGTGGGGTACGAGCGGCAGACTCTCCGCCCCCCATACCGTCTTGGCGAGTGCTTTGTCCATGCCGAGCGCGCTCCCCAGGACCCCGGCCCCGACGTAGGCGACCCCGGCCAGGTCGAGCAGACCCTGGATCGCCCCGTCCTCGCCGGTGTGGCCATGGATCAAGGGAAAGACGACGTCGAGCGGCTCGCCGATCCCCGCAGGCATTCGCGCGGGCATTCCCGCGGTCGGTTCAGGTACGAGGGTGCCGGCGCGGCTCGGATCGGCGAGGAGCGCGACCGGCGCCGCTCCCTCCACTTGCCCCTCGAGCGAGCCCGAGCTCCCGGCGCGCTCGATCAGTCGATCGACGGCATCGGCGGCGACGAGCCACGTGCCTTCTTTACTGATTCCGATCTGGACGACGTCGTAGCGAGCCGCGTCGAGGGCCCCGAGGACCGAGCGCGCCGACATGAGACTCACTTCGTGCTCGCTCGATCGGCCGCCGAACAGGACGCCCACACGAAGGCGGGCGGGCGACGTCACGACTTCCCGACGATCGGAGCCAGCGAAGGCTCGGCCGCGTAGGCGCTCAGCACCTCGAGCAGGAGGTCGTGCGTCACCGGGTTTCCTGCCGCGATCCAACCCGTCGAACGATGCTCCATCCCACCACGCCAATCGGATACGCGGCCCCCGGCTTCGAGCACGATCAGCTCGCCCGCGGCGATGTCCCACGGTTTCAGCCCGATCTCCCAAAAGCCCTCCACCCGTCCGGCGGCGACGTACGCGAGGTCGATCGCGGCGGATCCGATCCGCCGCATGTCGCTCACTCGCCGAAACAGGTCGTCGAAGGCACCCATGTAACGGTCGATCTCGTGAGGTTGGCGGAAGGGAAACCCGGTGGCGAGGATCGCTTCGTCGAGGTCGGTCGACGGCGACACTTCGATCGGCGTGGCGTCTCCCGGATCGCCCCGGTCGTGCGTGGCGCCTCTACCGGCAACCGCGGTGAACCACTCGTCGCGCAGTGGGTCGACGACCACGCCGACGATCGGTGATCCCACTTCCACGAGTGCGATCGAAACGGCCCAGGCAGGGATTCGATGGACGAAGTTGGCGGTGCCGTCGAGCGGATCGACGATCCATCGGTAACGCACGTCATCGCCGTCCCCATGGAGACCCGATTCCTCGGCGACGATCGCGTGGTCGGGATAGGCGTCCTGGATTCGCTCGACGATGCGCGCTTCAGCCTGGTGGTCAGCTTCGGTGACCAGATCCCCCGGCGCTTTGGCGCGGGCGCTTCCCCGCCCGGTCTCGCGCCACGCCGCGCGCAGTGCTGCGGCGCCCGCCGCCGCCGCCTCGCGCGCGACGACCAGGGCCGCGGCCGGTTCGAGCCGCTCAGCCGCCAACGCGCTCGGCCTCCACCTGGGCTCGGAGCCGTGACACGGCTTCGTCCGGTCCGAGCCGCGTGACCTCCCCCTTCGATCGGCGAGCGGCGAGTTCGACGACGCCGTTCTTGAGCGCCTTCTCACCGACCACGATCCGGTAGGGAATTCCGATCAGATCGGCGTCGGCGAACTTGACACCGGCCCGGTCGGATCGGTCGTCGAGCAGCGTCTCGAGGCCCACTGCGCGGCATTCGTCGTAGAGCGATTGGGCGGTCTCGACGACGCGTTCGGAGTCCATGTTCAGGGCCAGGATCTCGACCTCGTAGGGCGCGATGGCGACCGGCCACGTGATACCGTCGCCGTCGTGGTTCTGCTCGATGGCCGCGGCGACGACGCGCGTGATCCCGATCCCGTAACACCCCATGACGATCGAGCGCTCGATGCCCTCTTCGTCGAGGACTCGCGCCCCCATCGCCTCGGAGTACTTGGTGCCCAGCTTGAAGATCTGCCCCACCTCGATGCCGCGCATCTCCTCGAGCGGGGTGCCGCAACGGGGACAGGGATCGTCCCCGACGACCTGCACGACGTCGGCCCATGCGTCCGGCATGACGTCGCGACCGATTTCGAGGCCGGTCACGTGGCGGTCGGTCTCGTTGGCGCCCGTCACCAGGTTTCCCCGACCGGCCAGCGAGAGATCGGCCACGATGCGTACCTCCTCGGGGAGCCCCTGCGGTCCGGCGAAGCCGACCTCGGCGCCGGTCAGCGCGTGCACACGCTCGGCTCCCGCCATCTGGAACAGGGTCGTGCCCAGGTAGCGACGCAGCTTGGGCTCGCTCACCTCACGGTCGCCGCGGACGAGTACCGCGACCGGTTGGCCGTCCGCCTCGAAGATCAGGGTCTTCACGAATTCCTCGGGCGACCGGCCGAGCAGTTCCGCGACCTCCCGCACGGTGGTCTTGCCGGGCGTGGCGATCTTCCGGAGCGGCGCGGGCTCATGGTCGGCGGGCAGCTGGTGGGGTCGGGAAGGCGCTTCCGCGCGCTCCCCCGTCGCGGCGTAGCCGCACGATGGACACGACAGGACCGCACTCTCCCCCGTGGTCGCCAGCACCATGAATTCGTGGCTTACGGCACCGCCGATTGCCCCCGTGTCGGCTTCGACCGCCCGGAATCCAAGGCCACAGCGACGAAAGATCGCGCTGTAAGCGCCGTGAAAGAGGTGATACCACTCGTCGAGGGACTCCTCGTCGACGTGGAACGAGTAGGCGTCCTTCATCAGGAACTCGCGCGCGCGCATGACTCCGAAGCGAGGACGGATCTCGTCCCGGAACTTCGTTTGAATCTGATACAACGCGAGCGGCAGCTGGCGGTAGGACCGCACCTCGTGACGAAGAAGGTCGGTGATCACTTCCTCATGGGTCGGTCCGAGCGCGAAGAACCGATCGCTGCGATCCTGGAGACGCATGAGCTCGGGGCCATACACCTCCCACCGTCGCGTCTCCTGCCACAGCTCGGCTGGATGGAGGATCGGCAGCATCAGCTCGATCGCGCCGATCCGATCGAGCTCCTCGCGAACGATGCGCTCGACCTTGTGAATCGAGCGCTGGAGTAGCGGGAGGTACGAGTAGACGCCCCGCGCCACAGGACGCAGGAGTCCGGCGCGCACCATCAAACGATGGCTCACGACCTCGGCGTCAGCGGGGTCTTCCCGGAGCGTGGGGATGAATGCACGCGACCAGCGCATGGGCCAGCTAGTGTATCCGGGGAAGTCGTCGTTGGCTATAACCGCGCGTGTTCTTACATTCAGTCATTATGGTGGACCGCCGCAAAAAGGTCATCAATTTTCGCGAAGCAGTAACTCGAAAGATCCTCACCGCTGCCGCAGAAAGACACGGGGCGCAGGTCCTTAGCAAGGTGAGGCTGGCGGACGTTTTGCAAATAGATCACAGCGGCCTGGAAGGAGACCTCTACAGTTTTGCTCTCAAGGCACATTTCGATTGTGTCGTTGCGGACGAGAACTGGATGCCCCTCTTCGCCGTTGAGTTCGATGGACCGCATCATGAGCTCGACGAGAGGGCGCGGAATAATGACAAGAAGAAGAACAAGATCTGCGAGCAGCTTGAATTCCCGCTAGCCCGCGTTCGCGACGAGCACATCTTTCAAAAAGCCCGAGGTATCGATTATCTGACTTGGCTTACAGAGCTCTATTTCGCCTTCCAGGCGCTTATCGACGCTCAGGACGCAGGGAGCATACCTCCGGATGATCCTCTTGATCCCATGTTGTTCATGTCGATTCCTGACATCCCAGGCCGCTTCCCGCTATTCATTTCAGCTCTTGCACGTGTTCGACTTCAAAGATTGCACGAACAGGGACTCATCACAGCCCCCGCTCCCTTTCATCTCGACGGCGACAGTCAGAGCGGTACCTCTGAATCCATCGCCGCAGTAACGGTTCCAAATGGAAGGATTCTGCGCTCGAGCGCTTCCATCTATCTGTGGGGCTTTGGAGTGTCGCCGAGTGAGGCAGCTGAGGAAATCGCCGTTGTCAGCCTCGCTAAGCTGGCCTTAACCTCGTCACAGAATGCCGGGATCACGCCGCGGCAGTTCCGGACCGAGATCATACAGTTCCTCCGAACGCATCGTTGCGGCAGCTGGGGAGGTGGCTCCCCGGGCATCCCGCTTGGTTTCTTACAGCGGGAGGGACGGAGAGAGTGGCGGGTCGGCATCTTGGAAGATGAACCCGAGGTTGTCATCCCCGCCTGAACGGGTTCTTGCTTTTCGTCCTATTCGGTGCCGACTGCTCAAAGCGCCTCTCAATCATCCAAACCACGGCTGCAATTGCGTCGGAAGGCAACGGGTCGGCGTAGCTGAGGAGTCGAAATGGTCGAGAAGCTGAACGTCATCTGGATGGACGGACGACTCGTTCCTTGGGACGAGGCAAAGGTCCACGTGCTGACCCACTCACTCCACTACGGTCTGGGCGCATTCGAGGGCATTCGCTCCTACGCGACCGACGACGGGCACGCGGTGTTTCGCCTCAAGGACCACATCCGACGGCTCTACGACTCGTGTCGCATTGCCGGCATCGAGATCCCGCTCGATTCCAACGCGCTGTGCGCGGCCTGCAAGGAGACGTTGATCGCCAACCGGCTGGGCGAAGGCTACGTCCGGCCTCTGATCTACCTCGGCGCCGGAGCGATGGGTGTCTACCCGGCCGACAATCCGGTGGGGGTCGCGGTCGCGGTCTGGAAGTGGGGTCCGTACCTGGGCCCAGAAGCGACGGAGCGGGGCGCCCGCACCAAGATCTCGTCCTTCACGCGCTAT
>JBHEOA010000139.1:0-11155 GCA_046261835.1 Gemmatimonadota bacterium
ATGGGCGCCAGGAAGTCGGGAAAGAGCGCGATGCTCGCCGCGCTAGCCGAACGGGGCTGCCCCGTCGTGGCCGACGACCTGCTTGCAATTCAGGACGGTTCGGTCTGGGCTGGTCCAAATTGCGTGGACCTGCGGCCCGATACCGCCGGCCACTTCGCTTCGGCGCAATACCTCGGGGTGATCGGCAGCCGCCCTCGTTTCCGCCTTTCGACTCCGCCGAGTAAGGCCCAACTTCCTCTACGCGGATTTTTCGTACTCGATTGGCATGACCGCCCGGTCATCGAGTCGGATCTCATTCCAGCTGGAGAGCGGCTCCAATGGCTCTACCACCAAGAATACCTCCTCCTCCTCGGCTGGCCCGATCCACGTAAGATCATGCCATTGATGGGCTTCCCGATTTGGCGACTGAGACGGCCTTTGGATTGGGAGGCCACAGAGGATGCGGTGAACCGAGTGTTGGCGGTAACGGGCCAGTGCTGAGAGGTCCGAACCAGTGAGAGGGGCATGGATCGGTGAGTCGTTGGGATGGCGGAGAGGGCGGGATTCGAACCCGCGAGGCGGTTTTGCCGCCTACGCGATTTCCAGTCGCGCTCCTTCGACCACTCGGACACCTCTCCGCTCACCTCGAAGATAGCGGACAGCATGACCGAGGGCCGGCCATGACCTTTGGGGCTTGGTCTCAACAGGTGTCTCCCTCCATGATCTCGCCGGCCGTCGAGTTGATGCACCACCTCCTGGAGCCTTGCTCGTGCCTGGTGGTCATCTTGTACATGCTTGTATTGCCAACGAAGATCGAAAGTCCCACATCTGAAGAGTTCCGGAAGTATCCCCCGCCCTTCAAGAGATCATCGTCCGACGCGTACGTCTGATAATCCGCGTAATATGCCTCCTGCGCCGTCATCGCGTTGCGCAGATCCGTCTTCGCCGCGGCGTCGTATCCCTTTCCCTTGGTCGAAGCGAATCGCGGGATCGCGATCATGGCCAGGATGCCGATGACCACGACGACGATCAGAAGCTCGACGAGAGTGAAACCTCGCGAGGGGTTCGCGTTGTCCATGGCATCATGCTCCAAGGTGAGACTACCGTGTCCGCGATGATGCCCTCCTCGCGATGGTGGCCCTATTCATGCACGGGCTGAACCTCGGACCGTCGAGACCCGCGGGAGGGACCGATTGAACCGCTCTGAGGGCCTTATTCCGCAAGACCGGTGCCGCTCCGGCGGTGGTCGGTAGGCTGCAGATTGAGTTATCTTAAGAGTTTACCATTTATTCCATAACCCGGTGTAACGATTTGAGATACCAATTCAAGGGAGACACCCGATCGCATCCCGCGGAATGGAGTTTCGCGGCCGATGCAGGGTCCTACCAGGACGATCTCAGAGTCGCGGCCGAGGCGGCTCTGGAGGGGGGCCGGGCTGCCATGCCCCATTACGGCGACCCCGCGTTGTCGACGGTGGCCGGAGGGCGTGGTCCCGTGACGGCGGCCGATCGAGCATCGCACGAGGCGATCGTGAAGTCGCTGCGCGCCTCTCGCCCTGGCGAGCCGATCCTCAGTGAGGAGGGCGATCACATCGCGGAGCCCACGGGCCGTTTCTGGATCGTCGATCCGCTTGACGGAACGCAGGAGTTCATCCTGAGGATCGGCGAGTTCTGCGTCATGGTCGGGCTCGCGATTGACGGGCGGGCCATGGTCGGCGCAGTCTTTCGTCCCGACCCGGGGATCCTCTACCTCGGCGTGACCGATGTAGCGACCTGGACGGTCGATCTGGCTGCCCCCGCGGGGCGTGGCCCGGCTCGCCTTACAGTCCCCTCGGAACGAGACGGACTTCGCTTCGTTCGCTCCCGATCCCACCCCGACGAGCGTCTCGAGCGTCTGGAGCGGCTATTGAACCCCTCGGCCACGGTTCTCTGCGGCTCGGTCGGCACGAAATGTGCTCTGATCGCGGAAGGGAGGGCGGACCTGTACGTCCACCCAGTCCCCTATCTCAACGAGTGGGACACCTGCGCCCCCGAAGCGATCCTCCGCGGAGCGGGGGGGCGCGTCACCGATTGTTTGGGAGAGGAGCTGCGATACGGCAAGGAAGGACCTCGTCAACTGAGGGGAATCTTCGCCGCCTCTTCTGAGATCTGGGAAAGTGTTTCGTCGAAGGTTTTTGAAGTCGGTCGATCGCTGGCAGGATAAACGGTAACCATTCGGAGGATAGCTGACGCATGGGCACTGCTTCTAACACGGTTACGTCCCGGACGCGGACTCTGATTCCGCCCTATGGCAGGAACCTCGTTGCTCTGACGGTCTCGGCCGAGGCGGCCGAGGAGCTCAAAGCAAGGACCACGACCATGCCCTCGATCCAAGTCTCCGAGCGCGCGGTCTGCGACTTGGAGGTTCTGGCCTCAGGTGGATTCTCGCCCCTCGACCGTTTCATGGGGCAGGCGGACTACCGCCGAGTGCTGGAGGAGATGCGCCTGGCCGACGGCCACGTCTTCCCGATTCCGATCACCCTGCCCGTGACGGCGGACGATCCGGTGGCGCTCGACCAACAGATCGCGCTCAGGAATCCGAAGAACGAGATACTCGGGATCCTGACCGTGGAGGAGATCTACGCGTGGGACCGCGAGGAGGTGGCCCGAACCGTTTTCGGAACGACCGATCCGCGCCACCCGCTCGTAGCGGAGATGGATCATTGGGGGCCCTACAACGTCTCGGGCAAGCTCGAGGTCCTTCAGCTACCCCCTCACTACGACTTCCGAAACCTGCGCCTGACGCCGGCGGAGACCCGGGAGCGGCTGTCCGCGATGGGGCATCCCGACGTCGTCGCCTTCCAGACCCGAAACCCGCTCCACCGGGTTCACGAGGAGCTGACCAAGCGGGCCATCGAGGCGGTCGACGGGACGCTTCTTCTGCATCCCGTGGTGGGTCTGACAAAGCCCGGCGACGTCGACCATTTCACGCGCGTCCGAAGCTACCGGGTGCTGGCCTCTCATCACTATGAGCCGGACAGGATTCTGCTGGCGCTCTTGCCGCTCGCGATGCGGATGGCGGGTCCGCGCGAGGCCCTTTGGCACGCGGTCATTCGCAGGAACTACGGCGCCAACCACCTGATCGTGGGCCGCGACCATGCGAGTCCGGGCGTCGATTCTCAGGGTAAGCCGTTCTACGGCCCCTACGATGCCCAGGATCTTGTGGAGGAGTTTTCAGAAGAGATCGGTGTTCGACCGATCCCCTTCGGTGAGCTCGTCTATCTACCGGACGAGAATCGTTACGAGGAGGCGTCCAGGGTAGCGGAAGGTGCCGTGACGGCCACTATCTCCGGGACCCAGGTCCGCGAGCAGTACCTGAACCAGGGAATGCTCCTCCCCGACTGGTTCACGCGTCCCGAAGTAGCAGCCATCCTGGCGGATTCCCACCCGCCGCGCCACCGGCAGGGTGCGTGCATCTGGTTCACGGGGTTGAGTGGATCGGGGAAGTCGACCACCGCCGAGGTCCTGACCGTGCTCCTCCTCGAGCACGGCCGGCGGGTGACCGTCCTGGACGGGGACATCGTCCGCACCCACCTCTCGCACGGCCTTGGATTCAGTCGCGAGGACCGGGACCGGAACATCCATCGGATCGGCTTCGTGGCGAGCGAGATCGTGCGGCATGGCGGAATCGTGATCTGCGCCGCGGTGAGTCCTTATCGCGCGACTCGAAACGATGTCCGCAACATGGTGGGGGGCGAGAACTTCGTGGAGGTCTTTGTGGACACGCCCCTGGACGTCTGCGAAACTCGCGACGCTAAGGGGATGTACGCGAAGGCGAGGGCGGGGGAGATCCGGGGCTTCACAGGGATCGACGACCCCTACGAACGACCCATCGATCCGGACCTAGTTCTGGATACCGTGGGTCAGACGGCGGAAAGCAACGCGCTGAAGGTCCTGACCTTCCTGAGCGAGCGGGGGTTCGTCCGGCCGGCTACCGCCTGAGCTCGAGTGCGGGACGGCCGTCAGGCCGGCGTTTCGACGCGACGCCACTCCGGCAGCGGCCGTCCCAGCAACTCTTCGACGTAGGCGATGTCTTCCTCGAAGAGGCCGATGAGCTTCGCGCGCTCGTCCGCCGGGAGCTCGGGCAGCCGAGCGCCGTCGGAACCGTATACTCTCCTGAAACCGAGCTGTCTCGCCAGGTCTACCGCCTGGTAGAGCCGGCGCTCGCGCAGCCAGTGCGCGACCTTCCAGGCCCAGCGGGCGAGTTGCCGCGACGCCGCAACGCCTCCGGCATTGATTCGTTGATGAGCGCCGGGAGGCGGCGCGACTTCCTGTAGATCGGCGAACCGGTAGAAACCCCGAAGAACGGCGAGAGGGTCCTTCGCGATGTCATCGAGCAGGATGACGTGAACCCTTTCCGGACCGAACCTCTCCCGCCATCGATGGATGTGTCTCCGGTAGCGGCTCGAATCGAGGATCCGCGGCATCCGATCGATGGCGTCGGGGAACTCGCACTCGAGGCGTCCCTTGCGGCGATGATGGAGATACAGCGAGAAGCTTCGCTCCGCCGGGTCCCGGAGCGTCACAACCACACGGCACTCGGGATTGTGGGCGTGAATACGATCGGCCGACTCCGAAACATCGAAGTACGTAGGAGCGACCTCTACCAGGCGACGCCCTTCCGGCCGTGGGAAGTGGGACCAATACCACTGCCAGCCGCGATCGAAGCGCTGGTCGAAGAAGAAAGTCTCCTTGACACCATCCGGAAGGTAGAGTTGAGGGTGGTGTCGCAGGCACTCGTAGAGCCAGGTCGTACCCGATCTTTGGGGACCCACGCCGACGATGCTCAGCTGACAGCTCAAGCTTTACCTGCCATGATCATGGTTTGAGTGGTATGAATGAGATCAGGGAACGGGAGAGAGTTGCGTGGCCAGGACGAGGGCGGGCACCTACCCGTCGAAACCACTTCACGTCCCGTTCCCCTTTTCTGTTGAAGAGGAATTGTCGAAGACCTGGTGGGGGAACGAGAGAGAAGGGCACGACGAGAGCGGGCACCTGCTCGTCGAAAGCCACTTCCACATCCCGTCCCCCCTCATTCTGACTGAATCACTCCCGCACCTGCCCCGTTCCCATCACAACCCACTTGAGGCAGGTGAGCTCCTCGGCTCCCATGGGACCACGCGCATGCAATCGATCGGTGGAGATCCCGATCTCCGCACCCAGCCCGTATTGACCGCCGTCTGCCAGACGCGTGGAGCAGTTCCACATCACTGATGAGGCGTCGACTTCCGCCAGGAACTTTCGCGCGACCTCCTCGTCTTCCGTGATGATGGCGTCGGTATGGCCCGACCCGTGGATTGCGATGTGCCGAATCGCCTCGTCCACGTCCGCGACGATCCTCACCGCCATTACGAGATCTAGGTACTCCTGGGACCAATCCTCCGCCGACGCCGGCGCGATCGGTGGGTGGATGGAGCGGGCAGATTCATCCCCGCGAAGTCGGACTCCAGCCTCCTCGAGCCGACGAGCGATCGACGGCAGGTAGCTCCGGGCGATCTCCTCGTGAATCAGCAGCTTCTCGGCGGCATTGCAGGTGGCGGGCCGCTGCACCTTCGCATTAACCACGACATCCAAGGCCATCCGCTCGTCCGCCGCGCGGTCGACATAGATATGACAGTTGCCCTTATAGTGCTTGATCACGGGGATCCGGGATTTCCGCACGACTGTTCGGATCAGGGACTCTCCCCCTCGCGGGATAACGAGATCGATGTAGCGGTCCATCCGAAGGAGTTCGTCGACCGCGTCGTGTCCCCCGTCGACCATCTGGACGGTATCCAGGGGCAATCCTTCCCGATCCAGGGCGGCACGTAGACACTCTCCAATGGCACGGCTGGAATGCGCCATCTCTCGGCCCCCCCGCAGCAGAATGGCGTTTCCGGATCGCAGGCACAGAGCTGCTGCCTCGGCGGTCACATTAGGCCGTGCCTCGAAGATCATGAAGAGAACGCCGATCGGAACACGCACCCGCCGGACGCGGATTCCGGTGGGGCCTCGGCGCTCGTCGAACACCTCGCCCACCGGGTCTGGAAGAGCGGCCACCAACTCGATACCGACGGCAACGTCCTCCAAACGCCTCTCATCGAGCCTCAAGCGGTCCAGCTTCGCCTCCCCGAGGCCTTCGCGCTCGGCCTCGCCGAGGTCGACTCGATTGGCCTCAAGGACCTCGTCAGCTTCCCGGCGCAGTCGGGTTGCCATGGCCTGAATCGCCGCCGTGCGCTGGGATGGAGTGGTTCGGCGCAGTTCCTCCGCCGCCCCCCGCGCTCGTCGCGCCAGGGCCTCGCAGGAAGGACGCACGCTCCGAATCGCGCTTGTCCGGCCGTGAATCATGTCAACAGCACCATGTTGTCCCGGTGGATGATCTCGTCGAAAGAGCGGTAGCCGAGGATGTTCGGAATCTCCTCGGTGCGTCGGCCTATGATCCGAGTCAGATCGGTGGACGGGTAGTTCACAAGTCCCTTGGCGATGCCTTTCCCCGACGGACCGCATACCAGGATGGCGTCCCCGACTCCGAACGTCCCATCGCACGCCGTGATGCCCACGGCCAGTAGACTCTTGCCCTTGCGCACGAGAGCATCGGCGCCGCCGGGGTCGATGGTGATCTGTCCCGAGGTTCTCAGAGTATGGGCGATCCAGCGCTTCCGGTGGTCGAGCCGCGTTCCGGCTGGACGAAAGAGGGTCCCGGCCTTCCTCTCGAGCACCTCGGCCAGGGTCGTCTTCTTTCCATGACCGAGGAGAAGGCAACCGCCCGCGGCGGTCACGATCCTCGCACAACGGATCTTGGAAGCCATGCCACCGCTGCCCAGCCGCGCAGGCCCCTTGGCAGCAGATTCCACCTGCGGGGTCATTTCGCTCACCTCCCGCATCAGCTCGCCGTTCATGTAGAACCCCTCCACATCCGACAACAGGACCGTCACCTCGGCATCCGTCGCATTGGCCACCAGACCGGCGAGGATGTCGTTGTCCCCGAACCTGATCTCGTCCACCGCCACGCTGTCGTTCTCGTTGATGACGGGAAGGACCCTCTTGGCCTCCAGCTCGGCCAAGACGCCGCGGACGTTCAGATACCGGCGACGATCCTGGAAGTCGTCATGCGTGAGCAGGAGCTGAGCCACGGAGTACCCGCTCGAGGAGAGGATACGATTGTAGGTTTCCATCAGCAGCGACTGACCTACGGCGGCCGCCGCCTGAAGCGCAGGGATCGAATCGGGGCGGCGTGCCAGGCCCAGAGGCGCCAACCCCGTCCCGATCGCCCCCGAGGAAACGAAGATCACGCCCTTGCCCTCCTGCCTGAGGGCGACCATCTCACGGAGCAGGCGCTCGAGGACGGGCAGGTCCGGGCGCTGCGACTCGTCGAGAATCGTTCGCGTACCTGCCTTGACGACGATGCGGCGGGCATCTCGCAAACTTTTACGGAGCATGGACATCGAGGCCGCCGCGCGCCTAGCCGCCCATGAGCTCGGCCGCGCGTTTGGTCGCGCGGACCACGGTCTTGATGAGCGTGACCCGCAGGCCCCCCGACTCCAGCTCCAGCAGCCCGTCGATCGTGCAGCCCGCGGGGGTGGTCACCACGTCCTTGAGCTTCGCGGGATGTTCACGAGTTTCCAGGACCATCCTGGCCGCTCCCAGCATCGTCTGCGCGGCGAGCTCGGTCGCGACGTCGCGCGGCAATCCCACCGCCACGCCGCCTTCCGCCAACGATTCCAGGATCACGTACATGAAGGCTGGACCGCTGGCCGACAGACCGGTGACGGCGTCCATGTGCTTCTCGTCCAGCACCAGGATCCGGCCGAAGGCGGAAAAGAGGTCGCTGGTCATCTCGAGATCTCGTTCGTCGGCGTTCCTGCCGGGAGAGATCGCCGTCATGCCCTCGCGCACACGACACGGGGTATTGGGCATGGTTCGAATGACCGGCACGCCGGCGGCGAGTCCCCGCTCGATGTAGCCCGTGCTCACGCTCGCCGCGGTCGAGATGACGAGCTGATCCTTCCCCACCACCGGCTTGATGGAGTTCAGCACCTCGCCGATCACCTGGGGTTTTACCGAAAGGATCACGATGTCCGCGCCTTCGGCCGCCTCGGCATTGTTCGTCGTGCCGCGGATGCCGTAGAGCTGAGCCTTCCTCTGAGCGCTCTCGGCGTGGCCCGTCGTCGCGATCATTCGCCTGGGATCGGCGATCTTGGCCTCCAGCAAGGCTCGTATCAGCGTTTCGCCGAGCTTACCCGCCCCGATGACGGTGATGGTCTTCTCGGAGAGGAGCCGATTGGCGGGAGGCCGTGGATCGGGAGCGAGGCTCGTTCCCGGCTCGACTTTGGTCGTCATGAGTTCCTGCTTCATGGGAACTAGAGCCCCATCCACCGTGCGATGACGTTGCGCTGGATATCGTTGGTGCCCGAGTACAGCAGCCCGCCTACGGCGTCCCGCAACGCTCGTTCAGCATCGTATTCGACCATGAAACCGTATCCCCCGAGGGTGCGGACCGAGTCGAGAGCCGTCTGCACGAGAGCTTCGCTCACGAAGAGCTTCGCCGCCGACGCGTCGATGGCGACGTCGCGAAAGCGCCCCAGTCGAGAGGCCGCGCGATACACCAGGAGCCGCGAGGCCTCGAGTCGGACCTTCGTATCGACGAGCCGATTCGAAACCGACTGAAACTTCCCGATCGGCTGCCCGGAAGCCGTGCGATGACGCGCGTACTCGATCGAGCGCTCGAGGAGCCGCTGCATCAGACCTACATGGCAGGCGCCGATCAGCGTGCGTTCCCACTCCATCGATTGGACGAACGCCGTCGCGCCGGCGCCGACGCCGCCGAGGACGTTCTCAGCAGAGACCCACACATCGTCCAGGACGACCTCCCCGATCGGCGATGTCCGGAGCCCCATCTTCGAGAACGTCTGTCCGCGCTGGAATCCAGAGGCCCCCGTCTCGACTATGAAAGCCGTGATGCCGCCGTGGTATCCCTTCTCCGGGTCGGTGACGGCGTAGACGAGAGCGACGTCGGCGACCGGTCCGTTGGTGGAGAATGTCTTACTCCCACGCAGCCTGAATCCGTCGCCATCGAGCTCGGCCCGGGTCTGCATCGCGAAGGCATCCGATCCCGAGTCGGGTTCGGTCATAGCGTTGACCGCGATCCGAGAGCCGTCGCACAACCCCGGCAGCCACCTTCGCTTCTGATCCTCGCTGCCGTGAAGCCAGACCGGAACGACACAGGCGAGCAAATGGGCGCACAGCGAGAAGACCAGGCCGCCGTCCTCACATCCGTAACCGAGCGCCTCGAGAGCGATCGCCGCCGACACAGGATCGAGCCCTGCGCCGCCGTACTCGACGGACACCGGGAGTCCCTGCAGTCCCATCTCGGCGCATCGTACCCACAGCTCCCGCGAAAAGCGACCCTCCCTGTCGCGATCGCGCGCCCCGGGGCTGAGCTCCGTCCGCGCCATCCGAACGATCTCGTCGCGAAGAAGCCGCTGTTCGTCCGTCAGCGCGAAGTCCAACGATCCCAGCTCGTCAAGTGGAAGAACGCGCTAATCGGACGACGCTTCAGTGGCGCATGTCCCTCAACCGTACGTAATCGATCTTGTCGGTCGAGGTCTTGGGAAGCTTCTCGAGGAACGTGAAGCGGTCGGGGACCATGTACAACGGCAGGTTATCGGCACAGAATCGCTTGAGCGTGATCGTCGATGGCGATTGGACATCCCCCCAAGAAACGAACGCATGGACCCGCAAGCCATCATCTTCGCTCGGGACGGCTACGACGGCCGCCTCCGAAACGCTCGAATGCCGGTATAAAGCGGCTTCGATCTCCCCCAGCTCCACGCGGTATCCGCGACGCTTGATCATGCGGTCGCGTCGCCCGAGGAATTCGTAATCGCCATCCCGATTCTCGCGAACGATGTCCCCGGTCCGGTACCACCGGCGAGATTCCGGGTCGACGTGAAATGCACGCGCGTCCAGATCCGGCCGCTTCCAGTAGCCTGCCATGACCGTACCGCCGTGGACCAAGAGCTCACCCTCTTCCCCGGCGGACACGATACGGCCATCGGAATCGACGACGATCGTATCGTCACCGGTGATCGGTTTTCCGATCGGATACGGATCAACCCGATCGGGCGGCACTTCTCCTATGACTTCGAAGGCGCTGCAAACATTCGTTTCCGTTGGGCCGTAGAGATTGAAGTAGCGCCGGCCCGGCCAGACCGCCTGGAGACGCCGAAGGTGGCTCGGGGCGAAGACCTCGCCGGCGAAGAGAACGAGCCTGAGACGCGTCGCATCGTGTCGCTCGAGAGCGCCGTGCTCGATGAGGAGCCGAAGCGTCGACGGTGTCGAGTACCAGACGGAGATGCCGTTTTCGGCGATCAGTGGCGCAAGGAGCAGGGGATTCTTTCCCTCGCTTTCGCCCATCAGGACAACCGACGCCCCGTGAGACAGTGGCACATAGAGATCTAGGATCGATAGGTCGAAGTGAAGCGGTGCGTGGGAGGAGAATCTGTCTCCGGGCGAGGGCTCGAAGGTTTCCGAGCACCAGTCGACGAAACACTGCGCGCTGGCATGCGTATGCGTTACGCCCTTGGGTTTCCCGGTCGAGCCTGACGTGTAGAGAACATAGGCCAGTTCCTCGATCGGCGATGCGCTGCTGTCCTCGCACGTCAAGAGCACCACATCGCATCCCAACCGCGCGAGCTGGGAGGCGGCGCTGAACTCTCGTATCCGAAGGTCGCTTCTCCATGCTCCGCGGATCGCATCCACCAGGTTCCGATCTGCGACGATCGCGTTCACAGAGCAATCCGCGAGGATCGCGGTGCTGCGCGCGGGCGGCGCCGTCACGTCCACCGGGACGTAAGCCGCCTCTGCTCTCAGCGCTCCGAGAATGGCTGCAATCGTGGGGATCGACTTCGGCGCGTACACCCCCACGCGTCGCCCGTGCCCCGCACCGGCGTCGGCCAGGTCGCTCGTGATGGCATCCGCCAGCCGCTCGAGATCGCCGTACGAGATAGAGCATTTGCAGGAGGGATCGATGATCGCGACCCGGCTCCCATGCTCCCGGGCCGTAGCCGCGAATCTTTCGTGAAGAGTCATGTCCGCCGAAGCTTCCCTGCGATGGTGTCCACAACGAGGTCGACGGTGTCGAGATGATCCATGCTCAC
>JBHEOA010000140.1:0-2997 GCA_046261835.1 Gemmatimonadota bacterium
GAGATGCCGAAAGGTGGGGGTGACAAGCGCTCGGGAGACGCCGGACGCGGTGGAAGCGGGGACGGCCGGGCTCGAAAGGAGACAGCCGAGCGCGGGTTCGGGTTCCTCAAGATCAATGAGCGCGAAGGCAAGCCTCGCACCCGGGGGATCACCGAGATCCGTGGCCCTTACTACTCCGTGATGGGCCGGCGCTACCTCGAGGACGTGCTCGAGACGATGGGAGCCTACGTCGACGCGCTCAAGTTCGCTGGAGGGTCGTTCTCGATCATGCCCACCACCGCGGTGCGCGGGCTGATCGACCTGTGCCACGAGCACGACGTGCTGGTCTCGACGGGCGGTTTCGTCGAGTACGTGCTGACCCAGGGGGACGATGCGGTCAAGTCCTACATCCGGGAGTGCAAGGACCTCGGCTTCGACATCATCGAGATCTCGGCCGGTTTCATCACGCTCCCGACAGACGACTGGCTCAGGTTGATCGAAACGGTCCAGAAGGCTGGGCTCAAGGCCAAGCCCGAGGTCGGAATCCAGTTCGGAGCAGGCGGCGGTGCGACATCGGTCGCCGAGCTCGAGGCCGAGGGCCAGCAAGACCCCTCATGGGCGATCGCGCGGGCGCAGCGGTTCCTCGACGCGGGGGCGTACATGATCATGGTCGAGTCGGAGGGCATCACCGAGAACGTGCCTCGCATGCGGACCGACGTGCCCGCCCGTTTCATCGCCGAGCTGGGGCTCGAGAAGCTGATGTTCGAGGCGTCCGACCCCGAGGTCTTCACGTGGTACGTCAAGAACTACGGCCCCGAGGCCAACCTCTTCGTCGACCACAGCCAGATCGTCCAGCTCGAGTGTCTGCGCGCCGGGATCTGGGGGGCGAAAAGCGTGTGGGGGAGAGTCCAGTCGTACAAGGGCTGAGAGCCGCGGCTCGCGCGATCACTCAGCCCGTTATCTCGCTCGATTCGACGATTCGAACGCCCTTGGCCTCGAGGTCAGCGCGCGTACCGGCGTCGGAAGCCGGGTCGACGGGTCGCGTGAGGTCCCAAAGCACGTTCACGCGGAAGCCGTCGTCGACCGCGTCCTCGGCGCTCCACTTCACACAGAAGTCGCGCGCCAGGCCGCACAGCCACACCTCCTCGACTCCGCGCTCGTGCAGGTAGCCGGCGAGGCCCGTCCGTGGCCGCTTGCCCTCGGGGTCCCAGTTGTTGCGGAACGCGCTGTACGAGTCGACGCGCCGGTCGGTCCCTTTCCTCACGATCGCCACGACTCGCTCCCACGGCATTCCCTGGATCAGCTCCGCACCGGGAGTGACCTGAACGCAGTGGTCCGGCCACAGGATCTGCTCGTGACCGTACAGCTCGATCACGTCCATGACTTCGTGGCCCTCATGGTTGCTGGCGAACGAGAGGTGATCCGGCGGGTGCCAGTCCTGGGTGGCGATCCGTGTCCGGAAGAGGTCGCTCGCGAGGAGCGCGGCTATCCCCTCGAGGATCTGATCGCCTCCACCGACGGGCAGGGCGCCGCCGGGCAGGAAGTCGGGCTGGAGGTCAACCACCAGAAGGGCCGAGTCGCGTTCAATCGGGATCGTCATTGAGATCTCCCTCCACGGAGTCGTAGCGCGTTTCAAGATGGTCGTCGACGATCGAGGTATCCATACTTGGTCCGGATGGACGACCGGTTTCGCGACCGCACCCAGGCCGGCCGCATGCTCGCCGAGCGGCTATCGAAACGCTACGCGGGGCGTGACGACGTAGTCGTACTCGCGCTCCCGCGCGGCGGCGTTCCGGTCGGTTACGAGATCGCGAGCGAGCTCGGCGCCCCCCTCGACGTTCTCGTCGTCCGCAAGCTGGGCCTCCCGCAGCAGCCCGAGCTCGCGATGGGAGCGATCGCCACCGGCGGCGTGCGCGTCCTCAACGACGAGATCGCGCGCCTCGTCGACGCCCAAACGCTCGAGCGGGTGGCGGAGCGCGAACGTCAGGAGCTCGAGCGGAGGGAGCGCGCCTTCCGTGGCGACCGCCCGGCGGCCGCCGTCCGGGGCAAGACCGTCATCCTGGTCGACGACGGGCTGGCGACGGGCTCGACGATGCGCGCCGCGATCAGGTCGCTTCTCCAGCGAGGAATCGAGCGGCTGGTTGCCGCAGTCCCCACGGCGCCGCCCCAGACGATCGAGGCGCTCGAAGACGAGGTGGACGAGGTCGTCTGCCTCATGATGCCCGAGCCGTTCCTCGCCATCGGCCGCTGGTACGAGGACTTCGCGCAGCTGTCCGATGCCGAAGTCAAATCGCTCCTCGACCGAGCGACCAGGGGGACAGCCCGTGATGCGTGAGCGGCGCGCCGCGGCGGCCGCGGGGCTGCTCTTGCTCGTGGCTTGCGGACCGCGGGAACCTGCTTCGAGGCCCGGTGGCGGATCTCTGGCGCCGGGCGATCACGAGATCGAGCTGCGCCACGGTGGGCGCGAGCGGCTCGCGATCGTGCATGTTCCGCCGGCCGCCACTTCGGGACGGCCCCTTCCACTCGTGCTCGCCTTCCACGGTGGCGGCAGTGAACCCGCGACCTTTCAGGAATATGCCGGGCTCGATGCCGTGGCCGACCGCGAGGGGTTCCTCGTCGCCTACCCTTACGGCACAGGGCCTCTACCGCGACGGATCCTCACCTGGAACGGCGGCGGCTGCTGCGGCTACGCGATGGAGCACGGGATCGACGACGTCGGGTTCGCGGTCGCGCTCCTGGAACACCGGGGGGGGCGGTCGCGGATCGATCCGCGGCGCGTCTATGCCACCGGTCACTCCAACGGCTCGATGATGGCGTACCGGAATGGCAGCCGAGCGCGCGGACCATGTCACGGCAGTCGCCGGTGTGGAGGGGGCGATGAACCTCGATCGCTTCGATCCCGCGCGGCCGGTGCCGATCCTCCACTTCCACAGTCTCGACGATCCGCGGGCTCCCTACGAGGGCGGCCTCGGACCGCCGTTCCCGCTGACCGATCAGCGGTCCGAGCACCGGGGCGTT
>JBHEOA010000141.1:0-9920 GCA_046261835.1 Gemmatimonadota bacterium
GATGCTCACCGAGAACGTGAAGCTGTCCGCGTTGATCGTCGCCGTCGGGTCCGGATCCCAGTTCGCCGTGTTCAGGCGGATCATGTCCGACGTGAGCTTGGTCCCCGCCGGCACGAGCGCCTGATCCACCGTGTCGTGGATCACGACGTTCGTCAGCGTCGCGCTGCCCAGGTTCGCGATCTCCACCCGGAAGCGCGCCGAGTCCGCGGCCGCGATGACCGCGTCAAGCGTGGTCTTGCGGATGTCGAGCAACGCCTCCCGTACCTCGTGGCACAGGGTGTCGGCGTCGAGCGACTGCGGGACCGGCAGACCCCGACCGCGGTTGAACGGTCCGTCCGTCACCGTGGCGATGTTGCACCAGGTGCCGGGCAGGGTCAGACCCGTGTACAGCGAGGGGGTCGCCCTGAGGAAGATCTCCACCGAGTCTTCCGACTGGGTCCCACCGCCCACAACCGTGCGGGCGAGGATCTCCTCGTCGTAGTACTGGATGAAGACGATCTGGTCGCCGTCACCCGTCGAGGCGCTGATAGCCAGCGTTCTCGCCTGGGCGATACTCCCGGCCTCGGTGATCAGCGTTCCGAAATCACGGAAGCAGATCTCCGGCGGCACGTAGGCGGTTGCGTTGGCGTTGCCAGCCTGACGACCGACGATGCACTCGTCGATGTCGTCGCCGCCCTCGTCGTTGTCCTCGTCGACACCGTAGACGATCGCCTGCGGGTCGAAGGCCGGGCGGTCGTTGATGTACTGGAACGCCTGGCTGCCGCCACGGTTGAGCGGCGAGTCCGGAGTCGAGAACTGCGTGCCGAAGCGCGGCAGCGTGTCGGTGAGCCGGACGTTCTGCGAGCGAACGTCACCGTCGTTGATCGCGGTGATCGTGTAGCTGAACGTCTCGCCCACCAGCACGGTGTGCGTCTTGACGTTCGGGATTCCGCTCACCGTACGCCGCGTGAACGTGTTGGGCGGCACGGTGTTCTTGATGATCTCCAGCCGGCTCGTCACGAACCGCTTGCGGAACGTGAACTCGTCGCAGATCTCGCCGAACTCGTCCACGAAGCGAACGCGGAACGAGACGGTGTTGTCCGCCGCGCCGTCGATGAGGCGTTGATACTCAGGGCTGAAGGTGTCGACCCCGGTATCGAGGCAGTCGCCGTCGCCGTTGACGTCGGTGCAGGAGAAGATCGTCGGGTCGAGACGGACCTCGACGATGCCCCAGCCGATGAAATCATCCTCATCGCACGGAGCCGTGCACAACGGATTCTGCGTGATGACGCCGCCGTCGAAGACGTTGTTGTTGGCGTCGAACTCGATCAACGCCGAGTTGTTCGACCCGAACGCGCCCGTGAAGACGTCGTAGAAGTCATCCGACGGGCCGTTGGCCTCGGCGTTGCAGACGCCGGCCAGGCAGCCGTCGCCGCCGTCCTCGCCGACGAAGTCGACGTCCGGCGCGTCGTCCGTGATATCCCAGAACATCGTGCCCCGGGAGATGTTGAACGGCGAGTCCGGTCGCAGACGCTCGACCTCGGAGATGAACAGATGGTCATCCCCGATGAGCTCGCATGTCGCCCCCGGGAACGAAGGCTCCGGGCACAACGCGCCCCGGCCGCGGCTCAGGATGTTGGTGAAGATCGAGTTCTCGGTGATCGGCGTGAACACGGCGTTCCCCACGTCATGCGGGTCACGCGTCGGACCCGGGTCGTGTTCTGGAGTGGTCGGATCCTGATCCGGCCAGATCAGCTCGGATACCGAGGTGCTCCAGTTGACCCACCGCTTGATGGCGAAATCCTTGTCGCACACCGTCGATGGGCTGTCGGACAGGCCGCACTCCGGGTCGATGATGTTGCCGTCGGGCGTGGCGACGATGAGGTCGGTGACGCCCTCGGTCGGCGACGTGATGATGATCCACGTCTGCCCCTCGCCCACGGTGACCGTTTGGGAACCGAATGTGATCGTGTTCCCCGGACCCGACACGTCGTTGGTGAACGTGACCGCCGACTTGCTGTCGACCTCGAACGCCGGATCCAGGCCCGAACGGGCGCGGAAGGGATCCAGGTCCGGATCGTCGGTGTCGACGATCGAGCCGGTGTCGCCAGGGACGGTCGGCAGCGTGCAGCCTGCCGGATCGTCGCTCAGCTCCGGGCACCGGATGGAGATCACGCCCTTTTCGGCGAGGTTCAGATCCCAGGCCACCTTCACGCCCGACACCGCCGTCGAACCCGTCCGGACCTCAGCGATGAACATGTGCTGGGTCCGGATGATGTTGCAGTCGATGTCAGGGTTGGAGTCGAACCGGCCCGGAACCGGGACCAGATCGATGTCGAGCGCCGCCAGCTGCTCCGGCGTCAGCTCCGTACCGCGAATGTTCGGGAACACTGTCTGCCCGAAGTCACGGCCGAGCGTCAGCTGGATGAAGGCAGTCTCGCCCGCACGAACGGTAACGCCGCCCGAGGCCTGGAAAGGCACCCCGGCGATCGTCTTGTTCGCCCGCACGGTGTAGGCGCCGCGGTTGACGTTATTGAAGACCACGAAGCCGTTGGCGTCGGTCGTCCCCGTCAGGGAGTCGGCCGCGCCGGCCCGACGCGCCACCACCGTGGCGCCGCTCTGGGCCGTGCCGTTGCGATCCGTCACCAGGACCTGGAGGTTACCCAGGGTGTCCGGAGGCGGAACGACGGGCTGTGTCAGCTGCAGGTCGGCGTCCGCGTTGGGAGCCGACTCCGTCAACGTCACCGTTCTGGTGCCGTTGGCGCCAGTCGTCAGCCCCTCCTTGGAAGCCGTGACCGCGAACGATGCCGTTCCCGTTGCCGGGATCGGGATGTTCTGGATCGCGTAGTTACCGTTCGCGTCCGTGAGCGCCGTGCTCGTCGCGGGCGACGTGCCGACCAGCGCTCCAACCACCGGGGTGCTCGTACCTTCGATCGTGACCGTACCGCTGATCGATCCGAAGGTGACGTCGCCGCCGCCAGGGGTCAGAGCACCGTCGTCATCGGCGCACGCCGCGGTCACCAGAGCGACCGCCAGCGAGCCCAGCACTCCGACGCGCCAGACCTTGTTGAAGAAACTCATGGGGTTGCTTGCTCCTCTGTTCAAGTACATCCCTACGTGCATTGGCGATCTAGGGTGATACGGTGCGCGCCATCCCCGGCTATGTGCCTACTGATGACGCCCGGTTCCACCTGCTAGGTCCGCTCCACCTCCTTCTTACGTTGCGTCGTTCCCGTTTGCGTATCGGTTCATCGGTCGGCGCCGCCGCTGCGGCGCTGCAATCCATGGTTCTCGACGCCAAAGAGACACTCCGATCCAAGCTCAGATTTCTGAGCAATGCTCAGATATCTGAACCACCGGACAGCTTCCCCGAGGAGTCGGGGACGCGCCTAAAAAGTCTGTAAGAGGTTGAGGGATTTCGAGTTCGGCTGCATGACCCCCCAACCCCAGCCAAACGGCTCGCTCCTATAGCGCAAACGGTGTGCCGTATCGTTTCAGCTCGCGCGCGGACTCACGCCGAGCCCGGGCGCGTCGGGGCTGGGAAGCACCCGCCCCTCCTCGAACCGGAGACCGACGAAGGGATCGTCGGCCAGGAGCAGATGCCCGTCGAGGTCGACCCAGTCGGCGAGCGGCGCGAGGTGGGCCGCGGCCGCGATTCCCAGCGACGACTCGATCATGCAGCCGAGGAAGACGCCGAAGTGGAGCGCCCGGGCGGCGGTCATCAGCCGGTACGCTTCGCCGATCGAGCCGCACTTGGCCAGCTTGACGTTGACGGCGCCGACCACTCCCTGAAGCCCAGCGAGATCGGCGGTCGTCCGGCACGACTCGTCGGCGACCACGGGGATCGAGGTGGCGGCGCTGACGAGCGCTAGCCCGTCGCGGTCGGCGGCGGCGACCGGTTGCTCGAGGAGCTCGACCTCCATCTCCTCGAGCGCCGGGATCTTGGCCAGGGCCTCCGACCGGGTCCAGCCTTCATTCACGTCGACCCGGATCGGCTTGTCGGTCAGCTCGCGGATCCGCTCGAGCGCCGCGACGTCCCCCTCGAACCCCATCTTGATCTTGAGGATCGGGTAGTCGGAAGCTTCGTCGACCTTGCGCCGCATCGCCTCCGGTTCGTCGATCCCGATCGTGAACGACGTCGGAGGCGTGGATGACAGCTCGAGACCGAACCACCGATAGAGAGGAAGACGGTGCCGCCGCCCGAGGAGATCGTAGAGCGCCATCGAGAATGCGGTCTTGGCGCTCGCGTTCTCCCACAGCGACCCGCCCCACCGGGCTTCGATCGCCGCCAGCGCATACGGGTCGTCTCCCAGGAGGGGGCCCAGATCGTCGAGGGCCGCCGCCGCCGTACCCGCGGTCTCGCCGTAGCGCCGCGACGGCGCCGCCTCGCCCCACCCCTCGTCACCGTCGTGCTCGACCCGCACGAGCCAGTGGTCGTACTTGGCGTGCTCGGAGCGGGCGATCTTGAAGGGATGGGTGGGAACGAGCTCGAGAGGCCGCCTCTCCCACCGGATCGCGCCCATGGCGTCGCTAGCCGCGCGTGGGGGCGGCTTCGATGCCCTTTCGAGCGCCGACCGCGGCGACTACGGCCTCGACCAGCGGCTCGGCGCCGAACTTGACGGGGTCGACCGCCGGCAGGTCCGTCTCCTCGGTGATCCGCCGCGCCCATTCGCGCGCCTCGGCGTCGCCCAGGTCCCAGCCATTGATCGCGATCCCCACGACGGGAGCCGGCTTGAGGTAGGCGGCCATCCGCTCGTGGAGCTCAATCCACTCGGGGAGCGGCATGATCTCGATCTCGTCGTTGAGCGTCCGCCGGCGGGTCGGCTGGTGGACGAGGATCATGGCGTCGGGCATCGAGCCATGCAGGAGTCCCAGGGTCACGCCGGAGTAGCCGGGATGGAGGAGCGAGCCCTGCCCCTCGACGAAAACGAAGTCCTGATCAGGAGCGTTCTGGAGGACGATCCGCTCAGCCGCGCCGGCCACGAAGTCGGCGATCACACGATCGACCACCAGCCCCTCGCCGCCCAGGAAGAGCCCGGTCTGCCCGGTCGGCGCGAACGCCGCGTCATACCCCAGACGACGCGCGGCGAGCGCGAGCTCCATGGAGGCCGTCATCTTCCCCACGTTGCAGTCGGTCCCGACCGTCAGGACTATTCTCGCATCGACCCCCGCCGCCTTGCGGGAGGCGACCGGCAGGTCCTCAGGCACGCGGCGGAGGTCGACGATCCGCGTCGCGGCACGCTCGGCGAGTGCCGCGAGCTCGGGGTCGTCGCCCAGGAACGTATGGAGCCCGCTCACGACCTCGAGGCCGGCTTCCAGCGCCCCGACCACGATGTCGCGCCACTCGAGCGGGAACGCGCCTCCACGGGGAGCGACTCCGATCAGGAACGTGTCGGGATGGAACGTCAGCCCCTCGTCCAGCGTGGCCACGATCGGAATCGGCGGCCCGAATCCGAGGATCCGGTCGGTCGTCCCGCCCGCGGTCTGGGAGTCGAGGACCGCGACGACCTCGTCCGGACGGTAGCGGATCACGCACGTCGCGGTCTTGGCGTCGATGACGCCGAAGCGCCCCTCGGTCAGGATCAGGATTCGCTTCTCACCCATCGGTCCGCTCCGTTGCGGTCAGATCGCGGGCGCGAGCGGCGTTGGTGTTCTCGAAGCCCGGCCCTTCCCAGCGGACCGAGGCCGCCAGCCGCAGGCCGGTCGGCGTGGTGGCGAGCCCGCCGAGGGCGGTCTCGCGGTACTTGGCGTCGAGCTCGCGGCCGATCTGGCCCATCAGATCGATCACTTCGTCGGCGGGGATCGGGAACGAGAGCCCCGAGAGCGCCATCTCGCTCGCCGCCACCGCCTGAACCGCGCCCGAGACGTTGCGCGTCAGGCACGGCACCTCGACGAGCCCCGCTACCGGATCGCAGATCAGCCCCAGCATGCCCTGAAGCGTGAAGGCAGCCGCCTGGGAGACCATCGCCGGCGTCCCCCCGCGCATCTCGGTCAGAGCCGCCGCCGCCATCGCGGCCGCACTCCCGGTCTCCGCCTGACACCCGCCGGTTGCGCCGGCCACGCTGGCGCGCGCGACGATCACTTGACCGATCCCGGCCGCGGTGAGGAGTCCCTGGACCAGCCGCTCGTCGTCGTAGCCGAGCTCCGCCTCGGCCGCGAAGAGGATCGACGGCAGGATGCCGGACGACCCTGCGGTGGGGGTGGCGACGATCGTCCCCATCCGCGAGTTCACCTCCATCGTCGCCTGCGCGTTGGCGATGACGCGGCCGATGAACGAGCCCGTCACGCTCGCCCCTTCCTGGCGCCATGCCTCGAACCGCTTGGCGCCGCCGCCCAGGAGGCCCGAGACGCTGGGAGCGTCCGTGTCGAGCCCGCGCGCGACTGCCTGGCGCATCGTGTCGAGGCGATCGGCGAGGCGCTCCAGCACCGCGTCCGGGGGGCGGTCCGAGTCCTCCGATTCCTCGGCAAGGACGACGCGCCACACCGGCTCCCCCTCGCGCTGAGCGCGCTCCACCAGCTCGGCTACGCTCTTGAACATTCTTCAGTCGGTCACTTTTTCGAGTCGTTTGGCAAATCGTACCCACTCGAAGGCGCGGGCCTTGTCGAGCACCGACTCGGGAATCGGCTGATCCGCCTCGATGATCATCGTCGCCTCGCGCCCGCGCTTCTCGCGTCCCACTTCGAGAAACGCGATGTTGACGCCCTCATCCGCCAGGAGTCGGGTGATCGCCGCCGTCGTTCCCGGTACGTCGCGGGCGAGGATGATCAGCGTATCGTACTCGCCCGTCAGCTCGACGGGACGGCCGTTGACCTCGCTCACCCGGACGGCGCCACCCCCGACCGAGGCTCCCACCAGCCGCGCCTGCTCGCCTTCGGCCTCGAGCTCGAAGAGGAGCGTGTTGGGATGGGCGTCGGGGCCCAGGTCGACCGGCTCGAAGACCAGCTCCATACCCGCCTGGCGGGCGATCTCGAGGCTCTCGGGGATGCGCGGGTCGTCGGGCGCCATGCCGAGCAAACCGGCCGCCACTGCGCGATCGCTCCCGTGTCCCTGGTAGGTCGTGACGAACGAGCCGTGAAGCCCCACCCGAGCGCGACGAGGGGTTCGACCCAGCAACCCACGTGCCAGGACCCCCAACCGCAGGGCGCCTGCGGTATGGCTCGAGCTGGGGCCGACCATGCGCGGCCCGATGATGTCGAAGACGCTCACTGGAAGAATATACCGCGCCGGGATCGGCACCCCATGGGTCGGGCGTCAACTAGCCAGCGCGGTGGATCGCTCGAGCGCCTCACGCAGGTAGCGGCCGGTGTACGAGGTCGAGATCTCCGCGACCTCCTCGGGGGTCCCGGTCGCCACGATCGCGCCGCCGCGGTCGCCGCCTTCGGGGCCGAGGTCGACGATCCAGTCGGCGGTTTTCACAACATCTAAGTTGTGCTCGATGACCACGACGGTGTTCCCGCGATCGACCAGGCGGTGGAGGACGCCGAGCAGCATGCGCACGTCCTCGAAGTGGAGACCGGTCGTCGGCTCGTCGAGGATGTAGAACGTGTCGCCGGTCGCCACCTTGGCGAGCTCGGTGGCGAGCTTGACGCGTTGGGCTTCACCACCCGAAAGCGTCGTGGCCGACTGGCCGAGCGTGATGTAGCCCAGCCCCACGTCGTTAAGGGTCTCGAGCTTACGGCGGATCTTGGGCAGGTTGCGGAAGAACTCGAGCGCTTCCGCGACCGTCATGTCGAGGACGTCGGCGATCGTCTTCCCCTTGTAGTAGATCTCGAGCGTCTCGCGGTTGTACCGCTTTCCCTTGCACTCCTCGCACGGCACGTAGACGTCGGGCAGGAAGTGCATCTCGATCTTGATCAAGCCGTCTCCGCCGCACGCCTCGCAGCGTCCGCCGGCCACGTTGAACGAGAAGCGACCGGCGTCGTAGCCGCGCATGCGCGACTCCGGGAGCTCGGCGAAGATCTCGCGGATCGGAGTGAAAACACTCGTGTAGGTGGCGGGATTGGAGCGTGGAGTGCGTCCGATGGGGGACTGGTCGATGGCGATCACCTTGTCGACCCACTCGAAGCCCTCGATCCGATCGTGCTCGCCGGGCCGCTCGCGGGTGCCGTAGAGGCGCTGCGAGAGCGCCCGATGGAGCACGTCTCCCACGAGCGACGACTTCCCCGATCCCGAGACGCCGGTCACGCAGATGAAGGTGCCGAGCGGGAAGCTTACCGTGAGGTCGCGCAGGTTGTGCTGGCGAGCGCCGACGACCGTGAGGGCGCGACCGTCCCCGGGACGCCGCGTCTCGGGGATCGGAATCGACCGCTCACGCCTGAGGTACGCTCCGGTGATCGAGTCGGGCGCCGATTCCACCTCGGCCGGCGTGCCCTGGGCGACGAGACGGCCGCCGTCGCGCCCAGCTCCTGGGCCCAGATCGACGACCCACTCCGCCGAGCGGATCGTCTCCTCGTCGTGCTCGACGACGAGCACGGTGTTGCCGAGGTCGCGCAGCCGTCTCAGGGTGTCGAGCAGTCGACGGTTGTCGCGCTGGTGTAACCCGATCGACGGCTCGTCGAGGACGTAGAGGACGCCCACCAGGTGGCTCCCGATCTGGGTCGCGAGGCGGATCCGCTGGGCCTCGCCCCCGGCCAGTGTCTCGGCCGAGCGCTCGAGCGTCAGATAGTCGACACCCACCGCGACCAGGAATCCGAGCCGGTCGACGATCTCGCGCAGGACCTGCCCCGCGATCTCGCGCTCCCGCTGGGTCGGCTCGAAACTCTGGAAGAAAGCGTGCGCCGCGTAGATCGGAATCTCGACGACCTCGCCGATCCCCCGCTCGCCGATCGTCACGGCGAGCGCCTGGGGCTTGAGCCGCTTCCCCTTGCAGAAGTGGCACGGCAGGATCGCCATGTATTCCTCGATCTGGCGGCGGACCGACTCCGACTCGCTCTCGTCGTACCGCCGCTGGAGCTGACCGACGATCCCCTCCCACGGCTCGCGGTAGGTGCCCTTCCGTCCCTGAGTGTCGTAGCGGAAGTCGATCGCGCGGTCGCCGGTGCCAAAGAGGAGCTGGTTGCGGACGCCTTCGGCCAGATCGCCCCACGGGGTGTTGAGATCGAAATCCAGCGCGCGGGCGAGCGACGGCAGCACCGTCTTCGCCAGCTGGCCTCGCGGCTCGCCCCACGGCTTGACGACCCCTTCGAGGATCGAGATCCGCGGATCCGCCAGCACGAGTTCCGGATCGACCTCGAGGCGCGTCCCCAAACCGCCGCACGCAGGGCAAGCGCCGTAGGGGCTGTTGAACGAGAACATGCGCGGCTCGAGCTCCTCATAGGAGATGCCGCAGTGGACGCACGCCAGGTCGCGGCTGAACAACCGCTCCTCCTGTTCGCCATCGCCGGACACGTGGAGGTTGACGAGACCGCCCCCGAGCTCGAGCGCCGTCGAGATCGATTCGGCCAGGCGGGTGCGGTACTTGTCGTCGACGGTCAGCCGGTCGACGACCACCTCGATCTGATGCTTCCGGTTCTTGGCGAGCTTGGGGGCTTTCTCGAGGTCGTACACCTCGCCGTCGACGCGCACGCGAACGAACCCCTCGCGCCGGGCCTGCGCGAACACTTCCTTGTACTCTCCCTTGCGACCGCGCACGAGCGGCGCCAGGATCTGGATTCGCCGCCCCTTCGGAAGGACGAGGATGGCGTCGACGATCTGCGCCGTCGTCTGACGCGCGACCGGGCGGCCGCAATTGTGGCAATGGGGCTTGCCGATCCTGGCGTAGAGAAGCCGGAGGTCATCGTAGATCTCGGTGACGGTGCCGACGGTGGAGCGTGGATTTCGCGCCCCCGCCTTCTGCTCGATCGATATCGCCGGTGAGAGCCCGTCGATCAGGTCGACGTCGGGCTTCTCCATGACACCCAGGAACTGCCGGGCGTAAGCCGACAGCGATTCGACGTAGCGG
>JBHEOA010000142.1:0-11912 GCA_046261835.1 Gemmatimonadota bacterium
ACGAACATCTCGACGAAGTCTGAGCCCGACATCGAGAAGAACGGGACCCCAGCTTCGCCGGCGACCGCGCGTGCGAGCAGCGTCTTGCCGGTCCCTGGCGGCCCGAGGAGGAGCACCCCCTTGGGGATCCGGCCGCCGAGCCGCTGGAACTTCTTGGGGTCGCGCAGGAACTCGATGATCTCCTCGAGCTCCTGCTTCGCCTCGTCGCAGCCGGCGACGTCGTCGAACGTCACCTTGGGCGCGTCGGCCGACAGGAGCTTGGCGCGCGACTTGCCGAACGAGAAGGCCTTCGATCCGCCGCCCTGGATCTGGCGCACGAAGAAAATCCAGAATGCGATGATGAGGATCCACGGGAGCCATGCGAGGATCTGCGTGAACCAGTTGATCGGGGGCTGCTTGGCCTCGACCGCCACGCCCTTCTCTTGCATCATGCGGACCAGATCAGGATCCTCGAACGGCAACACGGTCCGGAACTGTTCGTAGGGCCGCGACCCGCGTTCCGTCGCCGCCCGCGCCGGCTGGCGGAGCTCGCCGTTGACCTGCCGCTCGGTGATCATCACGCTTTCGACGTTTCCCGCGTCGAGCTGCTCGACGAACTCGGAGTACTTGATGTCGACCGCCGCCCGCTCCCTGGGCATGAACAACTGATAGACCGTCAGCGGTATCAGGATGATCAGGAGCCACAGCGCCAAGCTCTTGGAGAGGTTCGAGAAGCGAGGACGGTTGGGCTGGGACGAGCGCCCCGTCCCGCCAGCCCGGCGAGGGCGACGCGGTCGGCTCTTGCGGTCTGCCATGGTGGGTTTCTTAGGGCCTTCCTTCCCTCGCGCGGCGAGACTCAGCCCGCCGGCGCGTAGGGTTGGAACACCGCGATGTGCGGGAGGTTCCGAAAGCGCTCGTCGAAATCCAGGCCGTATCCCACCACGAACACATCTTCAATCCCGAAACCAATATAGCGGATCGGGAAAGGGTGAGCGAGCAGCTTCTCCTTGTAGAGGAGCGTGCACAAGGAGAGGGTGGCGGGCCGTCGCGCAGCGAGCGCTCGCCAGACCTCGATCAACGTGATACCGGTGTCCACGATGTCCTCGACCAGCAGGACGTCGCGACCCTGAACGTCGAGGCCCTCGATCCACACGAGCTCGACGCGGCCCGTCGAAGCGGTGCCGGCATAAGAACGGGCACGTACGAACTCGAGCGTGATCGGAAGATCGATCGCGCGCGTCAGGTCCACGGCGAAATAGATCCCGCCCTTGAGCAGACAAACGACGACCAGGTCGCGCCCCTCGAAGTCGGCGGTGATCTCGGCCCCCAGCTCGCGGACTCGATCGTGGAGACTTCGCTCGTCGATCAGGACGCGTTCGAGGCGCCCGGCGGCATGCTCATTACGAAGCGTGGCAGGAGGCTGCGCGCTGCCGTTCATCGTTTCCTCGAGGATCGCCGGAAGACGATCTCGGCCCCCTTGCGCTCCAAAACGCCTCCCCCCGGAGACGGGACCCGGCCTCCGCGTCCGCCGCGCACGAACGCGAGCACACCTTCGATCCACTCGGCGTTGGGCGGCGCGGCGCCTGGCGGAGCCGACCATGCCCACCCGCGCAGCACAGCGCGCGACAGAACGGCGTCGGGCTCCTCGGCGAGTCGGCGCGCGGCGAGACGCCATGCGTTGCGCTCGCGCGCCACCGTCGCGCGCTCGAGCGATGCTTCCGCCGCCCTTCCCAGGTACGCCGCGTCGGCCGCAGCGAGCCCCGCCAGACGGACGACCGCCTCGTCGACGCGCGGGTTGAGCGCAGAGAGGAGCGGCACGACCTCATGGCGGACGCGTGAGCGGGGATACCGCGGATCGACGTTGGAGGGATCCTCGCGGAACGGAACGCCGGTAGCCTCGGCCCAAGCGGCGATCGCTTCACGGCGGAATGGCAACAGCGGACGCGCGAGCGGCGCGTCGTTGATTCGATCGAGGGGCCGGAGGGCCGCCAAGCCGTCGGGGCTCGTACCGCGCGCAATCCTGAGAACCACGGTCTCGACCAGGTCGTCACGATGGTGAGCGGTCGCCACCAGCGCCGCGCTTTCGTCGGCGACTACGCGCGCGAGGAACGCGTAGCGAAGCTCACGAGCGGCGGCCATCGGCCCGCTTCCCTTCCGCCGAGCGCGTTCCGGCGCGTCGCCACGACCCAGCCGAGCGCGCGCTCCCCACTTCCGCGCGACCGTCGCCACGAAGCGACCGTCAGCTGCGCTCTCGGCGCCTCGTGTCCCGTGATCGAAGTGAGCCGCGACGATCTCCAGATCCCCGCCCACCCGATCACGCGCCAGCAGCGCGAGTAGCGTCATCGAATCGAGGCCCCCCGACACGGCGACGACCACGCGGCTCCTCGCGGGCGGCTCGAAATGGCGCGACCAGTGTTCGGCAAAGGCCGCGGGCAGGTCGACGGGGCGGCGGGCTCGTGCGATGGCGACCCCCGCGGTCAGGGAGCTCGGAAAGGGAGAGAGGTGGTGGTGGCGGCGGCAGGATTTGAACCTGCGACCCAGGGCTTATGAGTCCCTTGCTCTACCAGGCTGAGCTACACCGCCACGATGAGACCGAAGATAACGGAAAAAAACAACAGGGGCCGACTCACGTCGACCCCCGTCAGGATTTGGTAGCGGGGGCGGGATTTGAACCCGCGACCTTTGGGTTATGAGCCCAACGAGCTACCAGACTGCTCCACCCCGCGATGTGAGAAAAAATTAGTCCTCGGGAGGCGGAGCGTCAAGCCGATCGGAGTCAGCGGAGAGCCTCCTCGCGCGTGAGGTTTCGAGTCGCAGCGAGTCGGCTGCGCGGGCCGCCGCTTCCCTGGCGGCGCGCACGGCGAGCGACTCGGCCGCCGCTTCGCGGACGCCCGGCGGTACGGGCACGATGCGGTAGACGACATCGCCCGGCCGGATCATCCCCTTTTCCCGCGCCAAGGCCTCGAGCGCGAGCGTGTCGCTTTCGAGCCGCGCCTTCTCACGGTCGAGAACGCGGCGCTGGGCGTCGAGCTCGGTGATTCGTTCCCCGGTGCGCTGCTCCTCCAGCCACAACAGCGCCAGGTGGTAGGGCTTATGGTCGCCGGAGACGAGGCCGTACGCAAGGAGAGCGACGGCGAGCGCGATGAACAGCGCGCGATGGCGCCGTCGCTGACGGCGGTCGGTGAGTCGGCCCTGACTCACGAGGCCCGCTCGAATGCCGCGCGCCCCGCATAGCGCGCGCGGCCGCCTAGGTGTTCTTCGATTCTGAGGAGCTGGTTGTACTTCGCGGTTCGCTCGCCGCGCGCGGGGGCTCCCGTCTTGATCTGTCCCACCCCGGTCGCGACCGCGAAGTCGGCGATGAACGTGTCTTCCGTCTCACCCGATCGATGGGAGACGACGCTGGCATAGCCCGCTTCGCGTGCGATCGTAATCGCGCGCAGGGTCTCGGTGACGGTACCGATCTGGTTGAGCTTGATCAGGATCGCGTTGGCGACACCGCGTTGGATGCCGTCGGTAAGCCGCGCCGGATTGGTGACGAAGAGGTCGTCGCCCACGAGCTGGACGCGATTCCCCAAGCGGTCGGTCAGCGCCTTCCACCCCTCCCAATCGTTCTCCGCCAGTCCGTCCTCGATCGACACGATCGGGTAGCGCTGGCACAGGCCCTCGTAGGTCTCGATCAGCTCACCGGCTTCCATCGGCGGCCCGCCGCGTTTTTTCCAGCGATATCGCCCATCCTGGAACAGCTCACTCGCCGCCACGTCGAGAGCGAACGCGACCTGGTCTCCCAAGCGGTACCCGGCACGCTCGACCGCGTGCGCGATCACGTCGAGGGTCGCCTCGTTGGTGTCGAGGTCGGGCGCGAACCCGCCTTCGTCACCGACCATCGTCGCGAGCCCGGCTTTCTTCAGCTCCATTTTGAGGGCCATGTAGATCTCGGCCCCCGCGCGCAGCGCATCGGCGAACGTGGGAGCCCCGATCGGCGCGACCATGAATTCCTGGATGTCGACGGTGTTGTCGGCGTGCGCGCCGCCGTTGAGGATGTTCATGAGCGGCACGGGCAGGAGCGCGGCGTCGCCCAGCGCTACGTGAAGCGGCTCGCCGGCGTCGCGTGCCGCCGCTGCCGCCGCCGCCATCGATACCGCGAGGATCGCGTTGGCGCCGAGCGCCGACTTGTCCGGTGTCCCATCGAGCTCGATCAGCCGCTCATCGATCGCCTCCTGGTCGCCGAGCTCCATGCCGACGATCTCAGGGACGATCCGGCGCGACACGTTCTCGACTGCTCGGAGGACACCCGCGCCGGCATAGTGGTTCTTGTCGCCGTCACGAAGCTCGAGCGCTTCGTGCTCGCCAGTCGAGGCACCGGATGGAACCGCCGCTCGACCCACTGCGCCCGACTCGCTGACGCACTCGACCTCCACTGTCGGCCGGCCGCGCGAGTCGAGGATCTCACGAGCGTGGATGCGCGCGATTCGGCTCAAGAGGATCCTGTCAGCTCACGAGTCAGGGGAATCAGAAGTCCAGGATGGGGTGTCGAATCGTAGCCCCCGTCACCGAACGGGTCAAGCGCCGTCCGCGAAGTGATCCCACGACGCCGGGTCGAGACGTTCCACACGCCCACCCTTGCGAGCGAAGAGACCCGCGCCGAGATGCGCCTCGCCGATTCGCGTGAGCGGGATGCCGAAACGCGCGCTGAAGCGTTCCGCCTGTCGCTCGAGCGCCGCCGGCGGTGCTGAGAGCAGAAGCTCGAACTCCTCGCCTCCGTGGAGCGCCCACTCGCCGGGATCGACGCCGAGGGCGCGCGCGGCCAACATCGCGCCGGGATGGAGCGGCAGCCGATCGGGCTCGAGCACGATCCTGACCCCGCTTCGTTCCGCGAGGTGGCCCGCGTCGCCCGACACCCCATCGGAGACGTCGATGGCGGCGTGGATTTCGGCGTGGTCCAGGAGCCAACGGACCTCGGCGTTCCGCGCGCGCGGCGCCGCCAGCCGGGCATACGCCGGGTGGTCGCGAAGGTCGGGGATCAGCTCGGGCGAGGCAGCGCCGAGGAGAGCCACGGCGGCGGCCGGACCGCCGAGGGCGCCGGTGACCCAGATCTCGTCGCCCGCTCGGACCCCCCCGCGGCGCAGGGGCTGTCCGGCGATCTCGCCGAGCGCGGTGACCGTGAGGTGAAGCGGTCCCTCGGCGCGAGCGAGGTCCCCGCCGACCACGGCGCATGCCGCCTCATCGGCAGCGGCGCGGAGCCCCTCATAGATCCCCTCGATGCGTGCCGCGACCGTGGCCCGCGAACCGGCCGCCGAGACGAGCGCGGCGAGTGGCCGGGCGCCCGTCGCCGCCAAGTCGGAGAGGCTCGCGACGAGCGCGCGCCGCCCGATCGCGGCGGGGTCGAACCAATCGAAGCGGAAGTGGACCCCCTCGACCAGTGTGTCTATGGTCCACGCTAGCGCGCGGCCCTCGCGCTCGACGACGGCCGTGTCATCGCCGATCGCCTCACGCGCGGAATCGCCCAGGATCTCGACCAGGCGTGCGATCCAGTCGAACTCCCCCCGCGGTCGCGGCTCGGTCATGGGGCGTTCTGGCGGTCCGGGTTCGGTCATCGCGAGCCGTGGCGCACGTCGACGACGATTCGCGCCGGATTGGCGAGCTCGAGCACGCGATAACGATTGGGCGAGGCCGCGCCGAGCACGTATTCGACGACAGCCTCGAAGTCGCACGTCCGCTCGACCTCTCGCACGATGGGGAGTCCTGGCATGTGCTCGCGCGGCCCGGCGGTCGGCTGACCCCGCTCGTCATGGGCGTTGGCGGGGTAGAAACGGACCGCGAGCCAGGCGTCGCCCGCGATCGGAACCACTTGGCCCGCGCCGCAGTCGCGCACCGGACGGTCGACGTACTCGACGTGGATTCCGGGCAACGCGGGCTCGGCGAACTCGAACGCGACTCGGTCGAATCCCGAATGACGCGCCGCGCGCACGTCGACGAGAGTGGCGGGTGGCGCGCTGGGGCGGGGTCGGTCGACGATGTCCGCCGTCCAGCCGGCGGTGTCGGGGGGGGTGGAGACGCCGCCGGACGCCGCGGCATCCGGCCGGGTGGCGCCGGTGACGGGCGCGGCGGTTTCGGACGGCGTGGCATCGACAGCGGGCGCGGCGGTATCGGACGAAATGGCGTCGACAGCGAGCGTGGCGCTGTCAGGGGTCTTGGCGCCCGGCGCTCCTCCGCGGCCCTCGCACCCGCCGAGCGCGATCGGGATCACGATCCAAGCGAGGAGCGTCCGCCCGGCCGTCACGGCCCGGCCGCCCGCCACGCGAAGCGCGAGACGCCCGCCGGGGTCGAGGCCCACACGAAATCGCGCTCGGCGAGGAGGTGAAGCACGGGAACGCCGGCGAGACCGTCACCCGGGCCGAAGTCCCTCCACTCGTTAGTCGCAATGCGCCAGCGGACGAGCCCGCGCTCGGTTCCGATCCAGGCGTTCTCGCCGTCGGAGGCGAGCGCCAGAGGGGCCGAGACGAGGCGCCCCACGCCGATCGGGAAGCTGGTCCAGGCTCCGCTCGCGCGGTCGAAGACGTCGACGCCCAGGTCGCTCGCGAGAAGGAGCAGGTTCTCGTGGAGCGCGAGCGCTCGCACTGCGCGGCCACGCGGCTCCACCGTGAGCAGCGAGTCGGCGACCGCCGCAGCTTCGGCGGTCGCCGCGGGCGGGCCGATGCGGCGCGCCGCCCAGAGGCCGTCAGCCGCACCTACGAAGAGCGCGTCCGGCGCGGCGACGATAGCGTTGATCCGGTGGGCGCGAAGAGCGGTTCCAACCGACCTCCTCGCGCTGCGATCCCAAGCGAGAAGTCCGTCGTCGGTTCCGATCCACAGGACGGGACCGTCGACTGCCAGCGCGGCGACCCGGCCGACATCGGCGTGGCCCGAGCCCGCCCAACCGGGGCCGACACCCCAGGCGATGCCGAAATCGCTACCCACGATGAGCGTGTCCCCGATCGCGATCAGGGCGGTGGCGGTGGCGACGGGAAGCTCGGGGACCTCGCGCGGGACCACATGCGACCAGGAGCCTAGATCGGGCGCGGCGTGGACGAGCGCCGCGGTGCCGTCGCCATCTCGGGCCGCCGGCGCGAACCAGTAGCCATTGGCGGCTCTCGCCATCGGCCCACCGCTCGGCCCAGCCAGACCGAAAAGCAAGGGCTCCCAATCCGCGGCCCCCGTTCTCCATCGCCGTGCATTGTCACCCCAGGTCCCTGCGTACCAGTCGCCGCGCAGGTCGCGGTCCACCTCCGTCAAGCGGAAGAGGCTGGGCTCATAGGCTCCGCGAGCGTACAGAGGATCGATCCAGGGAACCCGCGCCGGGTCGAGCTCGGCGGCTTCCGCCGGCCCCTCCAAGGGCCCCGCAGGCGGCGCCGCCACCCGACTGAACGAGGCGCTGCGCCCGCTCCACCAGGTGCCGGCGATGCGCGCGTAGACGGCCCCGTCGCGCGGATCGAGAAGGAGCGTCTCGACCGGCGCCGGGAGAGGCCCCCATACCGGCTCGACGAGATCATCGAAACCGGACAGCCGCGCGAGGCCACGCCGGGTGCCCACCCACACGTCGCCCCCCAGAGGCTCGGCGACAAGCGCGGTCACGTAATCGTCGGGGAGGTCGTCCGCTTCGGTCAAAGGCGCGAGCCACGTCTGCCGGAGGGTGTCCCATCGCTCGAGGCCGGTGGTCGTGCCGAAATACGCAACCCGCTCGGACACGCCGACCGCCGCCACCCAACGGAAATCGCGGATCGTGATCCACTCGTCAGCGGGTGAGGATAGGAAGGAAGATCCGGATTCCGAACCGAGGCGCGCCGGAACCGAGGCGCACGCGGCAAAGAAAATGCAAAGGGTGAAGGCAGCGACGCAGCGCTGGTGCCTGATGGGGAGAATCGCGGACACCGCCAGTCGGATCACGCCGGACCCCTCCCCGCCAGGAGGAGCTGGCCGTAGCGGTGGTCCAGCCGACCGATCAGAGCCGCGCCACGGCCGGCCGCCACCTCGCGAATCGTCAGGGGCAGATAGCGGAAGAGGTCGCTCGGCACAAGACCGCGCTCGCCGAGGTCGGCGCGGGCCCAATCGGCGGCCAGGCCGTGGAGGAGCGCGCCCGCGCGCGCGGCGAGGGACGGCGTCACACCTTGCGCGAGGAGCGCTCCCACGAGGCCCGTCAGGACGTCGCCGCTGCCGCCGACGGCGAGCCCCGGGTTGCCGGTCAGGTTGAGGGCCGCCCGACCGTCGGCCTCGGCCACCACCGTCGGCGAGCCCTTGAGGACGACGATCGCACCCCATCGCCCCGCCGCCTCGCGCGCCGCGGCGATTCGCTCGCGATCGATTTCGCCCGCGGGCCGATCGAGCCACCGCCCGAGCTCGCCGGGATGAGGAGTGAGGAGCGTGGATCCCTCGCGGCCGACGGGTGCGGGGTCGGCGGCGAGCGCGTTGAGCGCGTCGGCGTCGACCACGGCGGGGGCTGCGTTCGTTAGCGCCGCGGCGAGCACCTTTCGGACGCCGGCGCCGGTCGTGAGTCCCGGTCCGCACGCGATCGCGTCCGCCTCCGCGGCGAGTTCGCGCACACGCGGCGCCCCGCGCCCATCGAGGGCGCCCGACCGGTCGGCGGGTAGCCGCTCGACGATCGCCTCCGGCAGAGCGGCGAGAACCCGCTCGGCAACGGATGCCGTCGTCGCGACCACGCAAATCCCCGCACCGGAACGGAGCGCCGCCGTCGCGGTCAGGATCGCGGCACCCGCGTAGGCCTCGGAGCCGGCGACCACCAGGAGCCTCCCCGCCTCGCCCTTGTGCAGGTCGTGGCGTCGCGGCGGAAGCGCGGTCACGGCTTCCTCGAGCGCAATCCACTCGAGCGGAGTCGCGCCCGCCTCCGCCAGAGCGGCCGGCGGGTATCCGAGCGGCGCCACGACGAGGCGGCCGACGACCTCGGGGCCATCGCCCATGAGGAGACCGGGCTTGGGGAAACCGAACGTCACGGTGAGATCGGCGCGCGCAGCGGCTCCCAGGATCCGGCCCGTCGCTCCGTCGAGCCCCGAAGGCGTGTCGACCGCGACGATGGGCACGTCGATCCCGCCGAGGGCCTCGATCGCCGTTCGCATCGGCTCGCGGACCGTGCCCTGAAGACCTGTCCCGAGGAGAGCGTCGATTGCGACCGTCGCCCCGCGCGCTCGCGCCACTGCCGCTCGCGCCGCCGACCTATCGCCCACCCGCTCGACGGGAAGCGTCAGCGGGTCGATCAGCTCCCACTGGCGGGCGGCGTCGCCCTCGAGATCCGCCGGATCGACGAACAGCGCGAGCTCGACCCGCCATCCCGCGCCCGATAGATGACGGGCGACGACGAGACCGTCCCCGCCGTTGTTGCCCCCACCGACCAGGACGAACGCGCGGCCGGGAGTCGTCCACCGCTCGCGGATCACCTCGGCCACGCTTCCGCCGGCGCTCTCCATGAGCGCGGCCCCGTGGAGTCCGCCCGCGATCGCCGCGCGGTCGACCGCCGCCATCTGATGGGGGGTCAGACACCAGCGAGGTCCGGGAAACCGCGCCGCAAGGGTCGTCGAATCGGTCATCGACATCGAAAGGAAGCCGATCGGCCCCCGATCAGCAATCCCCGGCACGGAACCAGCCGCTCCACCAGCGGTCCCCCGTTGCGGGATCGGCCTCGACCGAGGAAACGGCCAGCTCCCATCCCGCCCTCGCCGCGAGCGCGACGATCGTCCCTTCTTCCCCTTCGAGGAGGCCCGCGAGTCCGAGACGGCCTCCCGAGGCGACCCTGCGTACCAGCTCGGGCACGAGCGACTCGAGGGCCGCGTGGTCCAGGTTGGCGACGACGCGATCGAAGCGGACGCCCTCGCGCAGGGCTCTCGTCGATCCGCCGACTAAGGCCAGAGCGGGGGCGTCGTTGAGTCGCCGGTTCACGGCGGCGTTTTCGAGCGCCGCGAGGTCGACGTCGAGGCCGACCGCGCGGCGAGCGCCGAGAGCGAGCGCGGCGAGCGCGAGGACGCCGCTTCCGGTCCCGATGTCGAGGACGGTCGTGAAGCCGGGCTCGACCTCGAGCCAGCGCAGGAGCGCCCGGGTGGTGGGGTGAGTCCCGGTCCCGAATCCCTGCCCCGGAAGGATCGTGATCACGATGGCGTGCGGGTCCCAACCACCTTCGGGCGCGGTTCCCGGCGGGGTCACCCATAAGCGTTCGCCGATGGCTACTGGCCGCGCCGCCGCGCGGAAGGGCGCTAGCCAGTCACGCTCGGGCACCGGGTGAATCCGGACCTCGGGCGCGGGTAGATCGGGCGCGACTTCGCGCCATGCGGCGCGGAACGTCCTCCGAAGATCCTCGGGTGACCCGTCGTCGAAGTAGCCGCGCACCGATCCCGGCCGCTCACACCACGCCCCACGCGTCCCGCACAGGGCGAGAGCCGCGACCACCGCTTCTTCGCGATCGGGATGGACCTGGATCGCGAGCTCGAGGATCGGCGCCGCCGGGGTTACGAGGTGAACGCCTGACGCATCTTGCGCCAGAAACCCTTCTCCCCCGCCGGCGGCGTGAAGTTCTTCGATTGCGCGAGCGCCTCGATGTTCTGCCGCTCGTCGGCGGAGAGACGCGTCGGGACCCACACGTGGACCTGCACCAGCTGATCGCCCTGCCCCTTCTCGCCGAGATGGGGGATGCCCTCGCCCGGCATACGGATCATGACGCCCGGCTGGGCGCCCGGCGGGATCTCGAGCGCAGCCGTGCCGCGAAGCGTCGGAACCTCGAGCTCAGCGCCGAGGGCGGCTTGAGGAAACGAGATCGGAAGCTCCATCAAGACGTCGTCGCCGTGGCGCTCGAAGACCTCGTGCGGCTCAACATCGATGATGACGAGGAGATCTCCAACCGGCCCCCCCCGGGGACCCACGTTCCCCTCGCCGCGCAACGTCAGGTAGTTGCCCGTGTCGACGCCGGGCGGGATCTTCACCTTGATGCGTCGGTCCTCGCGTACCCGACCTTCGCCCCCGCAGGCGCGGCACGGATCGGTGATGATCTTCCCCTCTCCCGAGCACCGGGGACAGGGGTGAACGCTGACGAACTGGCCGAAGAGCGACCGCTGAGCCTGCCGAACCTCGCCTCGACCTTGACACGTCGGACAGTCGACGGGCTCTCCGCTGGCGCTTGCCTTCCCTGCGCACACCTCGCACGTCTGAAGCAGCTTGGCGCGGATCGTCTTCTCGGCGCCAGTGGCGACCTCCTCGAGTGTGATGCGGAGACGCATCTGGACATCGCTGCCTCGCAAAGGCCCTCTGCGCCCGCGGCTTCGACGCGGACCGCCGAAGAGATCTTCGAGCCCGCCGAAGTCGCGCATGAATGCGTTCAGGGCATCGCTCAGATCGAAGTCGAAGGCGGTCCCGCGCGCACCGCCGCGAACGCCGGCATGACCGAAGCGGTCGTAACGGGCGCGGCTCTCGGCATGGCCCAGTACTTCGTACGCCTGGGTCGCCTCCTTGAATCGCTCCTCGGCCTCGGTGCTACCCGGGTTGCGATCGGGGTGGTACTGCATCGCCTGCTTGCGATAGGCGCGCTTGATGTCCTCCGGCGAAGCCGAGCGCTCCACCCCCAGCACATCGTAGTAATCCCGCTCCATCATGCGGCGCCGATGCGAGGTGTCGTTTTCATTTCGAACTTGGGCGTGGACGTGGGCATGGGGTCGAACATGTTAGAGAGCCCTCGATGGACCCGTCAACGCGATCGTCCGGGCTGACCGAGAGCGCGGTTGTGCGCCCGCCTGAAAACATCATCGTTGCAAGGTTCTACTACTTCAGCGGATGCCCCAGCTCGAGCTCGCCGTCGCGCCGGAGCAGTTGGTTTGGCGCCGCGATCCGATCCTGCGCGGCATGAAAGAGATCCCGGTCCGCTTCTAAGCGATCACCACGGCCTACCGATCAGGCGGGCCGAG
>JBHEOA010000143.1:0-6827 GCA_046261835.1 Gemmatimonadota bacterium
TTCGATGCCGGCGGGACAGCGATCGGCCTGGTCGCTCTGCCCGAGCCGCACAAGAACGCGATCGTGGCGCTGGCGGTGGAGGACGTGAGCGCCGCGGTGGAGGAGCTGCGCGGCAAGGGTGTGCCGATCGCAATGGAGCCACTCGAGACCCCCATTTGCTTCATGGCCGTTGTGGCGGACCCCGACGGCAACCAAATCCTGATCCACCAGCGGAAGGACGGCACGTTCGGTTAGCCGGGCGTCAGCGACCGCGAATTCGGCTTGACACGTCTCCGTCCTCGCCCATATTAGCCCGCGCTTCACCCCGGTAGCCCCGGCGCGGACGAGTTGCGCGGCGCCCCGGCAGCATCGTTGATATCGGTGGCGTATCACCCCCGCAGGCCAGCACGGGGAAGGAATGCCGACCGCAACGCTTGCTTCCCGTCTAGCCCCCGTCGCGATTCTCGCTTTTGTCTCTTTGGTCGCCGGTTGCGCCCAGGAGCCGCGCGCCATGATCGTCGCGGACAAGAGCCCTCAGCAGCCGATAGCCTTCATGCATACCGTGCACGTCGGGATCGACTCGATACCGTGCGCGTACTGTCATTTCTCGTCCAACATCTCTGAAGAGGCGGGCATTCCCCCGGTCGGCACCTGCATGGGGTGCCATCGCTTCGTTTCGGGGACGAGCGAGGCGTTCGCCCTCGAAATCGGGAAGCTGATGGAATTCTGGGCCGACTCGACGGCGATTCCTTGGGAGCGTGTCCATTCCGTGCCGGAGTTCGTGCAGTTCACCCACAAACCCCACATTCGTGCCGGCGTATCGTGCGCGGTGTGCCACGGAGACGTGGCGGAGATGGAGCAGGTCACGCGGGTCGCGCCGCTGACGATGGGGTGGTGCGTGAAGTGTCACCGAGACCAGGGGGCGCCCGACGACTGCGCCACCTGCCACTATTGAGGTTCTAGCTTGGAGCGGCGGGAGTTCCTCAAGCTTGTAGGGATCACCGGCGCGGGCGCCGTCACGGCCTGCGACGAGAAGATCGGTCCGCAGAGTCTGATCCCCTACCTGGTTCCGCCGGAGCAGATCACCCCCGGCATCCCCACGTGGTACGCGTCGACCTGCCGCGAGTGTCCGGCCGGCTGCGGCATCCACGTCAAGACCCGCGAAGGTCGCGTGATCAAGGTCGAGGGGAACCCTCAGAGTCCCGTCAATCGGGGACGGCTCTGCGCGCGTGGTCAGGCCGCCCACCAGCACCTCTACGATCCCGATCGACTGAAGGGACCCAAGCGGCTCGACGGCGACGGCTACGTCGACGTCGGGTGGGACGATGCGATCGCCGCACTTGCGGGTGAGCTGAGGCGCGCCGAAACACAGCCCGCCTCGACCGTCCTGCTGACGGGCCTCCAGACGGGGACTCGCGCTCGCCTCTACGAAGAGTGGGCCCGCGCGATGGGCGCCGCTTGGATCATCCACGAGCCCTTCGCGCACGACGCCGTGATCGAGGCGCACCGTCGGGCCTACGGAATGGCGGCCATCCCCTCGTACGACATCGCCGGCTCGGAGTTCGTGATCTCGTTCGGCGCCGATTTCCTCGAGACGTGGGTTTCCCCGGTTCGTTACGCCGTCGATTGGGCCGCCATGCACGCGTTCCGCGGCGGCGCCGACGAGGGGGATCGGCGGGCCGGGCTCTTCGTCGCCGTCGGGCCACGGCTTTCGATGACGGCGTCGAACGCCGACGAATGGATCTCGGTGCCTCCGGGGACCGAGCATCTGATCGCGCTCGGTATGGCGAACGTCCTGGGAGCGGGCGCGGAAGCGAGCTCGTGGACGCCGGCGCGAGTCGCCGAGGCGACGGGTGTACCGGCCGCGACGATCGAGCGGCTGGCCCAGCTGTTCCGTGAACGGCGCTCGCTGGCCCTGCCCGGCGGCGTCGCGACCCAGCACGTGAACGCTACGGCTGCCAACGTCGCGACCGCTCTCCTCAACCGCGCCGGCGGGGCGGTTGGCGATACGGTGCGGTTGACGCCGGTGACCGGCGGGATCGATCGATCGCACGCCGAGATCAGCGACCTGATCGACCGGATGCGGAACGGCCTCGTGCGCGCGCTGCTCCTGGGCGACGGGCTGAACCCCGTCTACTCGCTACCGGCCGCGAGCGGCTTCGCCGAGGCGATTCGCAACGTGCCGCTACGGGTATCCTTCAATCCTCTCTTCGACGAGACGGCTTCCCACTGCCATTGGCTCCTTCCCGACCATACGCCGCTCGAGTCGTGGGGGGATTGGGTCCCGGAGGAAGGGATCCGATCGATCGTCCAGCCCGCGATGCGTCCGCTCTCCGACACGCGGGCTATGCCCGAGGTCCTCCTCCAGCTCCACCGGGGCGCGCGCGGGGTAGCGGCGGCCCCGGTCGCGCCACCGCCCGCCGGAGCCCCGATCGCGCCAGCGGCGGAAGCGCCTGCCGGCCTCGCCGCCGCCACGTGGTACGACTATCTGCGCGACGCATGGCAGGATCGTGCGCCGACGCCGGCTGCGTGGGCGGAGCTCCTCCAGGCGGGCGGCGTTTGGAGCGGTGCCCCGGCCAGCGTCCCGACCGGCGCTCGCGGCCTCGTCGCGCAGGTGGAGACCGCGGCCGCGCCGGCGGGACCCACGCCCGCCCCGGCGGGAGCCCCGGCGACTCCCCCCGCCCAGGCCGGCGAGCTCCTCGACTTCGGGCCGCCCGCCTTCCAGGGTCCTGAAGAGTCCGAGTCCTTCGTCCTCCATCTCTTCCCGCACATCGCGATCTATGACGGCCGCGGGGCGAGTCGCCCGTGGCTACAGGAGCTCCCCGAGCCCGCTTCCACCGTCATGTGGCAATCCTGGGTCGAGATCCATCCCGCGGTCGCGGACCAATTGGGCGTCAAGCATGGCGACGTGCTGGCGGTCGAGTCGCCGCACGGCCGGGTGGAAGCGCCGGCGCTCATCTATCCCGGGGCCCGTCCGGACACCGTGGCGATGCCGCTCGGACGCGGTCACACCCGCATGGGGCGGTACGCGGAAGGGTTCGGCGTCAACCCGCTCGATCTCCTGCCGGGCGTCGTCGACGCCGTCTCCGGAGCCCTCGCCTATCAGTCGGTACGCGTGCGAGTGTCGAAGACGGGCGCATGGGTGCCGCCGCTCAGGGCCCAGGGGTCCGACAGTGATCACGATCGACCGATCGCCGAAGCGATTCCTTTGGCGAATGCTCTCAGGATGGAAGCCGAGCACGACCGTCACCCCGAGGGCGGCGAAGCCGCGGCGGCGCCCGGCCATGGCGAGAAGCTGACCGTCGCGCGAGTGGCTCAGGACTCCTCGCCGGACAGTCCGTACCGCTGGGGCATGGCGATCTCGCTCGACGCCTGCACCGGCTGCGGGGCGTGCGTTGTCGCTTGCCAGGCCGAGAACAACCTGCCGTTCGTCGGGCCCGAGCGCGTCGCCCGGAGCCGGCAGATGCAGTGGATCCGGATCGAGCGGTTCTTCGAGGAGAAGCCGGGTGGGAGGATCTCGACCCACCACCTGCCGATGCTCTGCCAGCACTGCGGCGCGGCGCCGTGCGAGCCGGTGTGCCCGGTCTACGCCACGTACCACAACCCCGACGGGCTCAACGTCCAGGTCTACAACCGCTGCGTCGGCACGCGCTACTGCGCCAACAACTGCCCTTACAAGGTGCGCTACTTCAATTGGTTCACCTACGAGTGGCCCGAGCCCATGCAGCTGGGCCTCAATCCCGACGTGACGGTGCGCGAAAAGGGCGTCATGGAGAAGTGCACCTACTGCGTCCAGCGGATCAACGCCGCCAAGATCGCGATCAAGGACCTGGATCCCGAGGCCGTGATCCCCGACGGTTTCTTCCAGACGGCGTGCCAGCAGACCTGTCCGACCGAGGCGATCGTGTTCGGCAACCTCAAGGATCCGGAGAGCCGCGCGGCCCGCCTGGCTGGTGGCGCGCTCGCCTACAACGTGCTCGAGGTCCTGAACACCCGGCCGGCGAACTTCTACCTGCGCCAAGTGGAGGGCCGGATGGAAGAGGCCGGGAGCCGGACATGAGCGCCGCCCACCCCGAGCATCCGACCACACGAGCCGGCGGCCTCGCCCAGGCCACCGTCTTCCAGCGCGTCAATCGCGACGTCCTGAGGACGCTCGAGGCGCCAGGAGCCGGGTGGTTCGCGCTCTTCGCCCTCGACCTTCTCGTTCTCGCCTTCGGGATCGTCTGCTGGATCTTCGTGATCAAGACGGGACTCGGGTTAGCGGGATACGTCCCACCGGTCTACTGGGCGGTGTTCATCACCGACTTCGTGTTCTGGGTCGGAATCGCGCACTCAGGAACTCTCATCTCGGCGATCCTGTTCCTGTTCCGGGCACAGTTCCGCACCGCCGTCTATCGCATCTCGGAGACGATGACGGTGTTCGCGGTGATGACGGCGGGGCTGTTTCCGCTCATCCACCTCGGCCGGGTATGGTACTTCTACTATCTGATCCCGTACCCGAACCAGCGGCTTCTCTGGCCCAACTTCAGGAGCCCGTTGGTGTGGGATTTCTTCGCGATCTCCACCTACTTCACGATCTCGTCGCTCTTCCTCTATCTGGGATTGGTGCCGGACATCGCGGCCGCCCGGGATCGCACGACGATCCGGTGGCGCCGGCGCTTCTACGGCATGCTGTCGCTTGGCTGGCAGGGGACCGACCGCCAGTGGCGCCACTACAACCGCGCGTACCTGTTCCTTGCGGCGCTGGCCACGCCGCTCGTGCTGTCGGTCCACTCAGTCGTTTCGTGGGACTTCGCGATGGGGATCGTGCCCGGATGGCACTCGACGATCTTCGCACCCTACTTCGTGGCCGGGGCGATCTTCAGCGGCGTGGGGATGGTGATCACGCTCGTCGTACCGCTCCGCAAGGCGTTCCATCTCGAGGACTACATCGACGAGTACCACCTCGACAACCTGGGCAAGCTCCTCATCCTCACCTCGTCGATCGTCTTCTATGCCTACCTGGTGGAGTTCTTCCTCGCCTGGTACAGCGGATCGCCGTTCGAGCGCGGCGTATTCTGGGATCGCGCGTTCGGCCAGTACGCATGGGCATCGTGGATCATGTACACCTGCAACTGCATCATCCCGCTGGCGGTCTGGTTCAAGCGCGTGCGGACGTCGTGGTTCTGGATGTTCATCATCTCAATCTGCGTAAACATTGGGATGTGGTTCGAGCGCTTCGTCATCATCATCCAGTCCCTGGCCCACGAGTTCATGCCCTATATGTGGGACTACTACACGCCGCGCCTGGTGGAGTACGGCATCACCGCCGGCTCATTCGCCTGGTTCTTCATGTGGTTCCTGCTCTTCATCAAGTTCCTGCCTTCGATGGCGATCGCCGAGCTCAAGGAGCTGCTCCCGCCCAAGCTCAAGCGACAGAAGGAGCAGCTCGAGAAGGAGGTCGCGCCATGAGCGCCGAGCTCCAGGAAGGCGGCGTCCGCGGGGCGTTCCTGACGCTCGAAGACGTGATCGCCGCCGTGCGCGCGCTGGAGGAGGAGGGGTTCAGCCAGGAGGACATCACCGTCTTCTCGCCGATTCCCACCGCCGAGCTCGAGGAGCACATCGATCGGCCCGCGAGCCCCGTCCGGTACCTGACGCTGGCCGGCGGAATCATCGGCTGCACGACAGGCATCACGCTGGCGATGTGGACCTTCTTCGCATGGCCGCTCCGGGTGGGCGGCAAGTCGATCTCCTCGTTTCCCGTCACCGTCATCCCGATGTTCGAGCTCACGGTCCTCCTGGGAGGGCTCTTCACGCTGGCGGGCGTGCTCATCTTCAGTCAGATCCCGTCGCTGCGCTCCAAGCCCGGCTACCATCCCCGCTTCTCCGACGATCTGTTCGGCGTCTTCGTCCTCGCCGAGGAGGATACGCGCAGGGATCGCGCGCGCTCGGTGCTGGACGGCCTCGGCGCGGTGGAGGTGGAGCATGCGGCGTAGCGCGCTCGTGCTCTTCGTGCTCGTAGCCGCCGGGTGCGAGTGGTTCAGCACCATGGCCGACCCACCGTCGGTCCAGCCCCACGAGTACGAGCCCCTTCGCGCGCCCGACCACGCGGTGCCACTAGGGGGACTGCCGGAGTTCGACCTCGTCACCGCCGAGGGCACGTTGACCAACCCGCGCCCCGCGGACTCCGCCTCGGTAGCGAGCGGTGAAGCGTACTATCGCAACTTCTGCTACGTGTGCCATGGTCCGGACGGTCGGGGGGCGGGCCCGGTGTCGCGCGTCTTTCCGGCGATCCCGGCGATCAACACGCCTCGCGTCGCGGCGTACTCCGACGTCTACCTCTTCGCGCTGATCTCCAAGGGCCGGGGACTGATGCCGGAATACAGCCGGATTCCCGTCCCTGCGCGCTGGGATCTCGTCAACTACCTGCGCACGCTGCCCGTCGGCGGCGCGACTCCCGAGCCGCCGAGTCCCGGGACGACGGTTCCCGCCGGCGCCGACACGACCGCTCCCGGAGGTGGGCGATGACGATCCACCACCCCGAGCCCAGGGTCGACGTTCAGGACCTCCTCGATCGGATGCAGGAGGGCTCGCGAGCTCTGCTCCTCGTTCTGGCCTTTTTCTTCCTCCTCGGGGCGGTGGGATTCATCGTCGGCGTGCTCGGCGACCCCCCGCGGGCATGGACTGCGCTGGTGTGGAACTGGGTGTTCTGGAGCGGGATCGCCGTTGCGGGCGCGGTCGTTTCCGCGGCCTCTCATGCCGCCAACGGGCGTTGGATCCGCCCCGTGCGACGACTGGCCGAGGCGTCGACGGCGTTCCTGCCTGTGTCCTTCCTCCTCATGCTGCTCCTCTTCTTCGGGATGGAGCAC
>JBHEOA010000144.1:0-18141 GCA_046261835.1 Gemmatimonadota bacterium
TCTAGCTCGGCCGACTAGGGGAGTAGCTCAAGTGGTAGAGCAGCGGTCTCCAAAACCGCAGGTTGCAGGTTCGAGTCCTGTCTCCCCTGCCAGGACAGCCCCTGCCAGGACGCCGTAGCGAGGTTCGATGCAGTTCTTCGAGCGGATGAAGCAGTTCCTGCGCGAAGTGCGCGCGGAGATGGAGAAGGTCACGTGGCCCGGTCGTGACGAAGTGCGGGCCGCGACGATCGTCATCATCGTTCTGGTGATCCTGCTCGCGGCATTCATCGGAGTCGTGGACTTCATCGTCAGCCGCGTCCTCGGGCTGTTCTTCCGCCTGTAGGGCGGCTGTTAGGTCAGGGAACGAGAAGCGAGGCACCGGAATGCCGGACGAGAAGTCGATAGAAACTCAATCAGCCGCGACCGTCGAAAGCGAGCCGCAGACGCGCTGGTACGCCCTTCAGGTGTACTCGGGCCACGAGAACAAGGTGAAGACCCTTCTCGAGCGACGAGTGGTCGAGAACACGAACCCCCATGTGATCATTCGGCAGGTTCTCGTCCCGACGCAGGAAGTCATGGAGATCAAAGGCGGCAAGAAGACGAAGGTGACGAAGAATCTCTATCCGGGATACATCCTGGTCGAAGCGGTGATGAACGAAGAGACCCAGTACTTCATCAACTCGATCAGCGGCATCATCAAATTCCTCGGCGCCGGTGCCACGCCCCAGCCGCTGCGCGAGCGTGAAGTCAACAAGATCCTCGGTCGCATCGAGGAAGTGAAAGAAGCTCCGGAGGTCGAAACGATCCCGTTCGACGTGGGCGACGCGGTCGAGGTCGTGGAGGGGCCGTTCTCCGATTTCAGCGGGATCGTCGAGGAGGTCTATCCCGAAAAGGGCAAGGTCAAGGTGACGGTGAGCCTCTTCGGCCGACCGACGGCAGTGGAGCTCGACTATCTGCAGTTGAAGAAGGTGGGATAACAGATCAATGGCGAAGAAGATCATAGCCCAGATCAAGCTCCAGATTCCCGCCGGGCAAGCCAATCCAGCTCCGCCCGTCGGTCCGGCGCTGGGTCAGCACAGCGTCAACATCATGGAGTTTTGCAAGACGTTCAACACGCGCACGGCGCAACAGGCCGGGCTCATCATTCCGGTAGTCATCACGGTGTATGCGGATCGTTCCTTCACGTTCATCACCAAGACTCCGCCGGCCGCTGTGCTCCTGAAGAAAGCGGCCGGGCTCGAGAAGGGCTCGGCCGAGCCCAATCGAAACAAGGTTGGGCAGGTGAGCCGCGACCAGTGTCGTGAGATCGCGCGCACCAAGCTTCCCGACCTCAACGCGACGGACATCGAGGCGGCGACCAACATGATCGCCGGCACCGCTCGCTCGATGGGCCTCGAGGTGGTGGGATCGTGAGCCCGCGCGGGACGGCTACGGGGCCCAAGCTCAAGGACCGCAGCAAGCGGTACGTCGCGGCCCTCGAGCAGAAGGGGGACGGCGGGGAGAAGGGGGACGGCGCGCAGAAGGCCGAACGTCGCCGCGACATCGCGGCCGCGGTCGATGCGCTCCAGTCGATGCCGCGCGCCAAGTTCGACGAGACGGTGGAGCTGGCGGTCCGGCTCGGCGTCGACCCTCGCCACGCCGATCAGATCGTTCGAGGCACGGTTGTTCTACCGCACGGCACGGGCAAGTCGGTGCGCGTGACCGTGGTGGCGCAGGGCGAAAAGCAGAAAGAGGCCGAGGAGGCCGGCGCCGACGTCGTCGGCGGCAAGGAGCTGGTCCAGAAGATCCAGGACGGGTGGATGGACACCGACGTTATCATCTCCACCCCCGACATGATGAGCGAGGTCGGAAAGCTCGGGCGGATGCTCGGGCCCCGCGGCCTCATGCCGAACCCCAAGAGCGGCACCGTCACGTTCGATGTCAGCAAGGCGGTGCGCGATGTCAAGGCGGGCAAGATCGAGTTTCGCACCGACAAGACAGGGAACGTTCACGTTCCCGTGGGTAAGCGTTCGTTCTCGGCAGCGCAGCTGACCGAGAACATCCGCGCGTTCATGGACATGATCGTCCGCGCGCGGCCGGCGGCGGCCAAGGGTCACTACATCAAGAACGTGACGATCTCGAGCACGATGAGCCCGAGCGTCGCGATCGATCCGGCCGAGTTCCGGACGGCGTAGACGCCGAGCGAGAGGGACGAACGATGCGAATCGCGGGGAAAGAGCAGGTCGTCGCGAGCCTCGGCCAGCGGCTTGAGGAGTCGAAGTGCCTCTACGTGGCCGATTTCACCGGCCTCGACGTGGCTTCGATGACCGAGCTGCGCCGACGGTTGGCCGAAGCCGAGGTCGAACTGGTGGTGGTGAAGAACACGCTCGCCCGAAGGGCGCTGGCGGGCAGCACGTACGAGCCGCTGGTCGATCAGCTCGACGGCCCGAGCGCGTTCGCATTTTCGCGAAGCGACGCGGTCGTGGCCGCCAAGGTCCTGACCGACTTCGCCAAGGAGCGCGAAAAACCGAGAATCAAGGCGGGCGTGATCGAGGGCCAGGTCGTTTCGATCGAGCAGATTCGGCGTATCGCCGCGCTGCCACCGCGCGATGTGTTGCTGGCCCAGCTCGTCGGTTCGGCACGCGCGCCGCTCGCCGGTCTCGTGTACACGCTGAGCGGGCTCCTGGCCAAGTTCGTTCGCACCGTCGACGCCCTGCGGGCGCAGAAGGCGTCGGCTCCTGAATCCCAGGCGTGATCGCCCATAAACCAAGGAGATCCTCATGGCGACGTTGACCCGAGATGAGATCCTCGACGCGATCGGCAACATGTCGGTCCTCGAGCTGGCCGAGATGGTGAAGGAGATGGAGGAGAAGTTCGGCGTGACCGCCGCCGCTCCGATGATGGCCGCCCCGGCAGGGATGGCCGCGGCCGGCGGCGCGCCGGCGGCCGTCGAAGAGGAGAAGGACGAGTTCGACGTGGTCCTCGAGTCCGCGGGCGACAAGAAGATCCAGGTCATCAAGGTGGTCCGCGAGATCACCAGCCTTGGTCTCAAGGAGGCGAAGGACCTGGTCGACGGCGCCCCCAAGCCGGTCAAGGAAGCGACCACTAAGGCTGACGCCGAAGAGATCAAGAAGAAGCTCGAAGAAGCCGGCGCGACCGTCACCGTCAAGTAGAGCGTCGTCGAGTCGAGCCAAGCCATTCGTCCAAGGAGCATGCATTGAGCCCGAAGACCGAAGCCGCCGCCACCAACGGTAAGCGCCACTCGTTCGGCAAGCTGTCCGTCCCCAAGGACATGCCCGATCTGCTGGCGGTCCAGAAGGAGTCGTTCAAGGAGCTGCTGCAGGCCGACGTAGCCCCCGAGAAGCGCGTCAACGACGGTCTCCAGGCCGTGTTCGAGGAGGTCTTTCCGATCACGGACGTCAAGGAGAATTACTCGCTCGAGTTCGTTCGCTACGCGATCGGCGAGCCCAAGTACACGGTCGAGGAGTGCATCGAGCGTGACATGACCTACGCCGCCCCGCTCAAGGCTACCCTGCGGCTGGTCATGAAGGAGGAGGTCGAGGGCGAGAAGAAGATCAAGGCGGTCACCGAGAAGGAGGTCTTTCTCGGGGAGATCCCCCTCCTGACGGACCTGGGAACGTTCGTCATCAACGGCGCCGAACGGGTTATCGTTTCCCAGCTCCATCGCTCGCCCGGCGTGGTCTTCGAGGAAACGGTCCACCCCAACAGCCAGAAGCTCTTCGGCGCGCGGATCATTCCGTTCCGCGGCTCGTGGGTCGAGTTTACCGTCGACATCCACGACATCATCTACGTCCACATCGACAAGAAGAAGAAGTTTCCGGTCACCGCGCTCCTCAGGGCGTTCGGCTTCCCGAGCGACGAATCGATCCTCGATCTCTTCTATTCGAAGAAGAAGGTCAACCTCGCGGAGATCAAGGATCAGGATCTGCGCCGGGAGCTCCTGGGCGCGCCTCTCGCCGCGGACGTGGCCGACGAGCAGACGGGTGAGGTGATCGCCGAGCGGAACGTCGAGCTCACGGAGGAGCTCTACAAGAAGCTGCGCAAGAAGGGGGTCGACCGGATCGTCGTCTACGCCAGCGGGCTGTCGATCCCGCGCGCCGAAGCGCACCTGATCGCCAACACGCTTCGCCGCGATCCGACCAAGGATGAGAATGACGCGCTGCAGAAGATTTACAGCCTGCTGCGCTCAGGGGAAGCGCCCAATCTGACGATCGCGCGGGAGCATCTCCATCGGCTGTTCTTCGATCCCAAGCGATACGACTTGGGCCGGGTCGGCCGCTACAAGCTGAACCAGCGGCTCGGCCTCGATGCGCCGGCCGACGCGACGGTTCTGCGGCGCGAGGACTTCGTCGAGCTGATCAAGTACCTGATCCGGTTGCGCAACGGGATCGGCAACGTCGACGACATCGACCACCTCGGCAACCGGCGTGTGCGCTCGATCGGCGAGCTGATCGCCAATCAGTTCTCGCTCGGGCTGTCGCGAATGGCGCGGCTGGTGCGCGAGCGGATGACGACTCAGGACCCCGAGAAGATGTCGCTCGACGACCTGGTCAACGCGCGGACGATCAGTGCCGTGATCAATGCGTTCTTCGGCTCGAGCCAGCTCAGCCAGTTCATGGACCAGACGAACCCCCTGGCGGAGATGACCCACAAGCGGCGCCTCTCGGCGCTCGGTCCGGGCGGCCTGACGCGCGAGCGGGCGGGTTTCGAGGTGCGCGACGTCCACTACTCGCACTACGGGCGCATGTGCCCGATCGAAACGCCGGAGGGCCCGAACATCGGTTTGATCACGAGCCTCTCGACCTACGCGCGGATCAACAGCCTGGGCTTCATCGAGACGCCCTATCGCAAGGTCGAGAAGAATCGGGTGACGGATCGAATTGTCTACCTGTCGGCCAGCGAAGAGGATCAGTACACCATCGCCCAGGCGAGCGCCCCGCTCGACGACAAGGGGCGGTTCGTCGAGGAATACGTCCTGTGCCGGCAGCGCGGCGACTTCCCGCTCGTGCGTCCCGACGAGGTCGACTTCATGGACGTGTCACCCGAACAGCTCGTCTCGGTGGCGGCCGCGCTGATCCCATTCCTCGAGCACGACGACGCGAACCGCGCGCTGATGGGTTCCAACATGCAGCGCCAGGCCGTACCGCTTCTCGAGCCTGAGACGCCGGTCGTCGGGACAGGCCTCGAGCGACGGGTGGCGATCGATTCGGGTGCCGTCGTCATCGCCCGGCGCGACGGGGTGGTCGAGTCGGCCAACGCCGATCGCATCATCGTCCGCACCAAGGGACGCGGTGGCTCGGACAGCCAGATCGACTTCGCCAATGCCGACGTTTACGAGCTCAAGAAGTTCCGTCGCACCAATCAGGACACGTCGATCAACCAGCGGCCGCTCGTCAAGCGCGGCGACAAGGTGCAGGTGGGCGACGTCCTGGCGGATGGCGCGGCGACCTCGGGCGGTGATCTCGCGCTCGGTCGCAACCTGCTGGTCGCCTTCATGCCGTGGTACGGCTCGAACTTCGAGGATGCGATCATCCTGAGCGAGCGGCTGGTCAAGGAAGACACGCTGACCTCGGTCCATATCCAGGAGCTCGAGCTTCACGTGCGCGACACGAAGCGGGGCCAGGAGGAGATCACCCGCGAGATCCCCAACGTGGCCGAGGAGGCGCTCGTCAACCTCGACGATCGGGGCATCATCCGGATCGGCGCGGCCATCAAGCCCGGGGACATCCTGGTCGGCAAGGTCTCGCCCAAGGGTGAGAAGGAGCTGAGCCCGGAGGAACGGCTTCTCACCGCGATCTTCGGCGAGAAGGCGAAGGACGTGAAGGACACATCCCTCAAGGCGCCTCCCGGCCTCGAGGGCGTGATCATCGACGTCAAGGTGTTCAGCCGGACCCACGACGATCCATTGGTCGAGCGTGACAAGGCGCTCGACGTGGAGAAGGCGAAGACCTATCAGGAGCGGGAGATCGCCAAGCTGGTCGCGAGCCGCAACGAGCAGCTGCGCGAGATCCTACGCAGCGCGACCGTGGTGACGCTCAAGGAGAAGAAGCAGGGAGCTCGCAACCTCGTCAAGGCGGGGACCAGGCTCAAGGCCAAGGAGATCGACGAGGAGCTCGATCTCGGAGCCATCGACTGGGAAAAGGCCGAGCTCAAGGAGAAGACCGCCAACGAAAGGCTCCACGAGGTCGTGTCGGCGGCCAGGAACAAGATCGACGCGATTCGCGAGAAGACGAAGGAGAAGATCGAAAAGATCCAGCAGCCCGACGATCTGCCACCGGGTGTCGTCCAACTGGTCAAGGTGTACGTAGCACAGAAGCGAAAGATCTCAGTGGGGGACAAGATGGCCGGCCGCCACGGCAACAAGGGTGTGGTGGCGCGGATCGTCCCCGAGGAGGACATGCCGTTCCTGCCCGACGGCACTCCGGTCGAGATCGTGCTCAACCCGCTTGGCGTTCCCAGCCGCATGAACGTGGGTCAGATCCTCGAGACCCACCTCGGCTGGGCGGCGCGGATGCTGGGCTACGAGGTCGAGACCCCGGTCTTCCACGGCGCTACGGAGCGGGAGATCGACGAGTGGTTGGAGAAGGCCGCGCTCCCTCATGGCGGCAAGACCGAGCTGTTCGACGGTTCGACGGGGCGGCCTTTCGCCGAGGGGGTGACGGTGGGCTACATCTACATGATGAAGCTGTCGCACCTCGTGGATGACAAGATCCACGCTCGTTCGATCGGCCCGTACTCGTTGGTCACGCAGCAGCCGCTGGCCGGCAAGGCGCAGTTCGGCGGCCAGCGATTCGGCGAGATGGAGGTATGGGCCCTCGAGGCGTACGGTGCCGCCCACACGCTGCAGGAGATCCTGACCGTCAAGTCGGACGACGTGCAGGGCCGCTCCCGCGTTTACGAGGCGATCGTCAAGGGCGAGAACCTGCCCGAACCGGGTGTCCCGGAGTCGTTCCGGGTGTTGGTGAAGGAGCTCCAGTCGCTCGGTCTGGCGGTAGAGCTAGGGCGGGATGGCAATGCTCGGGGCGGCGGACAGTGATGTCGGATTGGATGAGGAATCGCAGGCCTGACGTGAGGAGGCTTTCGAAGTGATCGAGTTTCGAACCCAGCGCGACGAGCGGACCACCGACTTCTCCTTCATCCGCTTGGGGATCGCCTCGCCCGAGATGATCCGCGAGTGGTCGTACGGAGAAGTGACCAAACCGGAGACGATCAACTACCGGTCGTTCAAGCCGGAGAAAGACGGCTTGTTCTGCGAGAAAATCTTCGGGCCGGTCAAGGATTGGGAGTGCCACTGCGGCAAGTACAAGCGGATCCGCTATCGCGGCGTGATCTGCGATCGATGCGGCGTCGAGGTAACGCTGTCCAAGGTTCGCCGCGAGCGCATGGGCCACATCGAGCTGGCGGTGCCGGTGGCCCACATCTGGTTCTTCAAGACCCTGCCGAGCCGCATGGGCTATCTGCTCGACATGTCCCTGCGGGATCTCGAGAAGGTGATCTACTACGCCAACTACGTAGTCATCGAACCTGGTAGCACCGAGTTCGAGAAGAAGCAGTTGATCACCGAGGACGAATACCTCGATACGCTCGAGCAAGGAGCCGATGGCTTCATCGCGAAGATCGGCGCCGAGGCGGTCCGTGACCTGCTCGCCGAGATCGACATCGAGGATCTCTCCGAGGAGCTCCGCGCCAAGTCGAAGATCGAGACTTCGGTCCACCGTAAGAAGAACATCCTCAAGCGTCTCAAGGTGATCGAAGCGCTGCGGCAGTCGAGCAACCGGCCAGAGTGGATGATCATGACCGTCGTCCCGGTCATTCCACCGGACCTGCGGCCTCTCGTCCCGCTCGAGGGTGGACGGTTCGCGACGAGCGACCTCAACGACCTCTATCGGCGAGTGATCAACCGCAACAACCGGCTCAAGAAGCTGATCGAGATGCGCGCGCCCGAGGTCATCCTGCGCAACGAGAAGCGCATGCTCCAGGAGTCGGTCGACGCATTGTTCGACAACGGCCGTCGCTCGCGCGCCGTGCGCGGGCGGGGCAAGCGTCCGCTCAAGTCCCTCAGCGACATGCTCAAGGGCAAACAGGGACGCTTCCGCCAGAACCTGCTCGGCAAGCGCGTCGACTATTCGGGCCGCTCGGTCATCGTCGTGGGACCGGAGCTCAGGCTCCATCAGTGCGGCCTGCCCAAGACGATGGCGCTCGAGCTCTTCAAGCCGTTCATCATCCGCAAGCTCGAGGAGCGCGGTCACGTTCAGACGGTCAAGAGCGCCAAGAAGCTGGTCGAGAGCGAGGATCCGGTCGTCTGGGACATCCTCGAGGAGGTCATCAAGGACCATCCCGTTCTCCTCAACCGAGCGCCCACGCTCCACCGCCTGGGAATCCAGGCGTTCGAGCCGATCCTGATCGAGGGCAAGGCGATCAAGATCCATCCCCTCGTCTGCCAGGCGTTCAATGCCGACTTCGACGGCGATCAGATGGCGGTCCATCTGCCGCTGTCGTACGAGTCGCAGCTCGAGGCGCGGGTCCTGATGCTGGCTTCGAACAACATCCTCAAGCCGGCTGACGGCAAGCCGATCGCCTCGCCGACTCAGGACATCGTTCTGGGCTGCTACTACCTGACGCACGACCCGCAAGGCGACCGGGGCACCCGGAAGGTGGGCAACGAGGAGATCCCGAACGTCCGGATGTTCGCCAGTGACGACGAGGTCGAGATGGCGTACGAGACCGGCCTGGTCGAGCTGCACGAACGCATCCGTGTCAAGAAGGACAGCCGTCTCGTCGACACGACCGTCGGGCGGGTGATCTTCAATCAAATCATCCCGCGGGGCGAGCAGCCCAACGGTATGGTGGTAGAGATCCCCTTCCTGAACAAGGCGATGGCGAAGAACGAGCTGAACGACCTCGTGTCGATGGTCTACGCGCGAGCCGGACTCCGGCGGGCGGTCGAGTTCCTCGACGACCTCAAGGACCTGGGCTTCAAGTACGCCACCGTGGGGGGAACCTCGGTGGGAATCAAGGACATGGTGATCCCCGAAGCCAAGCGCGAGATCCTCGGCAAAGCGGAGCAGCAGGTCGAGAAGATCACGACGCAGTACAAGCGCGGGGTCATCACCGACGGCGAGCGCTACAACAAGGTCATCGACGTCTGGACGCACGCCAACACCGACGTCTCACAGGCGATGTTCGAGTCGCTGCGGAAAGACCAGGCCGGCTTCAACCCCATCTACATGATGGCCGACTCGGGCTCCCGCGGGTCCAAAGACCAGATCCGCCAGCTGGCCGGCATGCGTGGACTGATGGCGAAGCCGCAGAAGAAAATCACCGGTCAGATCGGCGAGATCATCGAGACGCCGATCAAGTCCAACTTCCGCGAAGGTCTGTCGGTTCTGGAGTACTTCATCTCGACCCACGGCGCGCGCAAGGGATTGGCGGATACGGCGCTGAAGACGGCTGACGCCGGCTACCTGACCCGACGGTTGGTCGACGTGGCGCAGGACGTCACGATCACGGAGGACGATTGCGGGACGATCCTCGGTCTCGAGATCGCGGCCCTCAAGGAGGGCGAGGAGGTCATCGAGCCGCTCAAGGACCGCATCGTGGGCTCGGTCGCGCTCGACGACGTCGTCGATCCGATTCAGGGCGAAGTGATCGTCGATGCGGGCGACGAGCTCGGTGAGGATACCGCACAGGCGATCGAGGATGCCGGCATCGAGAAGGTCAGGATTCGCTCGGTCCTGACGTGCGAGGCGCGGCGCGGCCTGTGCCAAAAGTGCTACGGCCGGAACCTAGCCACTCTGAAGCCCGTCGACGATGGGGAGTCGGTGGGCATCATCGCGGCCCAGTCGATCGGCGAGCCGGGTACCCAGCTCACCCTGCGCACCTTCCACATCGGCGGGACGGCGGCGCGCATCGCAGCGCAGTCGCGGAAGACCGCGAGCTTCCCTGGCGAGGTGGAGTACGATCGCATCCAGAGGGTCAAGACCCCTGAGGGCGAGCAGATCGTCACCGGGCGCGAGGGCCAGTTGCTAGTCAAGGACACCGAGGGTCGCGTCCGGAGCCGGCTGACGGTCCCGTACGGCGCCTACATCCGTGTCGAGGACGAGCACAAGATCGAGGATGGTGATCTACTCTTCGAGTGGGATCCTTACACCACGCCGATCCTGACCGACAAGCCTGGCACGGTGAAGTTTATCGACATCGTCGACGAGCTGACCGTCCGGGAGAAGCTCGACGAGTCCACCGGTCTCCGTCAGCGGGAGATCATCGAGGACCGCGACAAGGCGCTCCATCCGCGGATCACGATCGTCGACGCCAAGGCGCACAAGATCCGCGATTACATCATCCCGACGGGCGCTCACCTCCTGGTCCGCGACGGCGACAAGGTCAGCGCGGGTCAGACACTGGTGAAGATCTCGCGCGAGATCTACAAGACGCGCGACATCACGGGCGGCTTGCCGCGAGTCGCGGAGCTGTTCGAGGCGCGGAAGCCCAAGGACCCCGCCGTCATCACCGAGATCGACGGCAGTGTGGAATTCGGTCGCATCGTGCGCGGCAACCGCGAGATCATGGTCAAGCCTGACACGGGAGACCCGCGGACGTACCTGATCCCGCACGGTAAACACCTGAGGGTCCACGAGGGCGACATGGTGCGCGCCGGCGATCGGCTCTCCGAAGGGCCGGTCAATCCGCACGACATCCTGCGGATCAAGGGGCCTCGCGAGGTGCAGGAGTACCTGCTCAACGAGATCCAGGAGGTCTACCGGCTCCAGGGGGTGAAGATCCACGACAAGCACATCGGCGTGATCGTGCGCCAGATGCTCCAGAAGGTGCGTATCGTCAACCCCGGCGACACGGACATGCTCGAGGGCGAGCACGTCGACAAGGTGACCTTCCGGCGCAAGAACGAAGAGATCCTGAAGGCGGGTGGCGAGCCGGCGACGAGCGAGCCGCTGCTCTTGGGGATCACCAAGGCCGCGCTGACGACCGAGTCGTTCATCTCGGCGGCTTCGTTCCAGGAGACAACGCGCGTCCTGACCGAGGCAGCATTGTCGGGCAAGCGCGACGAGCTGATCGGTCTCAAGGAGAACATCATCATCGGGCACCTGATCCCGGCTGGCTCGGGAACGCTGCGCTACAAGCAGATCGAGTTCCCGCTACCCAAGCTCGAGGAGCTCGCCGCCGAGGCGGAGGCCGAAGCGGCCGAGGCTCGCGCGGCGGCGGCGGCGCGGCTGGCTGCCGAGGGGATCGAGGCCGACGAGTTCGACGAAGAGCCGCACGAGGTCCAGACGGAGGCGCGGACAGAGGTATAGCCCTCGCCGCGGAGCCGTTCTCGGCCGCTCGATCCGAGCGGCGGTCGGAGACGGAGCGCCCCCGGATTCTCTCCGGGGGCGTTTCAGTTTCCGGTGGCCTCGGAACCCAGCACCCGTGATTGACCACAACGACGGTTGTGTGCTTCCCTCGTTTCAGGCCCTTCACCCATGTCGCCCTCCACGAGGACTCCCATGAAAGCGCTGTGTCTCATTGTCACGTTCTTGCTCCTCGCCATCATCCCCGGCTCGGCTAGCGCCCAGCTCCAGACCGGCAACCTCGATGGCACCGTGCTCGACCCGGAGGGCCAGCCGATTCCGGGCGCCACATTGACGGTGACCGGCCTGGGTGACCCCAGGGTGGGGGTAACCGACGAGGAAGGTCAGTTCCGCTTCCCCGGGCTGGCACCGGGAACGTATCAGGCGAAAGTCGAGGCCAATGGTTTCTCGACATTCGAGTACACGAACGTCACAGTCACCGTCGGACGGAATACGCAGGTCGAAGTCACTCTCTCGGCGGCGGCCGTCGAGGAGGGGGTCGCGGTGATCCCCGACGAGCAGCGGATCTCGACCGGCCAGACGGTGAGCCAGACCGAGCTCGAGAAGGTTCCGACCGCGCGCGACCCATGGGCGATCCTCCAGACGACACCGGGGGTCCTCACGGACCGCATCAACGTCGGCGGAAACGAAGCGGACCAGCAGTCGCAATACGTCAGTCCGGGCCAGCCGGCGGATCCACGGTTCACCGGCACTCCCATGGAAGCTTTAGCCAAAGTGCTGTCGGGAAACGACCTGTTCGAGCCGGGGACCGCCCAGGGAGTCTCGGCCAGCAAGTCGACATATACACCTACAAGGACCCGACCACCGGAAAAGACGTCACGATCATGATGGGCGGGGATTGGGACGCGGCGATCCCAGCCCCGGACGCACCCGCCGATGCGCAGCCTCCGCCGGACGTCCCGTCCGGCGTCACGTACGACAACTTCTTCCTCGCAACGCCGAAACAGACCTCTCTGGGCGGACAGTGGTCGTCCTACTGGTACAACAGGGAGATCTACGGTTCGGACATAGAACGAGGCTCTCAGACCGCGTGGTCGGTTGACGGCGTCGTAATCACCGACATGGCGGCGCTCGGCTCGAGCCCGGCCTATTACGACTTCGATTCCTTCGAGGAGATGCAGGTCACGACCGGCGGCGTGGTCCTCGACATGGTGACCAAGCGCGGAACGAACGAGTGGCGCGGCTCCGGGCGCTACCTCATCTCGGATCAGGGATTGGCAGGCCACGAACCAGACCTTCCAGCAGGGCAACAGGATCGTCACCGTCGAGACTACGGCGGCGAGCTCGGCGGCCCGATCATCAAGGACAGGCTCTGGATCTGGGGAAGCTACGGCATGCAGAACGTAGACCTCCAGACCGTGGATGACGAGGAGTGGGACTACGAGAAGGTCAGGCGGATCGCGAAGATCCTGACGGTCGATGCCGACGGCAACGATGCCACGAGCCCCGATTTCGCCCCCAACAATGTCGTCCAGTACGGCTTTCAGCCGGTCTGCAACATCACGGGGTTCAACGTCTACGCCCTCGCCGGCAGCGAGGCCGATGCGGACTGCGGCCAGGTCGAGTCGTCGCTCCGAAACATGCTCGGGACGGGCGTGTTCCAGGGCCTCATCAATGATCCGCGGGCAGGCATTAGGCGCGGTCCTGACCCGGCCGCCGAGCTCGAGGATACGCACATCTTCAGCTCGAACTTCTACTTGACGGGACTCTACAGCCTCGTCGACGGCGGCTTCCAGCTCGTACCACAGGGCGGGACGAGCGCGGGCATCAAGCTCGACCAGGAGCTCGAGGACGTGAACTTCTTTGCCGGCTGGGTGCCGACATCGAGCTCGGCGACGGGCGGGCCTGGCCAGTCACCCACGATTGGCCCAAACGGCACCCACTCTTTCTTCGTGCTCCAACGGTCCGACTTCATCTCCTGTCCCGGCGGTGCGTACCTGATCAAGGGGAACCTGGGCGACCCGATCGATCTCGGGAACGGCTCGTCCTTCCAGCCGTTTCACAACTCGTTCCAGCTCTACCAGACCGAACGACCTCAGGAGCAATACAAGCTCGACTGCTCGAACTTCTTCAACACAGGCAATCTCTCTCACGAGCTCAAGTTCGGGGCGGGGTACCGGGAGGCTGAGCAGGCGGATATCGGGCCGACGTCCGGAACCTGGTTCTACGGTGGCTCGGCGGTGAAGGAAGAGCCGACGACCGACGAGCTGATACTCGGCGTGGAGCATGCTCTGCTCCCCGAGTTCGTCGTCGGGCTCAACCTGACCTACCGGCAGATGACGCAACTCCTGGACGAGCCGGCGACGCTCAACCCTGCTTTCCTGAACCCCTTCATGGTCCTCTCGTTGGATCAAAACTACGGCGCGCGCTTCCAGGGCCAGCAGGCCGGTGGCGAAGCGCGGGGTGAAGGGGGGGCCGCGCCGCTCGTGATCGACGTCGCAGATCTCGCCGCCCGGGGCGCGGAGACTCCGACGCTCTATATCGAAGCGCGCGGGGTCTCGACCGGGGAGGCGTCCACGGCTCGGGTTCTGGGAACCGACCAGCCCGTCGTCCTCGAAGGGGCCGTCGCGCTGGAGCCGGTGGCGGTCCCGCCGTCCGAGCGAGCGCGGATCCAGAGCGAGATGGCGCAGGCCGCCTCCGGTCCGCCGATCGCCGTCCTCGGCTATTGCCTGAACTTCGCCAAGCGAGTCCCCGAGGCGGGAACGATCTATCGGATCGCGGGGCCGGAAGCGCAGAAGGCGTTCGAGCCCCTCGCTCGAGTCCTCGAGGCAGCAGAGCGCGTCCGCCAGGCCGGGCGCCTGGCCGCTGACGCCGATCCGGAGGGGTATTTCCAGTTCATCAGCCAGTGGGCGGTCTGGACGAAGGAGAATGGTTTCGACAGGGACGCCTTCGGCGACGCCTTCGTCGAGCACGTCAAGCGAAACGTCGAGCAGGCGGGGCAGAGGTGGACGGACGAGGTCGAGGCTGAGGTCCGGCGCAACGTCCCCCAGCGGTGGCGGGACATCCAGCAGGTGCTGGAGGAGGCGGGCTCGGAAGGGGACGCAGCGGGTGAAGGTTCCTAGTGCCGCGCGGGCCGGTAGCGACCGTAAGGTTGGTGCCTCTGGCCGGTCGGCCGGTATATTGAGAGTGGTAGTGAGTTCGGTGACGGGTTTCCTGGTGGCTTGACGAAGGCGTTTTTTCCTCTATTTTTGTAGGTCTGTGCTTTTTCCCCGGTTGTAGCCGGAAGAGGGCCTCGTCCCTGGGCTTTCGGCGACCGGACATGAAGCCCATCAAGGGTACGAAAGAGCGATTATGCCGACGATCAACCAGCTCGTCCGCAAGGGGCGCAGGCCGCTCCGCCAGAAGACCTCCTCGCCGGCGCTGACCGATTGCCCGCAGCGCCGTGGGGTCTGCACGCGCGTCTATACGACGACGCCGAAGAAGCCCAACTCGGCGCTCCGCAAGGTCGCGCGCGTGCGGCTCACCAACGGCTACGAGGTGACGGCCTACATCCCGGGCGAAGGGCACAACCTGCAGGAGCACTCGATCGTCCTGATCCGCGGCGGTCGGGTGAAGGATCTGCCCGGCGTGCGGTACCACATCATCCGCGGAACGCTCGACGCTTCCGGGGTCCAGGCACGCCGCCAGGGTCGCTCCAAGTACGGGGCCAAGCGGCCCAAGTAAGGAAGTCGCACGATGAGCCGTCGCGTTCGGGCCGAAAAGCGGGAGATCGTCGGCGATCCCAAGTACGGCGACAAGACCGTACAGAAGTTCGTCAATTGCTTGATGTTCGACGGCAAGAAGAGCCTCGCGGAGTCGATCTTCTACGGCGCCCTCGAGCACATCGAGGCGAAGACCGGACAGCCGGGGCTTCAGGTGTTCCGCCAGGCGCTCAACAACGCGCGGCCGCAGCTCGAGGTCAAGTCTCGTCGTGTCGGTGGCGCCACCTATCAGGTTCCGACTGAGGTTCGACCGGAACGTCAGATGGCCCTCGCGATGAGATGGCTGATTGGCTTCTCGCGCGAGCGCGGCGAGAAGACGATGAGCGAGCGGCTAGGGTCTGAGCTGATCGCCGCATCGCGCAGCGATGGCGCGACGATCAGGCGCAAGGAAGAAGTCCACCGGATGGCAGAGGCGAACAAGGCGTTTGCCCACTACCGCTGGTAAGAGCCTTAGAAGGAGATCGAGCACGATCCGGCATACCGTTAGGACGAAAGGCGTTCAAGGCCTGCGCGGCCCGCTGGCGCGAGAAGTGATTTAATCCTTCAGCCCCGGGCCGGTGACGCGCAAGCGGAACGGCGCGGGTCCCGAACGACATAGGCATCTACCGACACGCCGACGCGCGTTGCGGCCCGCTCGGGGCGGCGACCGTGTGTGCGGCGATGTCGCCATACGCCGGCCCCGCCGGCTCGGGAGTCAGGGACGATCGAAACGACGAGAACGAGACCACCAGAAGTCGGAAACGACGAGAAGAAGCGGAAACGAACGATGGCCAGACGGACACCCCTGAAGGATCTGCGGAACATCGGCATCATGGCCCACATCGATGCCGGTAAGACCACGACTACCGAGCGGATCCTCTTCTACACCGGGCGCAGCCACAAGCTGGGCGAGGTGCACGAGGGGACCGCGACGATGGACTGGATGGAGCAGGAGCAGGAGCGCGGCATCACGATCACCTCCGCCGCGACGACCTGCTACTGGAGGGACCATCGCATCAACATCATCGATACGCCCGGCCACGTGGACTTCACGGCCGAGGTAGAGCGCAGCCTCCGGGTCCTCGACGGCGCAATCGCGCTGTTCTGCGCAGTCGGCGGGGTCGAGCCCCAGTCCGAGACCGTCTGGCGGCAGGCCGACAAGTACGGTGTCCCCCGCATCGCTTTCGTCAACAAGATGGACCGCGTCGGCGCCGATTTCATGAACGCGATAGAGATGATGCGCGATCGGCTCGGTGCCCGGGCGCTGCCGGTCCAGATCCCGATGGGCGATGGTGAGTTGTTTACCGGGATCATCGACATCATCGACCGGAAGGCGCTCATCTGGGACGACGACTCGCTGGGCGCCACGTACCAGCGGATCGAGCTGCCCGAAGCCTATCGAGAGCAGGTCGAAGAGCTGCGCCGCCAGCTGATCGAGGCCGCGGTCGAGTACGACGACGCGCTGATCGAGAAGTACCTCGAGGGTCACGAGCTGACGGACGACGAGATCCGCCACGCCGTGCGCGCGGCGACGATCAAGGTCGGGATCACACCGGTCCTGTGCGGCTCGTCGTTCAAGAACAAGGGCGTCCAGCCGCTGCTCGACGCGGTGGTCGATTTTCTGCCTTCTCCACTCGACGTCCCGCCGGTCGAAGGACACCATCCGCACAAGGACGACAAGGTCGTCCGGGCGCCTGTCGACGACGGCCCCTTCGCCGGGCTCGCCTTCAAGATCATGACCGATCCTCACGTCGGTAAGCTGACCTTCGTGCGCGTCTATTCGGGCGTTCTCGAGTCGGGCTCCTACGTGTGGAACGCCAATCGCGACCGACGCGAGCGAGTGGGTCGGATCCTGCAGATGCACGCCAACAAGCGCGAGGAGCGGGAGCACCTCTATACCGGCGACATCGCCGCGCTGGTCGGCCTCAAGGACACGCGTACGGGTCATACACTGTGCGACGAGGACGATCCGGTCGTCCTCGAGGCGATCACGTTCCCCCAGCCGGTCATAGACCTGGCGACCGAGCCCAAGACCAAGGCCGACCAGGACAAGCTCTCGATCGCGCTCCAGAAGCTCTCCGAGGAAGACCCCACCTTCCGCGTCCACACCGACGAGGAGACGGGTCAGACGATCATCTCCGGGATGGGGGAGCTCCACCTCGAGATCATCGTGGATCGGTTGCTGCGCGAGTTCAAGGTCGAGGCCAACATCGGCAAGCCGCAGGTGGCCTACCGTGAGACGATCCGCAGGGCGGTGGAAGCCGAAGGGAAGTTCATCCGTCAGTCGGGCGGTCGCGGCCAGTACGGGCACGTCAAGTGTCTGGTCGAGCCCAACGAGCCGGGTGGCGGCTTCGTGTTCGACAACCGGATCGTGGGCGGAACCATCCCGCGGGAATACATCCCGGCGGTCGAGAACGGCGTGCGCGAGGCGATGGAGAACGGCGTCCTGGCGGGCTTCCCGATGGTCGACGTCAAAGTAGCGCTGGTCGACGGCTCGTATCACGAGGTCGACTCGAGCGAGATGGCCTTCAAGATCGCTGGCTCGATGGCTCTCAAGGACGGCGTTCGCCACGCCGATCCGATCTTGCTCGAGCCGATCATGACCGTGGAGGTCGTCACGCCTGAGGAGTACATGGGCGACGTGATGGGTGACCTGTCGTCCCGGCGCGGCAAGATCGGGGGCATGTATCGCCGCGGTCCGGCGCAGGTGATCGCCGCGAGCGTCCCGCTGGCCGAGATGTTCGGCTACGCGACCACGCTTCGCTCGCTCACGCAGGGGCGCGCCGTCTATACGATGCAGTTCAGCAACTACGCCGAGGTGCCCAAGTCCAAGGCGGAAGAGATCATCAACCGCACTCAGGGCCGATGAAGGCCAGCTCGTAACTGAGGGAGAGGGGGGACGAGCGATGGGCAAGCAGAAGTTTGCGCGTACGAAGCCGCACGTGAACGTGGGAACGATCGGTCACGTGGATCACGGCAAGACGACGTTGACGGCGGCGATCACGGAGATCCAGTCGAAGAAGGGTTTGGCGGAGTACGTGCCGTTCGACCAGATCGACAAGGCGCCGGAGGAGAAGGCACGGGGGATCACGATTGCGACGGCGCACGTGGAGTAC
>JBHEOA010000145.1:0-17435 GCA_046261835.1 Gemmatimonadota bacterium
CGCTCACGAATCTCGAGATCCGGGCGGGGACGCCGCGCGACGAGGCGCTGCGGAACCTGGGCGAGCGGACCGGCGTTGCCGACGTGCGCTCGCTGACGGCGATGCTCATCCAGACCGATCGCTTCGGTACGTCGATCGCCACCGCGCTCCGCGTCCACGCAGACACGATGCGCACCAAACGCCGGCAGCGCGCCGAGGAGGCCGCCGCCAAGACCACGATCAAGCTCGTGTTCCCGCTGGTCCTATTCATCTTTCCCGCGATGTTCGTGGTCATCCTCGGTCCCGCCGTCCTCCACATCCTCGAGCAGATGAAGGAGCTCATGTGAAGACGGTGCGCGTCGTGAACACGACCAGGGGGCGCGAGGTCGGGTCGCGCGTGGGAATGGCGGACACGCGGTGGGGACGCCTGCGCGGCTTGATCGGTCGTCCTCGGCTCGAAGAAGGGGAAGGACTGCTCCTCTGTCCGTGCAAGGCGATCCACATGTACGGCGTTCGCTATCCCATCGACGTCGCCTTCCTCGACGGCGGTGGCGCGGTGGTCGCACTCTATCGCGAGATCGCCCCCGGCGCGCGGTCGCGGTGGCACGACCGAGCCCGCTGCGCTCTGGAGCTGCCGTCGGGAACGCTGGCGGCGAGCGGAACCGAGGTCGGGGACGTGCTGCAGTGGACCGCGACCGGGCCGGGGCAGAGAGCCAACGGCCGGGCCAGGGTGGTGGCGGCATGACCGCGCCCCCGATGGCCGCGGAGGCGGCCTCGGCCCCCGCCGCGACGCTCGCGCAGAGCGGGCGAGCGGCTCCGGTCTCCGCGCCGCCGGTCCCGACCTCGATCGCCGCGACCGGCCTCAGCCCCGAGGCGATCGACGACCTCATCCTCAAAGTCCTGTATGTCCAGGGGGCCCGTTCGGGGGTGGAGCTCGTCGAGGTGATACGGCTCCCGTTCCCGCTCCTCGACCAGCGGCTTCCCGAGCTCCAGCACCGGATGTATGTCGAGATTCGGGGAGCTCACGGCGCCGGCCGCGGCGGCTACGTGTTCGACCTCACCGGCAGGGGTCGCGAGCGAGCGCGCGAAGCGATGGAAACCAACCAGTACGTGGGACCCGCGCCGGTTCCGCTCGAACGGTATCGCGCCTGGGTCGACGCTCAGTCGATCCGACGCGTCTGGGTAACGCGCGACACGATCCGCGTAGGCTTCAGCCATCTGGTCCTCGATCCGCGGTTGCTCGAGCAGCTCGGACCAGCGATCAACTCTGCCAAGTCCATGTTCCTTCATGGGGATTCGGGGAATGGCAAGACGAATCTGGCCGAGTCGATCGCACGCCTCCTCGGAGGCGACATCTACGTGCCCTACGCCGTCCTGGTCGAAGGGCAGGTCATGGTCGTTCACGACCCCGTCTACCATATGGCGCGGTCGGAGCCGGACGCCGAGTCCCCTGGCGAAGGCCCCACCTGGCTCCGCACCGCGCCGACCTATGATCGACGCTTCGCACACGTGTCACGCCCGGTGGTCTTCACCGGCGGCGAGCTGACTCTCGACGAGCTCGATCTCGAGTACGACTACCACGCCAAGGTCTATCAGGCGCCGTTCCAGGTGAAGGCCAACGGCGGCGTCTTGATCATCGACGACTTCGGTCGCCAGCGCGTCGATCCGCGTGACCTGCTCAACCGCTGGATCGTGCCCCTCGAGAAGCGAATCGACTTCCTGACCCTTCACACCGGGCACAAGTTTCCGGTGCCCTTCGACTGCTTGTTGATCTTCGCCACGAACCTCGATCCGCTCGACCTCGTCGACGAAGCGTTCTTGCGGCGTATCCATTACAAGATCAACGTGCCGAGCCCGACCGAGTCCGAATACGAGCAGATCTTCCGCCGCTCGTGCGTGGCGCGACACATCGCCTTCGACCCGGCTCGTGTCCGGTTCGTCCATGAGCGCTTCTACGAGCGCCTGGGGATCGCGCCGCGGGGATGCCATCCGCGCGACATCCTCGACCATCTATGCGACGTGGCGCGGTACTTCGGCGTCGAGCCCGAGTTGAGCGAGGAGCTGCTCGAGCGCGCCTGTTCGACCTACTTCATCGACACCGTGGATGGCGGAAGCAGCGCCGAAGCTCCGTCGTCGTCGGGTGACGCTCCGGCGTGATCGATCGGCCAGCGGTCCAGACGCGCGAGCGGTACGACGAGTACGCGTACCTGGCGGCGCTCCAGATGCTGGGGCTCGTTCCACCAGTCGATCGCGTGGCGATCCACCGCGCCTACCGCGCGCGCGCCAAGAGCGTGCACCCCGATCGCTTTCAAGACGAAGAGCAGAAGGCCGACGCGACACGGTCGATCCAGGAGATCAATACGGCTCATGCCTACGCCATCAAGCACTGGCGCGGGTACACGCTGGCCGAACAGTGGGGAAGGACGAAACCCGCGCGGGCGCGGGCGCCCGAGGCGACGTCGTGGGGGGAATGGGTTTTCCTGCCGGTGACGGCGATCTACGCCTTGACCACCATCGTGCTCTCTGCGCCGATCCTCGCGCTGGCGCGGCTCGCCGGCCCGGAGCGGCGGGCCCGCTGGCGTGGGCGGCGCGTTCCGGGCCTGATATGGAGATTATGGTTACTCGCCGGGCCGCACGGCGTCACGGTGGCGCTGTTCACCACGGTCGAGGATCCCGCCGTCAAGATATGGATCGGCCTGTCGTTCCTGGTCATGGTGTCGGCCGACATCGCGACCCTCGTGACGGGCGACGCCCACCGGCTGCGCCGACCGCTCAAAGGCGCCCTCGTCAAGCTGCTCTAGACCATCACCGCTCGCGCCGCCGCTCGCGGCGCAACCGCTGGAGCTCGGCCCGGAGGGGCGCCCAGTAGGCGCGGTCGCGGTCCATCTCGAGCGCTTGCTCTTCCGCCATCCGCCGTTCGACCTCCCCCTCCTCGCCTGAGATCGCCGGACTGATCGCCGCACGCTCGGCCGCCTGCTCGCGCGCGCCTTCTGGGAACCGCCGGGCGCACTCGATCAATAGCTCGGGAGTTCGAAGCTCCCTCAGCCAGAAGCCAATCCGGTCCCCGTCGGGCTCGGCGAAGTAGCGGTCGTAGTCCGCCTCGACCAGGCGGCGGATCATTGGCCAATCCTTGTCGCGTTGAGTCTTCTTCGAGGTTACCAGATCGGGGAGCGCCATCACGTCTACCGTGAGTCCCTCGGATAGGGTGTAGGTCGCGCGTCGCTCCCAGAGATCGGTGAACGGATCGACCCCGCGCATCTTCGTCATCACGTCGAGGCGGAGGCGGAAAACGTCGGGGCGGCGACAACGGAAGTGAACCGCATGGCCGCGCTCGAGGTAACCGAGCTCGAAGGGAGGGACTGCGATGACCTCGGCGTCGAGGTCGGCGAGCGCGGCCTCGAGGCGCTCGAGGTTCTCGCGGGAAGCGTGGAGCGTGATGTCGGTGTCGCGGCTGAACTCAGCGGCGCCGTAGAGGATGCACGCCTGACCCCCCATCAGGAGGCTCCGGATCCCGTTCTCCCGAAGCGAAAAAAGGACTTTGGCGATCGGGCTCCGGGTCAAGCCGTCCCCCGAGCTCGAAGAAAGTCGACCACATCCGCTCGTTCTCGATCCATCGCTCCTCGGGCGTCATCCGGTACCACTCGAGTCGTTCCTCGGGACAGATCCGTTCGAGGGCTGGGGAGCCCCGGTGCTCGGTCGAGTCTCGCCGGGCGGAACCTTTCATGCGCGCCTCCGTCCGCACAAGATAGATGATCGCGACGATCGCGCCTGGGAACCTCCCGCGCGGTCGGGGCTATATTCCTTTGGCAACGATGGATACGGCGCGTTCGGCTTCGGCGCTCGCCCTGGCGGTCGCCCTCGGAGCGGTCGCCTTCGGCGTGTCTCTCGGCGCGGGCGCACCGGCGGCCTTGCTCGCCCTGGTTCTCGCCATCGCGGTCCTGGTCACGGCGCGACCGCGCGCATGGGGGGCGCGGCTGGCGCTGGCGTGCCTGGTCGCGTACCTCGCCGTCTGGGCGCAGGTTCGGGTAGAGGCCGCGCGCCTCGCCCGCCGCGCGCCGGAGGTGACTCAGGAGCTGGCGGAGTCGGGGCGCCAGGAGGTCGCCCGGGCGCTCGAGCGGCGCCTCCAGAGCGACCATGCGCTGGCCCGTCGGAGCGCCGGCGCGCTCGGGGAGATCGCGGGGGAAGCCGGACCGACCGTGGTCCAGGACCCCGACCTCTTCGTCGCGCTCGGGAAGGCGACCCCGGATCGTCTGCCCCAGGGGCTCGGCGTCGAGGTGTACGACTCGGAGGGAGGCCTCCGGGCGTGGTGGGGGGATCCACGCGGTGAGCGCCTCCCCCCCGACTCGGTGCGCTTCGCGCTCGCCGGTGTCGTGTTTCGCCGTCCAGCCGGCTTCACCGTCGCCCACGTCGCGGCCCCTTGGATGGTGGGCGGCGAGACCTTTCGGGTGGCGGTCAAGGACGTGTGGGAGGTCGCGTCCCCCCTCACCCGCGAGGAGGCCGAGCCCGACTTCCTGCTCGCCCGCCTCCAACGCCGCTACCATCTCGCGTTCGGGGTCGTCCCCGCCGGCACACCGGCGGCCAGCGCGCCCACGGCGGAGGCCGTGACGGATCCGGGCGGGCTCGCGGCGGCCGCGGTGGTCGGGGAGCGATTTCTCCTCGACCGGTGGCTCGCCGAGCGGCGCGAGCAGGCGGGAGAGGTGTTGGCGCTGCTCCTCCTCTGGCCGCTCGTCTGGGGCGTGGGAACGGCATGGCACGGCGCGCGCGCCGCCCGCCGGACCGGAGTCGCGATCGCTGCCCAGACGGCGGTCGTGCTGGCCCTCTGGGCGTTCCTCATCACGACGCGCTATCCGGCGTTCCTGTTGCCCGACGCATGGTTCAGTCCGCTCGGGTTCGCATCGACCTCGATCGGCCCCGCGGGCCGCTCGGCGGGGCACTTCCTGCTCACCGCGGCGCTGGCTGCGGTGCTCGCGTTCTCACTTTTCGAGCGCGTGCCGCTCCGCCGGAAATCGTCCCTCTGGACCGCCGCGGCGGTGGCAGGGGGCGTGGTCGCCGCATTCGCTCTCGCGCGACTGGGCGGACCGGCGGTCGAAGCGGCGATGCGCAACATGAGCGTCCCGGTCTTCTTCAGCCCCACCCTTCTCTTCTCGCCGACGTTTCTCATGGTGCTGCTGGGGTTCGCGCTCCTCGCGGCGGTCGCGGTCGTCGGCGTGGCGCTGGGCTTCCGAACCACCGGCGTGCCCGCAGGCAAGGCTTGGGGGGCGTTGGGGGCTGCCGTCGCCGTCGTCGCCCTCGGCGCGGCCGCGTGGTTGCTTCCGCAGACGGCGATGGCGGGGACGCGCGACACGATCACGGTGCTGCTCGGGATCGGTCTCGCCGGGGGCGCCTGGCTGGCCCACGCCGCCGCACGACAGGGAGAGTGGGCCACGATCCGGCTCGCGCTGGTGGCGTCCATGGTGGGCAGCCTCCTCACGATGCCGCTCGCCGCTCACGCCAGGATCCAGGCGGCTCAGGATCTCCTGGTCGAGCGCGCGCAGCGGATCGGCGAGGCATCGATTCCCTGGCTCCAGTACACGATGGAGCGGACGCGCCAGTTCCTCGAGAGCGAGCCCTCCGTCGCCGAGGCGATCGTCGAGCGCAACCGCGACGCGGCACTCATCCTGTGGAGCCGCAGCCCGCTGCGCGAGCTCGACTTCGCCACCGGCCTCTACCTGTTCGACGTCGAGGGCGAGCTCGTCAGCCAGTTCGTGCTGACCGCCGAGGATTTGTCGGATCGCGCGCGCGAGTACGCGCGCTCGGTCGGGGAGGCGCCGTTCGGAATCGAGGGGTCGGCGGGAACGCCCGAGACGCGCTGGACGGTGGTGCCCGCGACCGGCCCCCTGGGGCGCGTGGGGACCGCCGTGGCGATGACGACTGGCGCGCTCGACCTGCGCGAACAGGCGCCGGGGGTCGGCTTCGTGCTCACCGACCTGCTGGCGGGGGGCGGGCTCGACCCCGATCTCCCCGGTTACACCACGCTGGGACCCGAGGAGACCCCGCCGCCACGCACGTTGATCACGGCCGTGCCCCGCGGTGAGGGGGCGCTGAGGCTCGCGATGCCGCTCGACCCGCTGCTCCCCGATGCGCGGGGTTACGCGGTCTTCCTCGTCATCGGCGCGCTGGCGGGTTTTGGGCTCGGCATGATCGTGCGGTTGGGAGATGTGCGCGCCCGCGCGCGCTGGTGGGCCATGCTGCGCACGCAGAATCCGCTGAGCTCGTTTCGCGTCCAGCTCCTGCTGGCGTTTCTCGCAATCGCCATGGTTCCGCTCACGGTCTACGCTGTGATCGGCTACCGGCACACGCGATCCGAGCTCGAGATGGCGACGCGAACGGCCGCCGCCGACGCGCTGGCTGCGGCGAGCCGCATGCTGATCGAGGGGACCGCGCTGGAGCAGGGCACCGAGCGCGCGCTGAGCCAGCAGCTGCGGGAGACCGGCGAGTTCTTCCAGCAGGACCTGATCCTCTACTGGCGCGGCTGGGCGATCGCCTCGAGTCGGCCGGAGATCTTCGCCTCGCGGCTCTTCGCCGACCGTATGGCGGGCGCGGTCTACACCGACCTCTTCGCCGTCGGGCGACCGATCGTCTTCGACCGCACGGCGCTCGGCGATCGCTCCTTCCTCGTCGCCTATCGCGCGCTCGTCGAACCCGGAGCCCCCGCGGGGTACGTGCTCGCGACGCCGCTGTTGATCCGCGAGGACCGCGTGCGGGTCGATCTCCAACGGCTGGGCGAGGGCGTGTTCCTGCTCTCGGCGCTCTCGCTGGGGTTCCTGCTAGCGGTGGCCTGGGGTCTGGCGCGGTTCATGGCACGGCCGCTGTCGGCGCTCGAGCAGGGCACGCGCCAGATCGCATCCGGTCATCTCTCGTACCGACTCGAAGCGCCCGCCCGACGCGACGAGTTCGGCCGGCTGCAGCGCGCCTTCAACGCGATGACCGCGCAGCTCGATGCCTCGCAGAAGGACCTCGAGGGGGAGAAGTCGCGGGTCCAGGCGATCCTCGCTTCCGTCGGCGCGGGCGTCGTCGCCCTCGACGCCCAGGGCCACGTGCGGCTCCTCAACGATCACGCCGAATCGCTCCTCGATCAGCGGGCCGATGACGTCATCGACCGCTCGGTTCACGAGCTCGCCGAGCGAAACGGTGGGGCGGCGCACTTCTGGCGCGTGGTGGCGCGCGACTACCGGCGCGGCCAGCGGTCGGATCGCGACGTGGTGATGCGGCGCGACGGCGAGGATCGCCACTACCACCTCGTTTCGACCGCCCTGCGCGACGTCGCGGGGCACGAGCAGGGCCTGGTCGTCGCCTTCGAGGACATCACCGCCAACGTCCAATCCCAGCGCGTCCTGGCGTGGGGCGAGATGGCGCGACAGGTGGCCCACGAGATCAAGAATCCGCTGACCCCGATGAAGCTCTCGCTCCAGCATCTCGAGCGGACGATGGAGGACCGGTCGGACGACTTCGAGGCCGTGTTCCATGAGAACCTCGACCTCGTGCTGGCGGAGATCGAGCGCCTCGAGCGAATCGCCTCGAACTTCGCGCGCTTCGCGGTCCCCGATCCCACGGTGCGCGCGCCGTTCGACGCAGTCGAGGTGGCGAGCGAGGTAGTGGCGCTGTTCGAGTCCGGGGAGGAACCCGTCGATTACCGGCTCGAGCTGGTCGGGGAGCCGCGTCCTCTGCTCGGCGAGCCGGAGGGGTTCCGCCGAATTCTCGTCAACCTGCTCCAGAACGCGCGCGAGGCGGTGCTCGCGGTCGGCCAGGGGTCGGTCACGGTCCGAATCGATTGGGATCGGGAGCGGGAGCGCGCGTGGGTCTCGGTCATCGACGACGGGATGGGGCTCCCCGAGGGCGTCGATCGGCTGTTCGAGCCTTCGTTCTCGACCAAGACCCGAGGTACGGGCCTCGGCCTCGCGATCACCCGGCGGATCGTCGAGGCGTGGGACGGGACGATCGAGTGGGAGCGACGGAGCCCGCGCGGCACGGCGTTCCACGTGCGGCTGCAGACGGCGGCGGAGCCGGGCGAGCCGCCGGAGCTATCGAAGAAGGCCTAGGACCGCTCTCCGCCTCAGGCGATCTGGACGAGCCCGCTTTCGATGATCCTTCTGTCGCGCGTGAGGACCGTCGCCCCTAAAACCCGAGCGCAAGCGATGATGATCCGGTCCGCTGGATCCCGGTGCAGGGTGTCGGGTAGAGCGGCGACCTCAGCGGCCACGACCGGTGAGATTCCGATGCGTCGGACGAGAGGCGGTGCGGTGGAGCGCTCGAGCCAATCGCGCAACGGAATGCCGATTTCGATCCTCCCGAGGCCCACCAGATTGGCCACCTCCCAGAGAGAGATGTCCGACACCCAGAGAGGATGGCCGACATCAGCGGATTGGAGGAGGGCAGCGTGGCGCGGGCCTAGCCTGGAGCTCTCCTCGAACCACTCGACCAGGACGTGCGTGTCGAGGAGAAACCTCACTCCTCGTCGCCTGCCTCGGCCTCCCAGGCCTCAGGCGGAAACGGGGGCTCCATGATATCTCCGACGATCCGGATGGTTCCTTTGAGCGTGCTCTGTGGGAACCCATCTGCGACAAGCACCGCGGGGACGAGCTGGGCAACGGCCTTGCCGCGCTTGAGGATGGTGATCGTCTCGCCTGTCTCGGCGACCTCCTCGATCAGAGCCAGGCACTTCGCCTTAAACTCGGAAGCGTTGATCTGTTTCATATGACTAGTCTATCGTACCGGTTAACTCCTAGTCAAGATCTCACTTGACTATCATCCATTATTGTCGACTTTGACTAGTATGTATGGCCCAGAACCCTCGTCTGAGCGATGGGTAAGCGTCGAAGAGGTCGCGTCCCATCTGGGCGTGGGGAAGGACTCCGTTTATCGGTGGGTCGAGTCGCGCGGGCTGCCGGCCCACCGGGTGGGGCGGCTCTTCCGCTTCCGGCTCTCCGAGATCGATGCATGGGTCTCCGGGCAGGGTGGAGATCGGTTCGCGGAGGCGCGCGACCAGGGCGCGGACCGCGTCGCCCTGCGCGATCTGCGCGCCGGCCATGTCGCCGAGTCTCTCGCGACGTACTCGGCTCCCACGTGGCCGCTCGAGCGAGAGGAGGTCGAGGCCGCAATCGACGAGATGGTGCGGCGCATCGTCGAGCAGTTCGATCCCGAGCGAATCATCCTCTTCGGCTCACACGCGCGCGGAGACCCAGGGCCCGACAGCGACGTCGATCTTCTCGTCGTCATGGAATTCGAAGGACTAAAGCGTGAGAAGCAGATCGAGATACGGGTTGCGCTTCACGACATCCGTGTTCCCAAGGACATCGTCGTCGCGACGCCGGACGAGATCGAGCGTTATCGAGACATCATTGGAACCATCATTCGGCCCGCGCTACGAGAGGGAAGGACGCTCTATGAGCGAGCAGCATGAGCTCCTTCGCGTCCTTCAGCAGTGGGTTGAGAAGGCCGAGAACGATCTGCGTAACGCCGAGCACACCTTGAAACTTGGTGCAGAAGGCCCGCTTGACACGGTATGCTTTCATGCTCAGCAGTGCGTGGAAAAGTATGTCAAGGCTGTCCTCGCGCTGCACGCGATCGATTTTCCCAAAATCCACGATATCGCGGAGCTCGTTGCGTCGATGCCGGATCCCTCGGTTATCGGTCTTTCCAGCCCGGAACAAGAGCGTCTAACCGATTACGCTACAGTGACGCGATACCCTGGTAACTACAATCCCATCACGCTGTCGGAAGCGGCGGCGGCGGTCGAGATCGCACGGCGGGCACGCGCGTGTCTGCGTGGCCAGCTCCCAGCTCGGTGATCGTCGAGTAAGAGCACATCTGCGTCCCTTTGGCACGATCAAGGGGATCCACTAGCTGCATACCAGCTGGCGAGAATCCAGGAACAACTGGGGAGGAAGGCAGAAGCGATCGAGGCGTACGAGTATGCGCTCCTCGTCTGGCGCAACGCCGATCCGGAGCTCCGCCCACACGTCGAGGCCGCTCGCCAGGCTGTTGCTCGCCTGTCGAGGGCGGAATAGTGAGGCGCACACGCTCGTAGCGGGTGTCGTTGACGCATGGTGGGGGGCCGGGTAGCTTCAACAATGCCCCAGGCGCGCAGGGCTCGAGTTCGCCAACCCCGTCAGGACCGGAAGGTAGCAGCGGCACGCGAGGCCTCGAGTCGCTGTGTTCGTCCTGGGGTATTTGCTAGCTGGCCGAGCCCGTTGTTCCGTCGGCCGGGCTAAGCTTTCTGTAGGAGGCCGTTCCCCCCCGAATGACGCATCAGCCCCTGGCGCTCAAGTACCGTCCGGCGAGGTTCGCGGACGTCATCAGCCAGGAACACGTCACCCGCACCCTGCAGAACGCCCTGGAGCAGAATCGCGTCGCTCAGGCGTATCTCTTCGCGGGTCCCCGTGGCAGCGGCAAGACAACCACCGCCCGGCTCCTCGCCAAGGCGCTCAACTGCGAGCGCGGGGTGAGCGGGGAGCCGTGCGGCGAGTGCGAGAACTGCCGCGCGATCGCGGCGGGCCGCTCGCTCGACGTGATCGAGATCGACGCCGCGTCGAACCGCGGGATCGACGACATCAAGGAGCTGCGCGAGACCGTCAAGTACGCCCCCGCACAGGGGCGTTACAAGGTGTACATCGTCGACGAAGTCCATCAGCTGTCGAAGGACGCGTTCAACGCGTTCCTCAAGACGCTCGAAGAGCCGCCCAAGAGCGTTGTGTTCGTGCTGGCGACGACCGAGCCGCACAAGATCCTGGCAACGATCCTCTCGCGGTGTCAGCGGTTCGATTTCCGGCCGATTCCGCTCGCCGCGATTCGCGGCCGGGTGCGCTCGATCGCCGAGCGCGAGGGGATTCGGCTCGACGACGCGGCGGAGTTCGCGATCGCCAAGAAAGCCGATGGCTCGTTGCGCGACGCGCTGTCCCTTCTCGACCAGGTCGTCGCCTTCGGCGGTGAGACGATCGACGTGGACGCCTTGAGGCGGCTGATCGGCGTCCCCGACGAGGAGCGATATCTCGAGCTGACGAAGGCGCTGCTCGCGGGCGACGCGCGCGCCGCGCTCGGCTCCGCCCGCGAGCTGCGCGCCACGGGGTACGACCTCGAATCGTTCTACGAGGGGTTCCTCGAGCATCTCAGGAACCTGTTGCTGTTCGCGATCGGCGAGGGCGACGCCCTGGCCGAGGTGCCGGCGCGGTACCTCGAAGCCTACCGGGAGACGGCCTCGGCGCTCGGACAGGAGGACCTTCTGCGGATGCTGACCCTGGCGACGGACGAGGAGCAGGTGTTTCGCCGCTCGAGCCAGCAGGCGCTCGTTCTCGAGGTGCTGCTGGTACGCCTGGCCCTCCTCGACCGGACGGTCGACCTCGACCGGCTCCTCGCGGCTCTCGGATCCGGCGGTCGCACCGCCTCCGGCAGTGCCGCGGATCGCAAGGCGTCGTCGCGGGGTACGGTTTCGCGCACGGGCGCGTCTGAGGCGTCGCCGGCGGCATCAGGGACGCCGGGCGGGGGGACCGCCGGGGCGGCGAGGGGCTCGGAGGCGGGCTCGCCCCAGGGCTCGCTCTCGATCGAGCGCCTCCGGGCGGCGTGGGATGAGGTGGTGGAGGCGGTCCACGCGGAGCGACCCACGGTGGCGGCGTTGCTCCAAGGCGCCCGGCCCGCTGCCTGCAGCGTGGAGAGCGTGACGCTGGAGGTTCCGCGCGGCGCCGAGTTCCGTCTCGAGCAACTGCGCCGCCGCGGGACGCTGGAACCCCTGGTCCGGGCGCTCGGCGCGCGTTGGAGCTTCGCCGGGCGGATCGAGGTACTGGAGACAGGCGAGGACGTGCCGCCGCTGGAGCGCGATCCGGTGCTGCAACAGGTCGCCGATCTGTTCGACGCAAGCGTAGTGCGCGTCCAACGATCCTCGCCCGCATCATCCTGAACGAAGGGAGGCTTACTGGCATCATGACGAACTTCCAGAACCTGCTCAAGCAAGCGCAGAGGATTCAGAGCCAGGTTACGCAGATGCAGACCGAGCTCGGCCAACGCCGCATCGAGGCATCGTCGGGCGGCGGGATGGTGACCGCCGTCGTCAACGGCCGGCAGGAGCTGATCGAGCTCCACATCGATCCACAGGTCGTCGATCCGAACGACGTCGAAATACTCGAGGACTTGATCGTGGCCGCCGTCTCCGAGGCGCTGGGCCGGGCCAGCGAGATGGCCTCGGAGGAGATGAAGAAGCTGACCGGCGGACTGCCCATCACCGATCTGTTGTGACGGGGCAGCTCGTCCCGATCGTGAGAGAGGTTTGAGTTGTCGGATGCGGTGGAGACCCTGATCGAGGAGCTCTCCAGGCTTCCCGGGATCGGCCGCAAGACGGCCAGCCGGCTCACGTTCTACCTCCTCAAGCAGCCCCGTGATCAAGCCTGGCGCCTGTCCGAGGCGATCGTCCAGGTCAAGGACCGGATCTCGTTCTGCCGGATCTGCGCCAACCTCGCCGAGGGCGCCGAGTGCACGATCTGCCTCGATCCGCGACGGGACGACACCCTCCTGTGCGTCGTCGAAGAACCGAGCGACATCCACGTCATCGAGAAGAGCGGCCATTTCCGCGGCCGCTATCACGTGCTTCACGGGCGGCTCTCGCCGCTGGACGGCGTGGGCCCCGAGGCGTTGACGATCGACCCCCTCGTCGAGAGGGTGCGGCAGGGTGTGATCGAGGAAGTGATCGTAGCCACGAATCCCGACATCGAGGGTGAGGCGACGGCGCTCTACCTGACGCGTGTCCTGCGCGCGGCGGTTAGCGGGCGGATCCGGATAACGCGCATCGCCCGCGGAGTGCCGATGGGCGGCGCGCTCGAGTTCCTCGACGAGCTGACCGTGGGCGAGGCGCTCGCCGGAAGGCGCGAGCTGTGACGCTCGCCGATCGCGCTGCTCGCTGACGATCCATTTCCCGCGTGACCACAACTACCTTTGTAACCGAGAAGCGGCTCAACACACCGAACGCGATTACGGTCGCGCGGATCGCCATGACGCCGTTTCTCGCCTGGCTGATCCTCGTAGAAGGCCTCCCGGCGCGCTGGGCAGCTCTGCTGTTGTTCGTCGTCGCCGCGGTCAGTGACGTCGTCGACGGCAAGCTGGCCCGCAACAACGACGAGATCACGCGCTTCGGCCAGCTGCTCGACCCAATCGCGGACAAGCTGCTCGTGCTCGTCACCTTCGTTCCGCTCTACGGGGTCGGCCTCCTGCCACTGTGGCTCGTCATCCTCGTCCTGGGGCGGGAGATCGCGATCACAGTGTTCCGACGCTATGCCCTGGGCCGCGGCGAGGTGATCGCGGCCAGCGGATGGGGGAAGTCGAAGGCGACCGTCCAGAACTGGTTCATCGGTTCGGTTCTGGTCCTCAGGATCAACCAGGGCTATCGGTTGGGGGGCGCAGAAGGCACCGCTTGGGAGCACTGGGAAGGGTACACCCGCTCGGTCATCGGAGTCTCGTTCTGGTTCGTCGTCGTCCTCACCGTACTCTCGCTGGTCGACTACCTCTACTCGTATCGCCGGATTTGGATCGACCGAGCGGCCTGACGGGCGCCGCGATTCGGATCGCCACGCTGGGGCCGGTCGGTCACTGGCCGCTGGGTCCCGGGACGCTCGCCTCGGCGATCGTGGCCGTGGTGTGGCGCGTTCTTCCGTGGCCTTGGCTGGGGTGGCTCGCGTTCATCCTGATGTGGAGTGTGGTCGGCACCGCGGCGGCGGACCGCGCGGAAAGGGTGTTGGGCCACGACGATGGCCGCATCGTGATCGACGAAGTCGTGGGGATGGGGATCGCCCTCCTGGTCGCGCCCCGATCGTGGGCCGGCGCCGGCGTTGCTTTCGCTCTTTTCCGGATCTTCGACATCGCCAAGCCGCCGCCCCTGGGGTTAGTGCAGCGGGCGCGTGGCGGCTGGGGCGTCATGCTGGACGACGTCGCGGCAGGCGCCGTGGCGGCGGGGCTTCTTTGGGCCGGTGTCGCAATCCTCTCGGGTCGCTAGGCATGGTGAGCTCCTCGTCGAACTCGGCTCCGCGGCCCGTCGAGGTCGAGATCGTCACGGTAGGGAACGAGCTCCTCCTCGGCGAGACGGTCGACACCAACAGCCCTTACCTGGCGCGCCGGCTCGCGGCGGTCGGCGCGCGCGTGACGCGCGTTACGGTGGTCGGCGACGACCGCGCGCGGCTGGCGGCGGCGCTGAGGGAAGCGCGAGGTCGCTCGAATCGCGTGATCACGATGGGCGGGCTAGGCCCCACGCGGGACGACGTGACGCGCGAGGTCGTGGCGGAGACCCTGGGGCGGCCCCTGCGGCTCGATCCCGATCAGCTGAAGGTCGTCGAGGGTAAATTCCGCCGCTTCGGCTACGAGACGATGCCGCCTTCGAACCGGAGTCAGGCGATGGTGCCCGAGGGCGCGCGAGTCATCCCCAACGCGCACGGGACAGCGCCGGGCCTCGTCATCGAGGAGGAAGAGTTCACGCTCTATGTCCTCCCCGGCGTCCCGCATGAGATGAAGGCGATGGTCGAGGATGTGGTCGTCCCCGAGCTGGCCGCCGCGGCCGGAGAGGGGGCGGGCGCCGTCCGCTCGCGCGTCATCGGAACGGTCGGGATCGGCGAGTCAGCGCTGGCCGAGCGGATCGATGACGTGATCGCGGACGCCGCGCCGATCGAGGTCGCGTTCCTCCCGCACCTGGGACAGGTCGACCTGCGTCTGACCGCGGCCGGGCTCAGCGACGAGGAGGCGGAGGAGCGGCTCGGGGGGCTAACGCGAAGGATCGTCGAGCGAGCGGGGAAATGGGTCTACGGCTTCGACGGCGATACGCTGGCAGGGGCGATCGGCCACGCGCTCCTCGAGCGTGGGTGGAAGGTGGGGATCGCGGAATCGTGCACCGCCGGGGAGCTCGGCGCCGAGATCACGTCCGAGGCGGGCTCGAGCGCGTGGTTCGTGGGCGGCGTCGTGGCCTACGCCAACGAGGTCAAGGAGCGACTGCTCGGCGTGCCGGCGGAGATCTTGAAAGAGCACGGCGCAGTCAGCGAGGCGACGTGCAGGTCGATGGCCTCGGGCGTCCGCGCGGCGCTCGCGGCGGACGTGGGCTGCGCGATCACCGGAGTGGCGGGCCCCGGCGGCGGCACCGAGGACAAGCCGGTGGGGCTCGTGTGGTGCGGCGTGGATTCGCCGGAGGGCTTCCACGTCCGCCGTCTCGACGTCCCCGGCGCGCGCGCGGAGGTCAGGCGCCGGGCGGTCGTGGCGACGCTCGCGCTGCTCTTGCGGGCCGCCCGCGGCGAGGGTGCCGCGTGACGCTGACGGCGGGGGCCCTGTGGTTCCGCGGCGCCGGCGGCGCTCTCCTTCGCTTCGACGCCCATGACGCTGTTCCGATCGACCTCTTCGGCGCCACCCATGGGACGATCTTGACCCTCCATGGTCTCGGCGAGCACCTCGGCAAGTACGACCTCTGGGCGGCGCACGCCGCGAAGCGAGGCTTCAACGTCATGCTGTACGACCAGCGCGGCCACGGACGCACGCCGGGCCGGCGCGGCAACTACCGGTTCGAGGCCCTGGTCGAGGACCTCGACCGCTTCGTGAGCGTGACCGCCGATCGGTACCCGGGGTCGCCCATCTTCCTTCTCGGGCACTCCCTGGGAGCGCTGGTCGTTCTTAGGTACGCGGCGGGCGACATCCACTCCGGGGTCCGCGGTGCGATCCTCTCGGGAGCGCCGATCGTGCTGTCGAATCGCGTCCCGGAGTGGTATCGCTCGACCGTGCGGACGCTGGCCCGCGTGGCGCCGTGGTTTCCACTTCGCCGCCGGACCGCGGTCCATACGCGGGACGCCCAGCGAGCGGCGACGTTCGCTCGCGACCCGCTGGGTCATCGGAACGTCACGGCGCGCGCTCTGGTGGACACTGCCCACGCGATCGAGGCGGTCCGCGGCGCACCCGAGACGGTGCGGCTTCCGCTCCTCATCCTCCTCGGCGACGCCGACACGGTCGTCGACGTGACGCAGACGATCGCATTCTTCGAGAAGGTCGGCTCGACCGACGTTACAGTCGGCCGGCATCCCGGGGCGCTCCACGAGGTGCTTCAGGAAACCGTCCGCGACCTGGTCTACGACATCGTCTGCAGCTGGTGCGAAAAGCGAGTGGTCACGGCGGCGACCGGGCGAACGTGATAGCTTGAACAGCGTCGCGGAGCTCGGGCCGGAAGGCGTGAGGCGTGCGTTCGTTGCGCTCCCGGCCCCGCCGGGTCTCGTGACCGAGCTGACCCGTGCCGGCCGCGAGTGGCGCGATCTCGATGCTGACATTCGCTGGACCGATCCGGCCCTCGCGCACCTGACCCTCCGGTTCCTCGGGCCGGCGCGGCGTCCGGCGATCGAAGCGCTAGACCAGCGCCTCCGCTCGATCGCCGCCGTGACCGCGCCGGTCACCTTGCGCGCGCAGGTGACGGGCGCGTTCCCTGGCTGGCGGCGCGCGCGGATCCTGTGGCTCGGCCTCGAGGCACCGGATCTGACGCCGCTCGCCCGCGCGATCGAGGAGGCGACCCGCGCGGCGGGGTTTCCCGCGGAAGAGCGGGAGTTCACGCCGCACCTGACGCTCGGTCGGGTTCGCCGGTCCGGTGAGCTCGGGCGCGAAGTCGAGATCGTGCGGGGATGGCAGCCGCGTGGAGGGCCTGAAACGGTCGGCGAATTCGTGCTCTTTCGGAGCGAGCTGGGTTCAGCGGGTCCGCGTCATACGCCGATCGAAACGTACGCCCTGACAGGGAAGCCGGTGACGTGATCAAGATCCTGCATCTGGCCGATGTCCATCTCGGCGCGCCGCTCGCCAACTTCGGCGACTACGCCGGGCGGCGGCGCAGCGACCAGGAGGCGGCGTTTCGTCGTGCCGTCGACCTGGCGGTTCGCGAGCGCGTTCATGCGGTCCTGATCGCGGGAGACCTCTTCGACACGTTCCGTCCGGACGCCGAGACGGTGAACCTGGCGCGGACCGAGCTCGGCCGGCTGCGCGAGGCGGGGATCCCGGTCTTGGCGGTTCCCGGGACCCACGACTCGCTCGCCTGGGCCGATTGCGTGTACCACAAGGAGAGCCTCCCCTTCCATCGCCTCTTCACCGATCCGACGTTCGACGAACCCGCGATCCTCGAGATCGGCGACGTGCCGCTCACCGTGTACGGGATCGCGTACGACCGCGAGCGGTCGGGCCGTGGATGGCACTCGCTCGCGAGGCGTGAGGAGCGAGGGATCCACGTGGCGCTCGTCCACGCCGCCTGTCGGGTCGCGCCCGATTGGCCGATCGGCCCCGACGACCTTCCCTTCGACGAGGCGGAGCTGGGCGAGCTGGGAATGGACTACGTCGCTCTCGGCCACTATCACAACGTGCGGCTCTTCAAGAAGGGGAAGCGAATCGTCGGCGCCTACAGCGGCTCGCTCGAGGGCCGGGACTGGACCGAGATCGGC
>JBHEOA010000146.1:0-4452 GCA_046261835.1 Gemmatimonadota bacterium
CGAGGATCCCGGCCGTCTCGACCCGTCTCCGCTCGCGCGCGATCCGACTTCGCACGCGTCGTGGCTCGCCTCGCGCCCAGCCGAAGCGGAGAGTCGAGCCATCGACGCGTTGATCGGCATGGTCGAGGAGACCGATTCGCGCGCGCACGTGGTGCACGTATCCGCATCGGCGTCGGTCGACTCGATCGCGCGGGCTCGCCAGCGGGGTCTTGCGGTATCGGCCGAGACCTGCCCTCATTACCTGTTCTTCGCTGCGGAGGATATCCCGTCGCGAGAGCTGCGATTCAAGTGCGCGCCGCCGATCCGCGAGGCGACACATCGGGAGCGGCTGTGGGAAGGACTCCGGGTGGGAACGCTCGACCTCGTCGCTTCCGACCACTCGCCCTGCCCGCCGTCGATGAAGGTGGGGGACTTCGGGACGGCCTGGGGTGGGATCGCGTCGCTTCAGCTCTCGCTGGCCGTGACCTGGACCGCGGCGCGCGAACGCGGCTTCTCTCCGGACGATCTCGCGCGCTGGATGAGCGCCGCGCCGGCGCGCCTCGCGGGGATCGACCGCCGGAAGGGCGCGATCGCGCCGGGTCTCGACGCCGACCTCGTCATCTGGGACCCCGACGCGGATTTCGAAGTACGGCCCGAGGATCTTCACCATCGCCACCGTGAGACGCCGTATGTCGGCGCGCGACTCGCCGGTCGTGTTCAGACGACATTCGTGCGTGGTCGCTGTGTCTACGATACGGGCTCGTTTCGCGACCGGCCCTTGGGCAGCTGGATTCGAGGGAGGGAAGGAGCGTAACCGCGGCGGAGTCACTGTCATTAGATTCACGTTCTGATGCGACCGACGATGCGAGACGGTGAGCCTCGATCCGACCTCATGGCCGCGCACCGACCCGACCTTCCGGCCGCGCGCCGGCCTGATCTCGCCGCCGAGCGGGTAGGGGGCCGCGCACTCTATGCCAGCGACGAGTTCTTCGCCCCCAAGGAAAGACTTCTCAAGCCCGGTCGGGGTGTGTGGATCGAGGACCGCTATACGGATCGCGGGAAGTGGATGGACGGCTGGGAAACGCGTCGACGGCGGGAGCCGGGATACGACTGGGTCATCGTCAGGTTGGGGCTTCCAGGAACCGTCCGAAGCGTGATCGTCGACACCAATCATTTTCGCGGGAACGCACCGGCCAGCGCCTCCGTAGACGCCTGCGAGGCGCGGGACGACGCGCGCGCGACCCTGGATCGCGCGGCCTGGCGCACGATCGTCCCCGAAACGCCCCTCGAGCCTCATACCGAGAACCTGCTCGTCGCCGTCGACGATGCGCGGCGCGTGACCCATGTCCGGCTCACCATTCATCCCGACGGCGGCGTGGCGCGCTTCCGAGTCCTCGGCGAGGTCGCGCCCGATTGGTCGCGGATCGCTCCGTCTGGTCAGCCGATCGACCTGGCGGCTCTGGCGCAGGGCGGCGTGATCGTGGCGGCCAGCGACGAGTTCTTTTCGGCACCGCTCAACCTCCTCATGCCGGGTGATGGGGTGGGGATGCACGACGGGTGGGAGACGCGACGACGGCGTGGCCCCGGGAACGATTGGGTCGTCGTGCGACTGGGCCGCCGCGGTCGGCTGCGGCAAGCCGTGATCGACACGCGCTGGTTCAAGGGCAATAATCCCGGAGCCGCGAGCGTCGATGCGGCCGACGCGGCGCGCGAGGCGTCGGTGGAATCGCTCCAGTGGCAGACAGCGCTCGAACGCGTAATCCTCGGGCCCGATGAGGTCCATGTCTTCGCTCTCGAGCTGGTCACGGCGACCCACGTGCGACTCCAGATCTATCCCGACGGGGGCGTGAGCCGGTTGAGGATTCTGGGTGAGCCCGCGTCATGAGCGGTGACACGGGCCTGGCGCGCCTTCAGGAGATCGAGCGCGATCAGCTCGAGGCGGAGCTCCGGCGCTGCTTCGGGTCCGTCCGTTGGGCCAGCGCCGTCGCCGGCCGCGCGCCCTACAGCGATCGCGAGGCGTTGCTCGAGGCGATGGAATCGGCATGGGAGGACCTCCCCCAGGAAGAGTGGCTGGCCGCGATCCAGGATCATCCGCGGATCGGCGAGAGCGGTGGCGATGCTCGCTTCGCCGCGACCCGCCGCTGGTCGCGTGACGAGCAGTCCGGCGTATCCGATGTGGGCCCCTCCACGCGCGCCGCGCTCACTCAACATCAAGCCGAGTACGAAGCAAGGTTCGGCTACGTCTTCCTGATCTGCGCGACCGGTAAGAGTGGGGAGGAGATCCTGACCGCGCTTCGGGCGCGGTCGCGCAACGACCCCGAAACTGAGCTCGCGATCGCGTCGGAGGAGCTCCGCAAGATCGCGATCCTTCGGCTCGCGAAGCTCCTGCAGGAGCTCGGGAGCGGTGCATCATGGGAGGCGCGAACGTGACCGGCATTACCACGCACGTCCTCGATACGTCCCGTGGGGTGCCGGCCGAGGGGGTGGACGTATCGCTGTCCATATTCGAGGGGGATGATTGGCGCGAGATTGCCCGAGTCCGCACCGATGTCAACGGCCGCGCCCAGGCGGTGCCCGAGGGCGGCTCGGCGGAAGCGGGTACCTACCGCCTTCGATTCGAGACCGGAGCGTGGCTAGCGGCCCAGGGGGTCGAGGTCTTCCATCCCTGGGTTGAAGTCACGTTCGACGTCCGCGACCCTTCTCGACACCACCACATACCGCTGCTCCTCAGCCCGTTCGGCTACACGACCTATCGCGGTAGCTGAGGCACCTTCGCGCGTCCCTCGAGGATGGTCGAGAAGGAGCGGGTGCGGAGCTCATCGAGCGTGAGGCCGGTGTCGCCGGTGTCCTCTTCGGTGATCGCACCGCAAGCCAGTCCTCGGAGGAAGAAGTTGAGGAGCGCCTGCCCGGTGGCGGCGTCATCGAAGACGTCGCCCGTCAAGGTCGCGCGCGCCGCCTGCTCGACGAAGCGACGCAACCGCTCGATCACGGCATCGAGCGCCTCGAGGTAGAACGCGAATACCGCGGCGTAGCGGGTAGGCAGCTGCGCCGGGTGGAGATCCCACCCCTGGTAGTAGCCATGACGCAGCGAATGGCGGACGTGGCGGTAGTGGAGCGCCCAACCGTGGTGGACGACTTCCCGGTTCTCGCGCTCCTGACGTGAGGTCAGCGAGTCGCCCTTCGCCGGCCGATGGGGCGGGGCCGGTAGGACGTTGGTCGCCCCGTCGCAAATCCATACTCCCGTGTCCTCTAGCACGACCTGCATCACGTGGCGCGCGAAGTCGCAGGCGGGGTGATCCAGGTCCTGATGGCGGGCGGTGATTCCCAGGAGAGCGGTGTAGTCATAGACCCCGAAGTGAGCGGCGATGCACGGGCCGCGGCCAGCCTCGACGAGCGCCGGTAGCGCGATACGGCCGCGGGCATCGATCACAGAACGCGGCGTCTCGATCATGAGCTCGATCGGCACCGGGTTCGCCGCGAGGCCGAGCTTCGACTCCAGCCGGTCGAGGGCGTCCGCCAGCCTCGCGACCTGCCCGGGCTCGACGATCTTGGGGTTCGTCACGACGAAGTCGGCCGGGAGGAGGCCTCCCGTCTCCGCGATCAGCGTCGTCAGGAAGCGGTCGAGGGTCCGGAGCGCGCGAGGCCGCGCGACACCTCGCGCGCCAATCCCACCGCCGTCGCGTCCTCTTCCTCGTCCGCGCGGTATCCGTAGCCGTCCTCGAAGTCGAGACGGAAATCTTCGACCGGCTCGCGCTCTAGCTTCTCGACGACGTGGGCGTAGACCTGTTCAGCGAGTGCGGCGTCTTCGATCCCGATCGCGGACGCGAAGGTGTTCGCGTCAGGCGCGTATTCTCCGAGCTACCGCAGGGCGAGCTCACCCAGCCGCCGCGAGGTATCGGCGCGGAACAGGTGGGCGCCCCCGTAGACGGTATGGACCGGCTGCCGTCGAAGCGCCGCCCCTGTCATCGTGCCGCTCCGGCTTCGCGCAGGGCGTGATACAGGACGCGAGCGAGATCCGTTCGGCGATAAACAGCCGTCGAGCGCAGGTCGTCGATCGGAGCGACGTCCGCGCCCAAGGCGGGGAGGAGGTCCTCGGGGGCCGACGGCCGGTCGCCGCGGTCGAGGAGCGCCTCGACCGTTCGGCAGCGGCGCACCGTCGGGGCGACGCTCGCCGCGACGACCCGCCACCCACGCTCCGACCGGGCGAGCGCGACCCCCACCTTGGCGATCGCTTGTGCGCGGCGTGAGCCGACCTTGATGAATTGTTGCAAGGCGTGCTCGCGACGCGGAATCCGGATCCCGACGATCAGCTCGTCGGGCCGGAGGACGAGGAGCTTGTAGTCGAGGTAGAAATCGTCGAGCGCGACCTCGCGCCGGCCCGCGTGCGATTCCAGGATCAAGACGGCGTCGCATGCCATGAGTACGGGGACGCCGTCCGCCGCCGGCGAGGCATTGGCGACATTGCCAGCCCAG
>JBHEOA010000147.1:0-7662 GCA_046261835.1 Gemmatimonadota bacterium
TAGAGGAATCGCGTACGCGGGGTCAACGCGCCCCGCACCGCTTCGGGATCGCGTGCGTCGACGTAGCGGAAGCGGAGGCCGAACCGCGAGAGGACGCGCTCAAAGAGGCGATGCGTGCCGCCGTAGAGGTTTTCCCCGGCAACGACCTCGTCCCCGGCCTCGAGCAGCGAGACCACGGCGTGGATCGCCGCCGTGCCGCTGGCGAATGCGATGCCCTCCACGACACGATCGAAGTTCGCGCCCTCTAGCGCCGCGATGCACTTCTCCAGCGCCTCGCGCGTCGGGTTGTGGGTGCGCGCGTACTCGTACCCCTTGTGCTCACCGACGGCCGCCTGGACGTAGGTGGAGGTTTGGTAGATCGGCGGCATGACAGCCCCCGTAGACGGATCGGGCGCCTGGCCTGCATGGATCGCAAGCGTGGCGAACCCGCGCCGAGTGGGTCGGCCGCGGTCAGCCATGGCGGGCGCGTGCGTCGGTGATCTCGCGCGCGCGGCGATACATCGCTCGCGCCTCCTCGGTCATCGCCCTACGATCGTACACGATACCGAGCTGGTAATAGGCGCGATCGTGCTCCGGATCGAGGGCGATGGCCCGCTGGAGCGCCTCGACCGCCTCGTCGAGCTTGTCGAGCTGGTTGTGACAGATGCCGATATGATAGTGGCCGCGCGCGAGCTCGGGATCGAGATCGAGCGCGCGGCGTAGCTCTCCGACGGCCGCGTCGCAAAGACCGCGCTTGGCGAGGACGACCCCCATCTCGCAATGCGCTTCGGCGCTACGCGGCTCGTTCCGCAGCACCCGCTGGAGAACCGCTTCGGCCTCCCGGTATTCCGTGAGCCGCCCATAAGCGCGGGCGAGTCGGATCGAGATATCCAGGTCCTTCGGCGCGGTCTCGAACGACGGCGCCAGGAGCTCGACCGCGGCGCGATGGTCCGATCGCGCCGCGTGCTGATCCGCCAGCCGCAGGAGCATCGCGCGGTCAGGCGGCGTTTCCTCTCCGGGCAACGGTACGGACGCCGGGGGAGCGGTTCCAGGCTCGGGTACGAGCTCGAAGATCCACGACTGAGCGACCGACGACTCGCCGACCAAAGAATCGGGAACCGACGACTCGATGGCCTCTGACTCCGGGATCGGCGGCTCGGGGGCCGACAGCGTTTTGCTCGGTCCCGCCTCTCGTCCGCCCTCCGGCAGCGGCCCTCTCTCCTCGCCGAGCAGGGCCGCGAGGCGATTCGAATCGATGCCGGCGAGCGGATCCGCTCCGATCGCCTGTCGTCGCCTAGACATGGGCAAACCTCTCGATCAGCCGACGGTAGTCGGTGGCGCCCGGTGAACGAGGCGAGTACTCGAAGATCGTCTGACCGTGGCTGGGAGCCTCCGACAATCGAACGCTCGTCCGAATCGGATCGGCGAGCCGATCGCGGAAGTGCTTCCGAAGAGCGTTCAGGATCTGGCGATTCTTGCGAATGTTGGCTTGATAGAAGGTGGGAACGACGGCCGCGATCCGCACTTCACGTCCGTTGCGAGCGCCTATTCTCAAGATGTTGTCGATGATTTGCCGCACGCCGACCAGCGCCAGGTACTCCATCGAGATCGGGATTACGACCTCCTCGGCGTAGGCCAGCGCGCTCGCCGTCAGAATGCTCATCGAAGGCGCGCAGTCGACGATCACGAAATCGTAGTCCTTGAGCCCGGCGAGCCGGCGACGCAACCACTGCTCGCGCTCGGGCCCTTTGACCAGCCGCTCCTCGGCTTCGGCCAAGCGCCAATCGCTGGCGATCGCGTCGAGATTGTCGCGAACCTCGACGATCGCCTTGCGCGCCCCCATCCGCGACAACGCGAGGTTGGCCATCCGGCACTCGGCGGGCTCGAGGCCGAACCAGGCGGCGACGTTTCCCTGCGGGTCCGCGTCGACGAGGAGGACATGGTATTCGTGCTCGGCGAGCCCGGCAGCCAGATGGACGGCGGTCGTCGTCTTGCCGGTACCGCCTTTGTGGTTGACGACAGCGATCCGGCGCGTCGTCGAATTGCGGAACAGGGGGATTTGATCGCGCATCGGACTCACGTGGAATCGATCCAAGTTAAAGACCTGCTTGAGTTTCTGCCACGACCCAGCGGAGGTACTCGGAGTCGCCCCGCGCGATGTCCAGGATCAGGATCTCAGGGACGTCATAGGGGTGGAGCTCCCTGAGGCGCGCCGCGAGAGGTTCCACGCGAGGCGCCGACGTCTTGAGCATGAGCAGCCATTCGTCGGCCCGCTCCACGGCGCCCTTCCAGCGATAGATCGATGTGAGACCGGGAATGACGTTGCCGCACGCGGCGAGACGCTCCTCGACCAGCGCCCCCGCGATTCCTTCGGCGGTCGCCTCGTCGGGACACGTCGTCAGGACGAGCCGGACGCCGCTCCCATCGATCAGCTCGCTCATGGCGTCCCCGGTGGCCATTGCCCCTCGGACTCGAGTCGCGTGCGAGCGGCGTGGAGGCCGACCAGCGTCTTGGCGTCCCGGATCCGGCCTGCCTCGGCCCATCCCACCGCGCCTGCGAGTGGCACGCGCGTGACCTCGATGTGCTCGTCGGGTTCCAGCGCGGCTTCGGACTCGGTGAGGTCCTCCGCGAGAAAGACCCGCATCGTCTCGTCGCAGAAGCCGGGTGAGGTATAGAAGTCGACGAGAGGCGTCCAGCGTCCCGCCCGGCAGCCGATCTCCTCGACGAGCTCGCGGGCGGCGCAAGCTTCCGGCGACTCACCGGGCTCGAGCGTACCGGCGGGGATCTCCCAGATCGTTCCGCTGACGGCATAGCGGAACTGGTGGAGCAATGCGATCCGGCCGTCCTCGAAAAGTGGAACGATCGCGACCGCACCCGGATGATGGACGAGGTCGTAGACCACCTCTCGCGTCTCGCCGCGCCCGATGCGGACTCGATCCCTGTAGACCTCGACGACGCGACCCTGGTAGAGAACCTCCCGGTCGATCCGCTTCCACTCCACCGCGCTCGGCACGGTCAGCGATCTCCGCACTTCAGCAGAATCGGGATGCCCGGCGCCAGCCCCAGTCGGTCCGCCGCCGACCCCTCGCGCTCGGCGATCTCGAGCCATCCCGACGAGCTGACCAGCGCGCACAGCTCACCCACCTCGACGTCCGAGTAGGTGCGCACGAGCGGTAACTCGTGGTCACCCACTTCGATCCAGACATCGGTTCCCATCTCGGCGACTCCTCGCTCGGGCAGGTTGGTGATCGCGTTGCCGAAGTGGTCGACGCTCACCACCTCACCGCGCCATCCGCCCCGTTCCTCGATCGGCGCTGGCATGTCGAAACGCGCGAGTTCGCTCGCGGAACGTCCCAAGCGAGCCAGCTCCACCTCCCCGCCGTCGGTGATGGAAGCGAGGTGTGCCGCCACCGGGGCGAAAATGTCGCGTCCATGGAAAGTCGCACTGACGTCGGAGGCGGGTGCCCGCCACCATTGCGACTCGGTGAGCTCGATGGCATCAGGCTCCCGCTCCGTGAAGGGAGGCAGAAACAGCGTGAAGACGCCGCTATCGGGCCCCACCAGGAGCTGCCCCTTCGCGGTTCGCAGGACGACCGGACGACGCGCCGTCCCGACGCCGGGATCCACGACCACACAATGGATCGAACCCGACGGGTAGAACGGCACCGCGCGCATCAGCGCGAAGGCTGCCGCGCGCACGTCCTGAGGCGGCACCTCGTGCGTCAGGTCGACGAGCCGGGCTTCCGGCGCGATCGCCAGGATCACGCCCTTCATCGCGCCGACGTAGCCGTCCACGGTTCCGAAGTCGGTGGTCAGGGTGACGATCGCCATAGGGGCGATGGACGCCCTCCGCGCTAGTCGCGGGAGCGACGACGGCTCGCGTCTTCGAGGATGCGCTCTTCCTCGGGAGTCAGGCTCTCGATGCCCTCGGCCGAGATCTTGTCGAGGATGCGGTCGATCTCGGCTTCGAGCGCCGATCCGCGCCGCTCGCGTCGCTTCCCCGCACCGCCTTCGATCACGCGCAAGTCGCGCCGGCGCCAGCGGGCGAGGAGCCGCTCGAAAGGATGGCTCGCGCTGCGCGTCCACCTCAGGTAGATCAGGCCGGTGACCATGCCGCCGATGTGCGCGAAGTGCGCGATCCCGTCCCCCGTTTGCGCGATCCCCGACAGGAACTCGATCGCCGCCAGTCCGGCGACCAGGTATTTCGCCTTGATTGGAAGGAGAAACCACAAGTAGATGTAGCGATCGGGAAACAGGATACCGAAGGCGAGGAGCACGCCGTACACAGCCCCCGAGGCCCCGATCAGGACGGCGTTGTAGCTGAAAACGAATGAAAGCGCGGCGGCGCCGAGCCCGCACAGAATGAAGTACTTCAGGAACTCGTTCGACCCCCACAGCCGCTCGATCTCGCTGCCGAACATCCACAGCACGAACATGTTGAACAAGAGGTGAAAGAACCCACCGTGGATGAACATGTAGGTGAGCGGCTGCCAGACCCATCCGCGCTCGATGACCAGCTCGGGTTGGAGGCCGAACAGACGGATGACGACCATGCCGAAGAGGATTTGAAGGACGAACGCGCCGGCATTGGCGATGAGAAGCCACTTGATGGCAGGCGGGAAGACGCCCGCGGTGGGATCGTAGGTGCGCGCGCGTCTCAGCATCGTTCAGCGGTCCGGTGCCTCTGGATCTCCCAAACCCTTTGAATCTCTCAGAACGTAGCGGGTTCCCACTTCCTCCGGTATCTCATGCGGCCAGCGCGCCATGACCACGCGCTCGAAGCGCGGCCGATAGATCATCTCGAACGCCGTCTCCTTGCCTGGAAACAGCGCCAGCGCGGCATCGCGGCACCGCTCCACCAGCTCCAGCGCCTCCAGGTGCGAGAGATCGGGATCCTGGTAGAGCCGTGAGAGCGTGAGGTCGACGATCAGCCGGAGTCGCCGCAGGCGCCGGTTCTCCTCCTTGATGGCCTCGTCGAAGTTCACGTCTTCACCCTCTCGTCTTCACCTTATGATTTCGATGCCAGGTATTCCGTCACCAGTCGAACACCCGCGCCGGTCGCGCCCCACGGCGTGTAGCCCTTCGACTTCGTGGTCCAGGCGGTGCCGGCGATGTCGAGGTGCACCCAGGGGATCGAGTCGCCGACGAAGAACTTGAGGAAGGCGGCGGCGGTCGAAGCTCCGCCCCAGCGACCGCCCGAGTTCTTGATGTCAGCGACTTCGCTCTTGATGTCGTCGCCGTACTCGTCGTAAAGAGGCAGCCGCCAGGCGCGGTCGCCGTTGCGCGCGCCGATCTCTTCGAGGCGAGCGACGATTCGCTCGTCGCCGAAGACGCCCGAGGCATAATGGCCCAGCGCCACGACGCACGCTCCCGTCAGGGTCGCCAGGTCAATGATCTCGCGCGGCTTCTGCTCGGTGGCCCAGGCGAGGGCGTCAGCCAGAATCAAGCGCCCCTCGGCATCGGTATTGACGATCTCGATCGTCTTGCCGGAGTACGAGCGCAGGATGTCGCCCGGCCGGTACGCGGTGCCGCTCGGCATGTTCTCGGCCGCCGGAATCACCCCGAGCAGGTTGAGCTTCAGCTCCAGAAGCGCCGCTGCCTTGAGGATCCCGAGCACGGCGCAGCCCCCCATCTTGTCGAACTTCATCTCCTCCATGCTCTGCGCCGGCTTGATCGAGATCCCCCCGGTGTCGAACGTGACCGCCTTGCCCACGACGGCATAAGGTGCGGCTTTCGCGCGACCGCCCTGGTAACGCAGGACGATCAGGCGCGGCTCGTTTGACGAGCCCTGGCCCACGGCCAGGATTCCACCCATCCCCAACCGCTCGAGCTCGGCCTTTCCGAAGACGCGCACCGAGAAGCCGTGCTCGCGGGCGAGGCGCCTGGCCTCTTCGGCCATGTGCGCAGGCGTCATCTCGTTGGGGGGTTGGTTTCCGAGATCGCGCGTGTAGGCCGCGGCGCGGGCGATCCGCGCGCCGCGCTCGAGCCCGGCTCGAATCGCCCGCTTCTTGCGACCGTCTTTCTCCACCACGGTGAGCGACTGCAGCGCCGCCTTCTCACGATCGTGGACGTCTCCCGGCTCTTCCTCGGGCGGAACCGTCTTCTGATCCCACCGGTAACCGGCCAGGATCGCTGACTCGGCGAGCGCTTGCGCCAGCTCCTTGGGGCTCGCTCCGGTCGCATCAGTGTCCCCGCCTCCATGGAGGACGGTGTGGAAACGGGTGATCTTGTGCTTGAGGAGCCGCCGCGTCGTCGTGCCCATCGCCTTGCGGAGGGCCTCGAGATCGCACTCCTCTTTCTTGCCGAGGCCGACTACGACGACCCGCCGCGCGGGGATCCGGCCGGCGGTGTGAACGATCGTGATCTCCTCGAGCTGACCGGTGATCTCTCCCTCCTGGATGAGGGCGGTGATCTGTCCATCCAGCGCATGGTCGATGGCCGCGGTGGCGCCACTCGGCTCCTTGACGCCTTGATAGAGATTGACGACCAGCGCGGCGGTGTCGATACCGGCGACGTCGCCGGTCGTGACCTCCAACTCCATACGTCCTCCTTCGCTAGCTCAACGACCTGCTTATGGGGTGGCCCGTTTCTCCGCCGCCGCCACGGCGCTTTGGCGGAACGCCTCGAGCAGGTCGATCGGTACGGGGAAGATCGTGGTCGAGTTGTTTTCCGCCGCGACCTCGACCAGCGTCTGGAGAAAACGCAGCTGGAGCGCTTGCGGGTGGCGACCGATGATGGCGGCGGCCTCCGCGATGCGCTCGGCGGCCTGGAACTCGCCTTCGGCGGTGATGACCTTGGCGCGCCGCTCGCGCTCGGCCTCCGCCTGGCGCGCCATCGCGCGCTGCATTCCTTGCGGCAGGTCGATGTGCTTGACCTGGACCTGCGACACCTTGATGCCCCACGGATCGGTGTGCTCGTCGATGATCGCCTGGAGCCGTTCGTTGATCCGCTCGCGCTCGGACAAGAGCTCGTCGAGCTCGGCCTCGCCCAGGACCGAGCGCAGCGTCGTCTGGGCCATCTGGCTCGTCGCATAGAGGTAGTCCTCGACCTCGACGATCGCCTTGTTGGGATCGAACACCCGGAAGTAGACGACCGCATTGACCTTGATCGAGACGTTGTCCCGCGTGATCACGTCCTGGGGCGGAACGTCCTGTGTGATCACGCGCAGGTCGATCTTCTGCATCTTGTCGATGATGGGAATCAGCAGGATCAGTCCGGGTCCCTTCGAGGCGACGAGTCGGCCGAGGCGGAAGATGACCCCTCGCTCGTACTCCCTGAGGATCCGGACCGCGCTCAATAGGACGAAGAGTACGAAAACGACGACGACGGTCAGGATGCTGATCTGCTCCATGCTCCCTCCAAGCCGCCGCGGGCGGCCGGTCTCCGATTCGAAGGCGTAGTCTCTCGACGAGGCAGGGATTCCGGCCAGTCAACGAGCGACTCGAGCAAGAAATCGGGGGCGCACCTCTCGAGGATCGCTCGCGAGGGGCGCCCGGTGCATACCGCGATCGCCGTCGCACCGACCGCTCGGGCGCACTGCACGTCGGCCGGCGTGTCACCCACGATCACCACGTCCCCTCCCTCGAATGGGTGGCCGAAGCGCCGCTCCGCGCGAGCGATCGCGACCGGTCCGAGACGGTCGCGGCTGCGGTCGTCGGAGCCGAACCCGCCGATCTGGAAGTA
>JBHEOA010000148.1:0-3615 GCA_046261835.1 Gemmatimonadota bacterium
TTGGGACTGAGCGAAAGCTCACGCGAGATCTCGCTTCCCGTCTTGCCCGATCCCAGCATCAGCAGGATCTGGAACTCGCGCTCGGAGAGTTGCTCGTGGGCGGGCACCGTTTCCTCGCCGAGCCGGCCCGCCAGCTCCTCGGCCAGAGCCGGGCTCACGTACGTGCGCCCCGCATGCACCTTCCGGAGCGCGCCGATCAGCTCGTTCGGCGTTTGCTCCTTGGTCAGATATCCCGCGGCGCCAGCCTTGATCGCGCGGGGGCCGAACTGCGATTCGGGGTACATGCTGAGAATGAGGGTCCGTACCCCCCGCTGCCGCAGGACGCGCAACGCCTCGAGCATACCCGGGCCTGGCATCGAGATGTCCAGGAGTACGACGTCCGTGCGCTCCTCGTCGAGTCGATCGAACAGCTCGGGTACCGTCGCCGCCTCTCCTACGACCTCGATGTCTTCGCTTTCGGTAAGGATTCTTCGGAGCCCCTCACGGACGATACGATGATCGTCTGCGACGAAGACGCGGATCGTCGCCTGAGCGATCATGCCCCCTCCGCAACCGGCAGGCGGACGCGCACGGTCGTTCCCTGGCCGGGTTGGCTCTCGATGTCCAGCTCTCCGCCACAGGACTCGGCGCGCTCCCGCATCCCAAGAATGCCCAGGGACTGCCGGCCCACCAGCACCCCTTCCGGGACTCCTTTGCCATCGTCCTGAACCTCGAGCGTGATCGCGTTGGGATATTTCGTCAGGAAAACCGAGCCGCGCGATGCGCCCGCGTGGCGCGCGACGTTGGCCAGCGCTTCCTGGAGAATGCGGAAGAGCGCGGTCGAGCGGCTCTCGTCGAGCCTTTCGGCGCCCTCGATGCGCACGAAGCACGCGATACCGGAACGCTTCTGGAACTCCGCGACGGCCCACTCGATGGCGCCAGATAAACCCACGTCGTCGAGAACCGGCGGCCGGAGCTCGCTCGCGATCTCCCGTACGCGCCGGATCGTGTCGTCGAGGATCTGGTTCATTCGATCCACCGCCTCGTCACGGACTTCCTCGGAACCGTGGAGGTAAGCCAGATCCATCTTGAGAGCCGTGAGATTCTGACCAAGGTCGTCGTGGATGTCGCGTGAAATGCGGCCCCGCTCTTCCTCGCGCACAGCCACGGCCAGCCGTGCCAGGTCACGCATGAGCTCCCGCGAGTGTCGCAGTTCTTCCTCGCTCTCCCGTAGTGCCGTGAGGACGCATTGCCGCTCGATGGCGCCGCCGAGCAGGTCGGCTGCGGCGCGAAGGGCGTCGACCACCGGCGCCGACCATGCGCGTTCGTGCTCGCAGTCGTGGATCTCGAGGCTCCCCCATAGATCTCCGCCGGTGAAGACCGGTACTCCGATCGCGGAAAGGATCCCTAGGGTGTCGAGCCCGCGTCGTTCGACGTCGCTCGCTTCGGACTGGCGGAGATACACTGGATCGCCGCGGCGGAACGCCTGCACCATCCGACCGAAGCCCGATGCAACCACGCGGATGCACTCGGGTCGGGCTACGCTCGCCGAGGATGCTCTCGATGAGATCTGCTCGGCCCGGCGGATCGCCAACCAGTCGTCGCCCTCCTCGTGGATCTCCCACAGAATGACGCGACTCGCCCCGAGCACCTGCCCCAGCCGAGCGAGCACGGCCTCGATCTCGTGCTCCCAGTCGGACGAGGCAATGAACCGATGCGCGGCTTGGGCTACCGCCTCGAGAATCGCGCCGCGTTGCTCGAGCGTGATCTGGGCCTCGATGCGGTGCGTGATGTCCTGGATCTGGGAAAGAAAGTACTCGGGGTCGCCCGTAGCGGTGCGCACGATCGAGGAGTGGACGCTGGTCCAGAGGACTGTCCCATCCCGTTGCACGAACCGCTTGATCAGGTCGATCTGGTCGATCTCGCCGGAAAGGAGCTGACCATCCGCCTCGACGCTTCGCTCGAGGTCGTGCTCGTGGGTGAGGGAGAGAACCTCCGTAGCGAGGAGGGTGTCCTCGTCGTAGCCCAGAATCCCGCACAGAGCCCGATTGACGCGCAGAATTCGGCCGTCGAGGCCAACGATCAGCATCCCGATGGGAGCCTCGTCGAAGGCACGACGATACCAATCACCGAACCCGTCGGCGCCCCCTCGCCAAGCGCTCCGATCGAGAATCTCTTTTCTCACGTCCCCCGAAACGGCTGGCTGGGATCTACGAATCGGACCGGAGTTCAAAGAGCTACTCGGTCCGGAGTCACCATCTGGCGACCGTTACCTACAATAGACGAGAGAAGCTCGCAAGAGAAAACAGCGTTGGCTGGTCTCTTGACTCGGAATTGCTTTATGAGTAGGAGCCGGTGCAGCTTACCGGCGCGTGAAGACGCTGGTTCTCATCCGCCACGCCAAGTCGAGCTGGAAGGACGATTCGCTCGCCGATCGCGACCGGCCGCTCAAAGGCCGCGGGAAACGCGACGCGCCCGAGATGGGGCGCAGGCTGGCCGAACGTGGGGGCCCTCCGGACCTGATCGTATCAAGCCCGGCCGCGCGCGCGCTCAAGACGGCCAAGCTCATCGCCGAGGTGATCGGCTACCCGGCGAAGAAGATCGTCGAGGACGAGCGGCTGTACCTCGCGAATCGTGCCCAGATCCTCAAGGTCATCCGGGGGATCGACAATCGGTTCGATTGGGTCTTCCTCTTCGGCCACAACCCGGGTCTGACCGATCTCGTCAACACGCTCACGGAAGACTCCATCGACAACCTCCCAACCTGCGGTGTCGTCGAGTTCCGCGTCGATTCCGATCGCTGGTCGGACGTGGGCCCCGGCTCCGTCCAGCGCACCGATTTCGACTACCCGAAGCGACTCCGGTGAGCGGCGTTTACTGCCGAGACCCCGAAACAGGCGGAAGGTTGGAGCTGGCGACCTCCCGGTAAAGCTTCCATCCGTCCGGCGTATTTCGAAAAACGACGAGGTACGTATCGTTCAGCTTTCGGGTTCATCCGCCCCTTCCGGCGTATACGTCACCGTGCTGTTGCCGAACTCGTAGGCCCAGTCCTCGCTGAGGACACGGACCTCGATGGGTGTAATGTCGATGGGAGCACCCGGTGGAAAAGGGTACTCAGACGCGGCATACATAGAATCCCATTGGGCCCCTCCCGGTGGCACTATCACTGCCCCGTCCGCGAGCATCGTGGTCATCTTCTCGAAATCACCCGCGGCAACAGCCTCCTCGTACGCGGACCGCAAACTGTCGATCGTGGCTTTGACCGCTAGGGTGTCCACGGCCGTTTGTCTCTCAGAATGGTGCTGACCCTCCGGTTGGCAGGCCGCAAAGCTCCAGACAGCGCCAATCACTCCGAGGGCGAGGTGAAGGCGTCGAACGATCTTGAATTCAGCCCGTGCGCCTTCGAGAGCAATCATCAGATCTCCTCGAGGTGTACGCGCACCTTCGGTATCACCGGCTTTTCCGTACCCCGAATCTTCGCGTCGCTCAACTCGACCTCGATCTCGTCGATCCCGACCGCCGTCTCGCGCTGAAAGTCCGTTAGGAGCTCGGCGATAGTCGCGGTCAGGCGACTTTCAAGTTCTCGCTTCCGATCGCGGAGATACTCGATCGGCCGGCTCATCCGAAGAGCACCGA
>JBHEOA010000149.1:0-3646 GCA_046261835.1 Gemmatimonadota bacterium
TCCGAGGAGCTGATCGGCGTTCGGTTCGTCCCCATGACGGGCGGGTCACGGACGGAGCGAGATTGACCGGACTGGGCCGGGTCGTCCGGAACCTCACGCTCGGACTGGTCGGCGTCGGAGTCGCATCGGTCGTCGTGGCGCTGGCTCTGGGCCGCCGCGATCCGCGGGTGATGCCGGTCGACGCCGACGCTCACTTCCCTCCCGAGCACGTCGACCTCGCTACCCACTACGCCAACCTCAAGTACTCCTACTGGGCGGCGGGGTCGATCCTCCGCTGGGGGACGTTCGCGGGAATCGTGGCGCTGGGGGGCGGAGCGGCGATCGCAGCCGCGGGCCGGCGCGGCACTCGCGGCCGCTCCTTCCCGACCGCGTTCGTGGCGTCGGTCCTGATCCTGGGCCTTGTCGCGATGGCGGGGCTGCCCGTCGCCTTCCAGAGCGGTTGGCGCACCGAGCGGGGGTTCGGCTTGACGAGCCAGTCGGCCGCGGGCTGGCTCTTCGACTGGACGCGCGAGCAGGCGTTCTGGATCGTCGTTTACAGCGCCCTGGCAGCGGGTTTTCTCGCCGTGCTCGCTCGCTGGCCGCGCCGCGGGTGGATGGTGGCGGCCGGCGCGGGATGCCTCCTCGCGATGGCCGGGCTCTTTCTCGCGCCACGCGTGATCGATCCCCTGTTCCACGACTTCGCGCCCCTCGAGGACCGCGAGCTCGCGCGCGAGATCCGCGCGCTCGGAGCGCGCGCGGGGATCGACATCCGCCGCGTGGTCGTCATGGATGCGAGCCGTCGCACGAGCCGGCTCAACGCCTACGTGACCGGCCTCGGCGCCACGCACCAGGTCGTCCTCTACGACAACCTCCTCGAGCAGGCTCCGCGTCCCGAGGTGCTCGCGGTCGTGGCCCACGAGATCGGCCACACCGCCGCGCACCACCTCCGCAAAGGGCTTCTGTGGTCGATCCCATTGATCCTCGTCGGCGCATGGGCGCTCTCCGCGCTGGCGCGGCTCCAGGCGCGCGAGCGAGGCCTCGAGGGCCCGGGCGACCCCGCGGGACTGCCCCTTCTCTGGCTCGCCCTCTCGCTCGGCCTCTTTTTCGTGTCTCCCGCCCTCAACTCGATTCAGCGCACCATGGAGAGCGAGGCCGACTGGACGTCGCTCGAGCTGACGCGAGACCCGCGGACGTACGTCGAGACCGCCGACCGGCTGACCCGCGCCAACCTGATGCCCATCGATCCTCCACGCTGGATCGTGTTCTGGCTCTACACCCATCCTCCGATCCGCGACCGTCTGGGCATGGCCCGCCATTGGAGCGATCGGAACGGGGTGCGGCTCGAACCTCCTGTCGAGCCGACCTGATCCGCGGCACTGGTACACTGTACCAGCGCACGACCCGCTGGCGATCAGCTCGCCGGGCTCGGATATTGGACCCGTTGCCTTCAGATCGAGGGTAGACCCCCGTGCCCCCAACCGAAATCCCGCAACGCTTCGGAGTCACGATGAATCGCTGGCGCAGAATGCCCGTCCTCGCCTTGGCCCTGCTCGCTCTGTCAGCTCCCGCGCTCGCCCAAGACGGCGCGGACGCGGCGTCGGATCCGATCGAGATCACGTACGAGAAGTTCGTCCTGCCCAACGGCCTCACGCTGATCGTCCATGAAGATCACAAGGCGCCCATCGTGGCGATCAACGTGTGGTACCACGTGGGCTCGAAGAACGAGAAGCCGGGCAAGACCGGCTTCGCCCACCTCTTCGAGCACCTCATGTTCAACGGCACCGAGAACTACAACGACGACTGGTTCAAAGCGATGGTGCGTGTCGGCGCCACCGACCTCAACGGCACGACCAACCCCGATCGGACCAACTACTTCCAGAACGTGCCCGTGGAGGCGCTCGATCTGGTCCTGTGGATGGAATCCGACCGCATGGGGCACCTCCTCGGCGCCATCGATCAGGCCCGACTCGACGAGCAGCGCGGCGTGGTGCAGAACGAGAAGCGGCAGGGCGAGAACCAGCCCTATGGAGTCACGCGACAGCTCCTGGCCGAGAACACCTATCCGGAGGGCCATCCTTATCACTGGACGACCATCGGCTCGATGGAGGACCTGGACGCGGCATCGCTGGAGGACGTCCAGGAGTGGTTCAAGACGTATTACGGCGCGGCTAACGCTGTCCTGGTCGTGGCCGGCGACGTCGAGGCCCAGGACGTGAAGCAGCGGGTCGAGCGGTTCTTCGGCTGGATCCCCGCCGGGCCGCCGGTCGCCAAGCAGGATGTCTGGATCGCCAAGATGGAGGGTACGCACCGGCAGCGGGTCGAAGATCGAGTTCCCCAGGCCAGGATCTACAAGGTCTGGAACATCCCGCCGCTCGGAACCGAGGCCTTCGAGCACCTCAACCTGGTGACCGACGTTCTATCCGTGGGCAAGACGTCGCGTCTCTACAAGCGGCTCGTGTACGACGATCAGATCGCGACCGAGGTCTTCGCGTTCGTCCAGCCGCGCGAGATCGGAAGCCAGCTCTCGATCGTCGCGACTGCCAAGCCGGGGCAGGATCTGAGCGCGGTCGAGCGTGCGATCGACGAAGAGCTGACGCGATTCCTCGAGAACGGTCCGACGGCCGCGGAGCTCGAGCGAGCCAAGACCGAGTACCGGGCGGACTTCATCCGAGGGATCGAGCGGATCGGCGGCTTCGGCGGCAAGTCCGATGTCCTCGCGCAAGGCGAGGTGTACCTGGACGATCCGGCCGCGTACCAGACGGCTCTGACGCGGGTCGACGGGGCTACAGTCGAGGATCTCCACCGCGCAGCGCGAGAGTGGCTCTCGGATGGCGTTTACATTCTCGAGGTCCATCCCTTCCCCGAGTATGCGGCCGGGACAGAAGCGGTCGACCGGGCGACGCTGCCCTTCCCCGGCTCGATCGCGGGCGCTCCCTTCCCGACATTCGAGCGGTCGGAGCTCCCCAACGGCCTCGAGATCATCCTGGTCGAGCGGCACGACGTACCGCAGGTCCGACTGCAGCTCGTGGTCGACGCCGGTTATGCCGGCGATCAGCTCGCTAAGCCGGGAACAGCGAACCTGGCGATGGACATGCTCGACGAGGGTACCACGAAGCGCGACGCCCTCGAGATCAGCGAGGAGCTCCAGCGGCTCGGGGCCACGCTCACGACGGGGTCGAACCTCGATGCCTCGGTCGTCATCATGTCCGCGCTGACCGAGAATCTCGATGCGTCGCTCGCGCTCTTTGCCGACGTGGTGCTGAATCCGGCATTTCCACAGGCCGACTTCGAGCGCCTCCAGGCCCAGACCGTCGCGGGGATCGAGCGCGAGATGGTGAACCCGACCCAGATGGGACTCCGCGTCCTGCCGGCGATCCTCTACGATCCCGGCCATGCGTACGCCAATCCGCTTACGGGGACGGGCACGACGGAGTCGGTGCAGTCAATGACGCGGGACGACCTCGTCGGCTTCCACGGGACGTGGTTCAAGCCGAACAATTCCACGCTGATCGTCGTGGGCGACGTCACCCTCGCCGCGATCCAGCCCAAGCTCGAGCGACTCTTCGCCGGTTGGCAGGCGGGGGAGATTCCCGAGAAGCAGGTCGGGCCGGTGGAGAGACGGGACCCCGCGCCGACGGTCTATCTGATCGACCGTCCGGGCTCCCAG
>JBHEOA010000150.1:0-8879 GCA_046261835.1 Gemmatimonadota bacterium
CGCCCACCTCACCCTCCGGTTCCTCGGAGCTTCGGAGCAGACCCGGCTGGAGAGGCTCCAGCTCCGGTTGGCCGAGGTCGCCGCCTCGGCCGAGCCGATCCGCGGGAAGCCCGGCGCTACGGGCGCGTTCCCCGGCTGGAGCCGTCCCCGCCTCCTCTGGCTGGCGGTCGAGAGCGGCAGCGCCATCGAGCGTCTTGCCGGGGATGTCGAGCGGGCCGCCAGGGATGCGGGGTTCGACCCAGAGGAGCGGCGCTTCACCCCGCACGTCACGCTCGGTCGCGTGCGAGGGCAACGCGGCGTGGCGGAGGCCGCCCGCGCGGTGCGGGCCTGGGCGCCTGCGGCTCCCGCGGAGCCCATCCCCGAGATCGTGCTCTTTCGCAGCGAGCTTCACCCCGCTGGCGCCCGCCACATTCCGATTGCGCGCTACCGCATCGGCTGAGCGTCCGAGCCGACGACAGCGACGGGGATCCGCCCGTCGCCGCGGCGTCGGGGGTTCGTCGGGATTGTCGCATGCTCTCCGATACCGACGGGGCGCGCAGGGCGACGCGGCGGACGGCCTGGAACGTGCTCCCTCCCGCTGCGCCGGCCGACGGAAGCATCCGGGGAGCGGAGCGGCCGAGCCGGCGTGCTGGAGGGGCCGCGCAGCTGGACGTACTAGGGTCGGCCAGGGAGGGGGCCGGCCCGGCGGGCGGAAAGCGCGCGGTCGCCTCCGGTTTGCTGGGCCTCTGGTGGCGGCCTAGCTTCGGCCTTCGTGAGCGACCTCATCGGCGAGCAGCAGCTCTATTACCGCAAGGGATTCGGCCTCAAGGGCGAAGTGTCGGCCGACCTCGAGCGCGCCTACCACTCCGACCTGGTCAACCGCGTGGCCGAGGGGGGCTACCGCCTCGATGCGGGCGACCTGACGCTGCGGCTGGCCAAGGAGTTCGGCAACTGCTACGGCGTCGACCGGGCGGTCCAGTACGCCTACGAGACCCGCCGGCGCTTCCCGGACCGGCGCGTGTTCCTGACCGGCGAGCTGATCCACAACCCGCACGTCAACCGCGAGATGCTGGGGATGGGGATCGGCTTCCTCTCCGGAGCCTTCGCCGACGGCCCCACGATGGCGGAACTGGAGCCGGAGGACGTGGTCCTGCTGCCCGCCTTCGGCGCTCCGACCGAGATCATGCGCGTGCTCAAGGAGATCGGCTGCGTCCTGGTGGATACGACGTGCGGCTCGGTGCTGCTCGTATGGAAGACCGTCGAGCGGTTCGCGCGCGACGGCTTCACGGCGGTCATCCACGGCAAGTACTACCATGAGGAGACACGCGCCACCGCTTCCCGCGCGCTGGAGCAGGATCGCGGCGCCTACCTGATCGTGCGCGACCTCGACGAGACCGCGCTCGTGACCGACTACATCCGACGTGGCGGGGACGAGGCCGCGCTCGCGGAACGGTTTGCCGAAGCGATCAGCCCGGGCTTCGACTTCCGGCGCGACCTGGTGCGGGTCGGGGTCGCGAACCAGACCACGATGCTGATGCGCGAGACCGAGGCGGTGGCCGAGGAATTTCGGAAGGCGATGATCGACCGTTACGGCGAATCGCAGGTGGCGGAGCACGTGCGTGTGCTCGACACGATCTGCTCGGCTACGCAGGAGCGGCAAGACGCGGTGGAGGATCTGCTCCGTGACACGCCCGATCTGATGGTCGTGCTAGGCGGTTACAACTCGAGCAACACCAACAACCTCGCCCGGATCTGCGAGCGCGTTGTCCCGACCTATCACATCGACGATCCCGCGTGCATCGAGGGGCCGGAGGCGATCCGCCACAAGCCACTGGGGCGCGACGATGAAGTCGTGACGCGCGGATGGCTTCCCGAAGGACCCATCGAGATGGGCCTCACAGCGGGCGCCTCGACGCCCAACAACAAGACGGGCGAGACGATCGAGCGACTCTTCGCCTGCCGCGGGTTGGCGGTCCCCGACTGAACCGACGGAATCCCGCACCGCCTCAACTGCTCCTTCCAGCACCAACTGATCTTGTCGAATAGCTGACGATCCCCGACCGGGGATTCCGTTTGTTGTGCCCAGCGTCTCTCTACCAGGCATCGTGGCCCGACTCATGCCCCCGTGTGCGAGGCTTCCTCGATCTCGCGTGGAGGGTCGGATGACGGACATGCGTTTCGATCCTGCGGAAAGGCCCTGGCATTGATGCGCATGCTCGGTCGCGGGCGGTACTTCGCGGTTGCAGGGGTGGGCGTGACGATCATCGCCGCCGGCGCGTGGTTTCTTGAGTCAGAGAGGTTTCTTGGATCGGTGGGGGCGTTCCCCGCCGTGAACGAATCGAGCGTCGTGGAATCGCAAGGGATTGTTCTGACCGCGGAGGGAGGCGAGGCATTCGGCTCGCCTCTCGCGAACCCGGTCGAAGTCGACACAGTGCGGCGGGGCACACTCGTCATGCGGATCGAGGCGACGGGTCTGGCTGAAGCCGACCGCAGGGCCCGAGTGGCCGCGTCGATCACGGGGTACATCGTCTCGGTTGCGATCAACGAAGGCGAGCTCGTGGCGTCCGGCCAAGTGCTCCTGCGGCTCGACCCAGATGAGGCGTTGCTCGCCGTCGAGCGAGGGGAGGCCGAACTGGCCGAGGCGGAAGCCCGCTACCGCGAGCTGACGCTCTTGGACGAGGAGGTCCCAGACCCAGAGGTACGTGGTGAACGGTCTGCCGCGGCGCGCGTCCGCAGCGGCCTCGCTCGGGCCGAGATCGCACTCCGCCAAGCCCGTCTCGGTCTCGCAGCCACGACGATCCGAGCTCCCTTCGCCGGGCGCGTCGCCGAGATCCGCGTAACGGCCGGCGAGCACGTGAGCGCGGGGGAGGATCTCCTCACGTTGCTCGATGTCGATCCGATTCGGGTTCAAGTCCGGGTCGTCGAAAGCGAGCTGCGATGGCTGCGGGAGAGAGGCGGCGCGTCGGTCAAGCTCGTCGCCTTTCCGGATACGATCTTCAGAGGGCGAATCGCGGCGATCAGCCCGACCGTCGATCCGGAGGGGAGGACGGGTCGCGTCACGCTCGCAGTGGCCAATCCTAATGGCGCGATCCTCCCGGGGATGTTCGCGAGCGTAACTCTCGAGGGACGTGCTTTCCACGATCGCCTGTTCGTGCCCGAAGAAGCGATTGTCGAGCGCGAAGACAGGACGCTCGTCTTCCTGTTCCAGCCGCTCCCTGAAGGTCCGCCGGAATTAGGACGGGCCAAGTGGGCGTACGTCTCGATCGGCTTCGCCGACGACAGGCACGTCGAGATCCTGGATAGCTCGGCATCCGCGATCGAAGCGGGCAATCTGGTCCTGACCGGGGGCCACCTCACGCTCGTTCACGACGCCCGAGTGCGGATTGCGGGAACCGACGTGCCTCCCCAGGTACGCGACAGTACCTCCTGGGGCTCCGGTCCCTAGAACGCGGGGGCCTCGATTCCATGTCGCTCCCGCGGCTCGCCGTCCGCCGTCCGGTCGCGGTGGCGATGTTTTTCGTCGCCGTCGTCCTCTTCGGATCTGTCTCGCTCCTTCGGATGCCGGTATCCCTTCTGCCCGACATCGCATTCCCCCGTTTAGTCGTCTGGACGTCGATACCGGAGACGGGCCCGATCGAGGTCGAACGGTCCGTCACGGAGCCGATCGAGGAGACGCTTTCGACGGCACCCGGGGTAGGATCGATCCGGAGTGTATCGCGGGAGGGCCAATCGCTGGTCACCCTCCTTTTCCCATGGGGAACCGACATGGAGTTCGCCCAGCTCCACGTGCGTGAGCGGCTCGACGACATGGGCGGCGCGCTCCCCGATCGCGCCGAGCGGCCCACGGTCCTCCGGGTGGATCCCGGCGCCGATCCGATCCTCGTGGCGAGCGTGACACCGGCGCCTGACGGTGCTGCGTCACTCGCCGACGCCCAGAGGCTGGCGGCCACACTGTTCCGTCGCCGCCTCGAGCAACTCGATGGCGTGGCTAGCGCGGTGGCCGTGGGGCTGGACCGTGACGAGATCCTCGTCGAGGTCGACCCCCTGCGGCTACAGAGTCATGGGCTCACGATCGAGAGGGTGGCGACGGCGCTCGAACAGGCCAACGCCTCGGCCTCGGGGGGCACGGTACAGCGGCGTCGCCGTCGCTACGCGCTTCGTGTGCTGGGCGAGCTGACCGGACCCGAGGAGACCGCCTCGGTCGCCCTCGCTCGGGACTCGCTCGATGGAACGATCCGCTTATCCGACGTCGCGGCCGTCCGCGATGCGGTCGCCGGGCGTGAGTCGGCGGCGTACTTCGGGGGTCGACCATCGGTCGGCCTTCTCGTATTCAAGGAGAGCGAGGCCAATGTCGTGACCTCGGCACGCGCGGCGGTCGAGACATTCCGCGATCTCGAGATCCGCAGTCCCGGCGTGGAGGTCGACGTGGTGACCGATCAGTCGACGTTCGTGACCGGTGCGATTCGCAATCTGGTGGCCGAGCTCGTCGCGGGCGGGTTGCTCGCCTTCCTCGTCCTCTTTCCGTTTCTGCGCGATCCACGCTGGCCCGCAGTGATAGCGATCGCGATGCCGATCTCCGTGATCGGGGCGTTCCCGCTCCTCGATGCCAGCGACGTCTCGCTCAACATCATGAGCTTGGGAGGTCTGGCGCTCGGCGTGGGACTCCTCGTCGACAACTCGATCGTCGTCCTCGAGAACGTGTTCCGCCATCGCGAGCGGGGTCTCCCGGCCACGGTCGCGGCGGCCGTCGGGGCCGAGGAGGTCCAGGGGGCGATCACGGCCTCTACGCTGACGACGATTGCGATCTTCGGACCGATCGTGTACGTCGGGGGTTTGGCGGGGGCGCTTTTTCGCGAACTCGCGCTGGGGATCGCGTTCTCGCTGATCGCCTCGCTGGCCGTCGCGCTGACTTTGCTTCCGGCCATGGCGGCGCGACTCGGTGACACCGGCGGCGTTCGCTTGGGTGGCTCGGTGGGCGCGGCCCTAGCGCCGCCGAGGACGTGGCTGGCTCGTATGGCCGATCCCGCCCTCGGTGCCTTCGAACGCGGTTTTGCCGACCTGTCGAACCGCTATGAGCGCGCGCTCGTCTGGGCGCTCGACCATCGCTGGAGAGTGCTAGGAGCAACGGCCATCCTCCTCTTGGCGACGCTGCTCCTGGCGCTTGCACTGCCGCGCGACGTCCTGCCCGCGGTCGACGAGCGCGCCTTCACCGCGCGCGTGACGCTGCCCCCCGGCACCCCCATCGAGGAGACGGAGGGCACAGCCCTCGCGATCGATCGCTGGCTCCGCGCGAGGCCCGACGTCGATGCCGTTCTCGCGCGTGTGGGGCGCGCGTCAGCAGCCGAGCTCGAGGAGGCGGAGTCGCGCGGCCCGAACACCGCGATGCTGGACGTCCGGCTGAGCGGCGGTGGCGCATCGACCCACCAGGTCATGGACGGATTGCGCGCTGCGTTCGTTGACCTCCCACCCGGAGTGCTCGACCTCGAGACCGGGGCCGGGACGGAGATCGGTCGAGTGCTGGGTACCGCTGAGCAGGACGTGGAGGTCGAGATCACAGGTCCCGAGCTCGAACCACTGCGCGTGGCGGCCGACAGCGTCGAGAGGCGGCTCGAGAAGCTGACTCGCCTCGACGACGTCGCGACGTCGCTCGTGGAGGGGCAGCCCGAGGTCCGGATCTCGATCAACCGTGAAGCGACCGCCCGACACGGCCTCGCCGTCGATCGTGTGGTCCGTGAAGTGTCGGACCAAACGCGGGGCCGGATCGCCACGGAGCTGGCGGGATTCGACCGCGAGGTGCCCGTCGTCGTTCGCACGGCTTCGGAGGGACGCCGCGATCTCGGGAACGTGCTCGCCGGCACGGTACAGGGCGTCCCGCTCCGGGTCCTCGTACGAGTCGAAGAGGTCTTGGGCCCTGTGGCGATCGAGCGCGAAGAACAGAAACGCATCGCCCGGGTGACCGCAGACGTCGCGCGGGGAAGCCTTTCGGGTGCCATGGCGGCGGTCGACAGTGCGTTGGACGACCTGGTGCTACCACCCGGAGTGGAGGTCACAGTCGGGGGAGGCGGCGAAGAGCTGCAACGTAGCCTGCGTGGTGTGGCCTTTGCATTTCTTCTCGCTCTGGTTCTCGTCTACTTGATCCTGGCCGCTCAATTCGAGTCCCTGATCCAGCCGTTGGTCGTCTTGCTGGCCGTTCCCCTGGGTATGGTGGGGGCCATTGTGGCGCTGGCGATGACGGGACACGGGATCGACACGATGAGCGGGATCGGAATCGTCGTCTTGATCGGGATCGTCGACAACGATGCGATCATCAAGGTCGATTTCATCAATCAGGCACGCCGTGCCGGTCTCGGTCTTCGGAATGCGATCTACGAGGCCGGTCGCGCGCGGCTGAGGCCTATCGTCATTACGTCGCTGACCACGATCCTGGGCGTGTTGCCCATGGCCTTGGGACTCGGCAACGGCAGCGAGCTCTATGCTCCCCTCGCGATCGCACTCCTGGGGGGTATGGTGACATCGACCGTTCTCACTCTCATCGTCATTCCAGTCCTCTACAGCGTGGTCGCCGAGCGCCGCCCATGAGCTCGTATGTCCGGCGGGGCGCTTGATCTGGCTCGCGGTCCGGCGCCCGATCACCACTTTGACTGCGACCGCCGCTCTCGCGGTGCTCGGGGCGATGAGCCTCGTTCGCGTACCGCTCGACCTGCTCCCCCAGGTCGAGCTTCCGCGACTCGAGGTTCACGTCGCATGGGTGGGGGCGTCACCCGAGATGGTCGAGTCGTTGGTCACCGCCCGGGTCGAGGCGGTAGCGCAGAGCGTGCGCGGGGTGAAATCGGTCGCCTCGACCTCGTATCCCGAGCGAGCTGTCGTGACGGTCGAGTTCGCTCGCGGCACAGACATGGAATTCGCGCGACTCGAGCTATCGGAGAGACTGGCGGCGCTTGCGCGATCGCTTCCCCCAGGAGCCGATCGCCCGCTCGTGGAGCCCTACGTGCCCGATGCCTTCGCCATCAACAACCAGGCCCTCCTGAGCTATGCCTTGGTTGGACCCTCGACGATCGGGGGGCTGGGCGAGCTCGCGGTCCAGCGCGTCGAACCCGCGATTCGCGCCGTCGAGGGGGTCGACGGGGTCGAGACGGTCGGCGGCACGGACCGAGAGCTCCAGGTGCGGCTCGACGCAGTTCGGCTGGCCGCCCATTCCCTAGCGCCCAGCGACGTGCGGGATGCGATCGCCACCGGCCTCAACATCTCCGGGTCGGGAGCCACGATCCGTCGCCACGACCGCGAGTGGACGATCGCGATTGCCGATCGCGCGAATCGCGTGAGCGACGTCGAAACACTCGTTCTGAGGCGCGAGACGTCCTCGTCGGCCGCGCTTCGCCTCGGCGACGTCGCCGACGTGGCGTTCTCGTACGCCGAGCCGCGGAGTCATTACCGGGTCGACGGCGAACCCGCCGTCACGCTCTTCATCCATGCAGAAGCTGGCTCCAATGCGATCCAGGTTGCCGACCGCGTCCGGGAACGAATGGCCGAGCTCGTTCCGGATCTGCCATTGGGATTCCAGCTGATCGAAGACCACGACCGGACGAAAAAGATCCGTTTCGAGATGTCGCGTCTGCGGGACAGGGCTTTGATCGCCGTCGCCGTAGTTCTCCTCGTTCTGGTCCTCGCGTTTCGTCGTCTCGCGCCTGCCTTCATCGCTTGCGGCTCGGTCGCCGCGAGCATTCTGACCGCCATTGGCCTGCTGCGAGTCGGAGGGCTCTCGCTCAACCTCCTCACGCTGGCCGGCCTCGCGATGGGGATCGGTCTCGTCGTCGATAACGCGATCGTCGTACTGGAGAGGATCGAAGCGCGCCGCACCCAGGGCGAGTCGCCTATCGCGGCGGCTGCACATGGTGCGCGTGAGGTCGCGCTACCCGTCCTCGCTGCTACGGCGACGACCCTGATCGTCTTCGCACCATTTCTCTACGCCCAGGGCGAGCTTCGCGTCTACTACGTCCCGTTCGCCTGGACGGTGGTGGCTGTCCTGGCGGTCAGCCTGGTGATCGCGCTGACCGCGGTTCCGACACTCGCCGCGAGAACCGTCTTTGGTCCATCGGCCGGCACGACGGGGAGTGAGGGCCGCTCGATAAAGGTCGTGAAACCCTCGCTCCCGCGGCGCGGCTTCCGCGGGACGATCGTCTGGACGCTTCGACATCCGAGGATGACGGTCTCTGCGGCCTTCGTCGCACTGGTCCTGAGCGGGTGGCTCTTTTGGGACCGAGTGCCACGTGGGCGCATCTGGGGCGAACGGGGCGACGAGACCTTTCTCTCGATCCAGATCGAGATGCCACGCGGCTCCGAGCTCGACCATACCGACCGAATCAGCCAAGGCTTCGAAGAGAGACTCGACCGGATTCCGGAAGTCAAGCGCTACGTGACGCGCGTCCAGTCCGAGTTCGGCCACATCCGCGCGAGCTTTCCGGATAATCTTACGACTACAGAGATCCCGGCCGAGATCAAGGAGCGCCTGTTGGCGTATTCCCGCGAGTATGGCGGGACCGAAGTGCGTGTGTACGGCTTCGGACCTTCCTTTTACGGCGGCAGCGGAGGTACGCCGAGCTACTCTCTGAAGCTTCTGGGCTACGATTACCGCGAATTGGAGCGGCTTGCATCGGATCTGGCGGCTCGGCTCCGGAGCTTTCCACGCATTCGCGACGTGAACCCCAACGCGAGTGGGCTCTGGTTCGAGCGAGATCAGGAAACCGAGCTCGTCCTGGTGCCCGACCGGAGTCGTCTTGTCGCGTACGGGGTCTCGGTCACCGAGTTCCTCGATCGGGCAGCGGTTGCGATCCAGGGTCGCATCAACCGGGACCGAGTCGAGATTGCGGGGAGGGAGGTTTCACTGGACGTCAAAGTCGACA
>JBHEOA010000151.1:0-6157 GCA_046261835.1 Gemmatimonadota bacterium
AACCCGGGAGTGCAGCATCCCCAGAGCCGCCTCTATCTGCTCAACTGTGGGTGAGTAGACCTCTGTCGAGGTCCACGGTCTTTCGAGGCGTTTAGCGCGGTCCGCGGGTCTGGAGCATCTCGGCGTGGGGATCGTCGACCAGCCCCGCCAGTAGCCGCCGCCCCGTCGCCGGGGCCCCACCGTACAGGTGGAGGACTCCCGCCACCAGCCGGGCCGGATCGCTTCCCGCCGCCGCGCGCTCGGCCGTCGCCGCTTGGACCGCGAGCAGCCGCTCCGCGGATCCGTACAGCATCTCCCAGTCGAGGGCCGGAGCCAGCCACGAGGGGTAGCGGTCTAGCCCCTGGCGCAAGGCGCGGGCAGCGTCATCGTCATCCCCGGCCTCGGCGAGGGCCGCCCCGAGCGCCAGCCACCCGAGCGGATACTCGGGCACACCCTGGGTGACGCGCCGGTAAGCCAAGATCCCGTCCTCGATCCGGCCCTCGGCCATCGCCCGATCACCGCGCTGGAGCCAGCTCGCTGCGGTATCGAGCCGCTCGTCCGTGTCGTACGCCTCCTCCCACGCCGCCCGATAGCGGTCGAACAGCCATCCCTCGTAGCTCAGCATTCCCCACGGGGAGAGGAAGGGGTGGGGGCTGAGCTGGGGGACGATCCCGGCGGCCGCGAAGTACGAGCCCCACCGCTCGAGCCCGAATCCCGTCGCCGCGCCGGCGCCCTCCCAAAGGGGTTGGTAGCGGGACGCGATCGAGCTCCACGCCGCGGGCAGGACGGAGGCGACGCGCGCCCGCGCGCGATCGGCGGACGCGGCCCGACTCGACAGGGGCGGCAGTGGGACTCGCCCGGGTTCCTCCTCCGGACGCGGGCCCTGATTGGCGGGCTCGAGCACGGGGCCCATGGGGCGGACCTCCTGTCCCTCGACGGGGGCCGCAATCTGCAGCGCTGCGATCGCCGCGACGGTGACGCTCCAGATCCGGATCGCGTTGGGCATCGTCTTCACGCCTTCTATCTTAGGATTTTCATGCCACGGTTTCCACGGTTTCCACTCCTCGCGCTGGCCCTCCTGGGAACCGCTACGCCGGCGCTCGCCCAACGCGAAGCCCCCGCCGCGCTCGTCGCCGCGGCGCGTGCGGTTTCGCGGGAGGTCGCCGGGATCCGCGACCTCGACTGGCGCCGACCGGTCGACTTCCAGGTCAGCAACCGGCCGACGATTCAGGCCTACGCGCGCGCGTCGCTCGAGCGCGAGATGTCTTCCGCCCAGTGGGAGTCGTACCAAGCGCTCCTCGTCCACGTGGGCCTGATTCCCGCCGGGCTCGACCTCCAGGACCTCGTCGTCCGGCTCTACGCCGAGCAGATCGCCGGTTACTACGATCCGCACGTCCAAACATTTTATCTGGCCGACTGGTTGCCTCCGCTCCTCCAACGGGCGGTCGTCGCCCACGAGGCGACGCACGCCCTCCAGGACCAGCACTTCGACCTCGACCGGTGGCTCACCGAGCTTTCGCCGACCGAGGACGGAGCGCTCGCACGGGGGGCGGTCGTGGAGGGGGACGCCATGGCGGTCATGATCGCCTACCTGCTCGCCCCCACCGGGCAGACGATCGAGCAGCTCCCCGACATCGCCCGGCTGCTCGAGGGGCAGGGCACGGCTATCTCGGCGGCGTATCCCACGTTCGAGCGCGCGCCCGAGGCGCTCCAGCGACTCCTCCTCTTTCCGTACGTAGAGGGTTCGCGGTTCGTGATCGAGACCCTGGGCGTGGGCGGCTGGGGCGCCGTCGACCGTCTGTACCACGACCCTCCCGCCTCGACCGAGCAGATCCTCCATCCCGAGCGGTACTGGCGAGCGCGCGACGTCCCGCGCGCATTGAACGTCCCCGAAGGGGAGGCCGGCGCCGAGATCCTGACCAGCGGGAGCTGGGGGGAGTTCGGCGCCCGCCTCGTCCTGGCCGCCGCGCTCGGCGACTCCGCCGCGGCCGAGCCGGCGCGGGGGTGGGACGGCGACCGCTACGCGCTGTATCGCCTGCCCAACGGCGGGCATCGGTTCTCCTGGTCGCTCGCCTGGGACACGCCGCGCGACGCCGAAGAGTTCACCCGCGCCTACACCCAGGCACTCGTCCACCGGTTTCCCGGGACCTGGCGCATCGAGACAGGGCAGGGCCGCTTCACCTTCCGCGGCCGCGGCCGGGGCGCGGTGATCGTCCAGACCGGCGATCGTGTCGAGATTCGCGAGAACGGCTGACGCCAACACGCGTCGAAATGCCGTCACATAGCGGTCGCAGATTGTTCCCTGCCGCCGCCGCGAGCGAGGGGCCTGAATCGTGCTAACTTCGCGCCTGGCGGCTTCGCCGGAGGGAATCGCACGTGGCTCGTGATTCGATGCCGACTGAAGGACCTCTCCTGACGATCGAGGAGTTCGAGCGTCTCCCGGGCGACGGTTGGCGCAGCGAGCTCGTGCGCGGCCGCGTCGTCCGCGAGCCACCCGCTGGGTTCGAGCATGGACGCCTCGGCGGCTGGCTCCTTTACCTGATCGGCAGCTTCGTCCACGAGCACGGGCTGGGCGAGGTGTTGACCGCCGAGACGGGATTCGTTCTCTTCGAGGACCCACCGACCGTTCGCGCGCCGGACGTCGCCTTTGTCGCCGCCGAGCACGTGCCGACGAAGACCCCGAGAGGTTTCGGCCGGCTCGCCCCCGATCTGGCGGTCGAGATCGTCTCGCCCTCGAATACCCTCTCCGAGATTCACGACAAGGTGCTGGACTACCTCGATTCGGGGTCGCGGCTGGTCTGGGTGGTCGACCCTGTTGGCCGCAGCGTCGTCGTCTACCCCTCGCGGGAAGACATCCGGCTCCTCGGAGAAGGCGACGAGCTCGACGGGGGCGACGTCCTGCCCGGTTTCCGAATCGGGCTCTCGGAGCTCTTCGGTCCCTCGACTCGAGGATCGAGGAAGTCGAGGATCGAGGGAATCGAGGACCGAGAGACTCGAGGGCCGAGCAACAGCAAAAACCACTAGATTATTGAACGAGAGAGTCCGCGGGTCGTCCAGCAGCAGACTCGCGACCCGGGGCTCGCGGGACACCACCACCTTTCGACTCCTAGAGACGAACGCGATGAACGCATACGGATGGCGCGCCCTGGGCGCGCTCGCTCTCCTCGCCCTGGCCGCGCCGGCGGCTGGCCAGATCCCCGCTGCGCGTGACACGGTGGAGCTCTCGCTCGGGCGCGCGGTCGCCATCGCGCTCGAGGAGAACCCCGTCGTGCATCAAGCGGCGTTCGACCGGTCCGCCGCCGGTGCGGAGAGGTGGAGCGCGTACGGCACTCTTCTCCCCCAGTTCGATCTCGAGGGCCAGCTGCAACGTTCGAGCGAGGGGAGCTTCGTCCTCTTCGGCAGCGAGTTCATAACCCCCAAGTCGTACAGCACCGTCTACCAGTGGAATTTGATCCACTCCATGCTCGACGCGGGGCGCGACCTGTTTCGCATCAAGAGCGCGCGGGCCTCGGTGGAGCGCGCTATCGCCCGGTATGACGCCCAGGAGCTGACCACGACCGTGGACGTCGAAGAGCAATTCCTGACCGCCCGCCGCGAACAGGCGCTGGCGACACAGGCCGAGCGTGAGCTCGAGCGCCTCGGAGAGCACGTCCGCCTCGCTGACGCGCGCTATGAGGTGGGCGCGGTGACCAAGTCCGACGTCCTGCAGGCCAATCTCTCCGTCAACCAGGGCGAGGTGTCGCTCCTCCAGGCGCGACAGCGGGCCGAGGAGGCGCTCCTCGCGCTTCGAAGCCTCCTCGGTGGCGCCCTTCCGCCGGGTCCAGTCGAGCTGACCGGCGATTTCGTCGTCTTCCGTCCGGTGTTCGAAGTCGACGAGCTTGTGAACCGCGCGACCGAGGTCCATCCCGCGATCCAGGAGGTCCGGGCCCAGGAGCGGATCGACGAGGCGGGGCTGTGGATCGCCCGCTCCAGGTACATCCCCTCGCTTCAGCTCCAGTACAGCCTCTCACGCTCGGTGACGGACACGTCGGGGTTCGAGTTCGGAGACTTCGACAAGCGCAGCTTCGCAGTCGTGAGCCTCAACTGGCCGCTGTTCGGCCGCTTCGAGCGCTACGCCGAGACGAGCCGGGCCAACGCGACGCTCCGGCGGACGCGCGCCGAGGAGCGGCGGACCACCCTCGCCCTCGAGGAGCAGGTTCGGGTGGCGCACTCGCGCCTCCTCACCGCCCTGGCCGCGCACGAGGCCACGGCCGCGAGCGTGGAGTTCGCTCGCGAGGATCTGCGCCTCGCTGAGGCTCGCTACCGGACCGGCGCGGGGTCGTTCGTCGACCTGCTCGACGCGCGCGTGCGCGCGTCCCAGGCCGAGACCGATCTGATCACCGCGACGTACGACTTCTATCTCGCGCTCGTCGCCCTCGAGCAGGTGACGGGGATGCCGCTCATGCCGGAGGAGGCGATTCGATGAAGCGCTCCAGGAAGAAGTGGATCATCCTCGGCGCCGCCGCTCTCGTCGTCGTCCTCGTGGTCGTGAGCGTCGCCACCCGGCGCGAGGGGGGAATGGAGGTCGAGGTCGAGAAGATCGAGCGCAGAAATCTCACGGCGATCGTAAGCGCGAGCGGGACGGTGGAGCCCCAGCAGTCGGTCTCGATCCAGGCCACGTCTCCGGGCGAGGTCGTGCGGATCGGAGTCGCCGAGGGTCAGCGCGTCAGCAAGGGGCAGTTCCTCCTGCAGATCGATCCCGTCAACCTCGCGGCCCAGGCGAGCGCGCAGGCGGCCGGCGTGCAGGCGGCTCAGGCCGAGCTGTCTCAGGCCGAGGCCCAGCTCGCATGGGCGCAGCAGGAATACGATCGGCGGCGCGAGCTGGCCGAAGCCGAGCTCATCCCCCGCGCGGAGCTCGAGCAAGCGGAGGCCGAGCTCAAGGCGCGTGAGGGGGCGGTGCGGGCGGCCCGCAGTCGCACGGGCCAGCTGTCCGCCAGCCTCCGCGGCGCGCGTCACGAGCTGAGCCGCGTCACGATCACGAGCCCGATCGATGGCATCGTGACCCGCCTCAATGTCGAGGAAGGCGAGGTCGCGATGATCGGCACTATGAACCAGCCGGGGACCGTGCTCATGGAGATCTCCGACTTGGGTGTCATGGAAGCGACCGTCGACGTCGACGAGACCGACGTCGTTCAGATCGACGTAGGCCAGGAGGCGCGGGTGACGATCGACGCGTTCCCCGACACGACCTTCGTCGGCCGGGTGACCGAGGTCGCGACCTCGCCCAAGATCGTCCCCACCGCGGCCGGCCCCTCGCCCGACGCCACCGACTTCGAGGTCAAGATCACGCTCCAGGGATCGATTCCCGCGGCCCGGTCGGGACTCTCGGCCTCGGCGGAGATCGTGACCGCCCAGCGCGACGACGTGCTGGCGATCCCGGTCCAGTCGCTCGTCGTGCGTCAGATCTCCGACGACTCGGTCAGCACGGAGGGCGTCACCGAGCGGGAGGGTGTCTTCGTGGTGGATGACGCCAGGGCGCAGTTCGTGCCGGTGCGCGTGGGCGTCGCGGGCGACCGGTTTTTCGAGGTCGTGAGAGGTCTCGAGGGTGGCGAGGAGGTGGTCAGCGGCCCCTATCAGGCGCTGCGGGATCTCTCCGAAGGGGACCCGGTGAAGCCCGGGCCGGCCGGTGAGGCGGGGGACGGCAGCGCCGACGAGGAGGAGGACGAGTGAGCGAGCGTCCGATCATCCACGCCCGGGGCCTCACCAAGTTCTACGAGATGGGGATCGAGCGTATCCACGCCCTCGACGGCGTCGACCTCGACATCGACCGCAACGAGTACGTCGCCATCATGGGACCATCGGGATCGGGCAAGTCGACGCTCATGAACCTGCTGGGCTGCCTCGATACGCCGACGTCGGGAGAGTACTGGCTCAACGACCGGAAGGTCAGCGACCTCGACGACGATGAGCTCGCCCAGGTGCGGAATCACGAGATCGGTTTCGTCTTCCAGACGTTCAACCTGCTGCCCCGGGCGACCGCCCTTCACAACGTGGAGCTGCCGCTGGTCTATGGCGGGGTGCCGCGCGAGGAGCGGATGGAGCGCGCCCAGGCCGCGCTGCGCGCGGTCGATCTCCAGGACCGCGCCACCCACCGGCCGGCCGAGCTCTCGGGCGGTCAGCGCCAGCGCGTGGCGATCGC
>JBHEOA010000152.1:0-3464 GCA_046261835.1 Gemmatimonadota bacterium
GGGCGGCCGGGCCGTCGTAGGCCGCCGGTCTCGGGGTGCCGGCAGCTTCGGGTGTCGCTTCTCCGGCCCCGGGGAAGCGGCACCTGCGACGACGGAATCCTAGATGGCAAGAAACGTTCCACCTCAAGGGTCAGGATTGAAACTACAAGCGCGCCAATAGGTTACGTCGCCAAAGCCCGAGTCGAGGGGCGCCGACCTCGCTCCGGGCATTGCGTTCGTCCACTCTCCCGAGAGCTTCTCGCTCGTGGGAGGGTCATCGAGGACGTGCCCCGAAAGGGTTTCTGCTATCGCACCTCGCGCCAGGCGACGATGCGCGGCGACAGCACCCCGCCGCGCTCGATCCACGCTTCGACCACTCGGGTCGCCCGGCCGCTCCGGCCCTCCGCTCGAATGGCGAATCGGCCGGCGCCGGGCGTCCAGCGGGCGACCCACTGCCCTGTCTCGAGCGTCCCCTCCGCCGAACGGTCGACCCCAGCCGGCCCCGGCACGGCCGTTTCGCGCGCGAGCGCCTCGGCCAGGCCCGCCTCGGCGAGCGCGAGCGCGGCCGCATGGTCGCGGTAGTTGTGCGCGAGTGCCGTCTCGACCCGTCCGGACAACGCGGCCGCCAGGGCGAGAGCGCCGAGCGCCACCAGCGCCCAGAGGACCACCCCGAGCGCTGCCCCGGAGGCGTCACAGGCGCGCGCCTTCAAGGCCGGACCCTCAAGGCCGACCCTGAGGGTTGCGTCGGGCCGCTACCCACCGGACCTCGATCGCGCGCGCGCTTCGAGCTCCGGGAAGCCATACCCAAGCCTCGGCGAGCTGGACTTCGTCGGGCGCGGGAGGGGTCTCGAGGACGAGTCCCGACAGGCCGCGGTAGACGAAGCGGGCCGAATCGGGCCAGGCCGCCAGAAGCCGCGGGCCATCGTTGACGCCGCGCCGCCAGCTGCCGGGCGCGAGGGCATAGGCCAGCCGTTCGTTCGGATTCCGGTCGGTGGGAAGGAGCGCGCCATCGCCGTTCCAGTCGGCGCTGAGCTCGATCGTAACAGCATCGAGACGGACGATCCCCGCCCCGGAACCTCCGGTAGGATCGTATCCCGCTCCACGCCACTCGGAACTCCACAGCGTGGCGACCGCGCGAGTCTCGCTCCACGCCGCGTGGCCCGCCGCCAACGCGGCGACGGCCCGGTTGCCGGCCGCGCACAGCGCGAGCGCCGCGCCGGTGACGAGGAGCCCCACCACGGCCGCCACCAGGAACTCGGAGGTCGTGAAGCCGGTCTGGGACGTCGACACCGCCGACTTCGACACCCCGGACTTCAACAACCCGGACTTCAACAACCAGATGCCTCCTCTCGAAACCGACGTGAAACCAGAACGACCGACGCGACTCGACGCATGGGACCCGCCTCGACGCGTCCCTCGATGAGACATGGCGCCAGCGTGGTGACGCGCCAGCCAACCCAGCCCCGCCAACCACCCCATCGCACCTCCCGCACCCCGGAGGAAGGCGCCGGCCACGGTTCCGCGCGCCACGTCTCGAGCCACCCCTCGGCCGCGGCCTGGGCCAGCCCGCGTGACACTGCCTCCCGGCGCGCTTTCTCGCCGGCCCCGATGCCGGCCGCGAGCGCCATGGCTCCAACGGCGAGGAGCAGCAATGCCACGACGACCTCGATGAGGGTGGTCCCGTTACGACCGGCGGCAGATGAGAGGGCCGGCGGCTCCGTCAGCGGGAGCGTGCATCGCCCGCTCACAGGGCGATGACCGCCCCGGTCGGCGCGACACGGGCACCGTGCCAGTGGGCATCGGGGTCGCCGGCAACGCCGATCCACGTCGTGCTGTAGAGGCTGCTCGTCCCGCGCGGCGTGAAGAGAATCTCCTGCCGCCAGGCGGTCGATCGCAGGAGGAGCACCGATGGAAGCCTCCGCCGACGTACCGTGTCACCCTCGGCGGTCACCACGCCGTAGCTCCCCACCAGCGTGTCGACCACCACCCGGACCGTAGCCCCCTCGAGGATCGCTCGCGTCCGAGCGGCCACCAGGTCCGATCTCAGCTCGCGCGCAGCCGACAGCGCCGTGTAGCGACGCGACGCCCGCGAGAGGGCCGGCGAGGCGGCCGCGACCAGGATCGCCAGAATGGTGAGAACGACGAGGAGCTCGAGAATGGAGTACGCGCTTCGCGCCCATCTCATAGCGAGGTTTTTCGAGGGGGACCGAAGCTGACGAAACGGCGGCGCTGACGAAACGGCCGGCGCCCGCCGGCGGCCTAGCAGAACCGGACTAGCAGCTGGTTCCGGACACGATCTCGCTGCTGCTCGACGTGTTCAAGCACCAGGACTCGGTCGAACCCGGGTGGCTGCCTATGATCTTGATCCCCGCACCTGCCAGAGTCGCCGTAATGGAGACGCCAGGCGAGGCATCGAAATCGAGCTCGGTCGCCTTTCCACCCGACACCACCGAAAAAGGGATATGGACCCGGCATCGGCGTAGTACCCCACCTCGGCCGCCATGGCGTTGCGGATATCGCTCTTGATCGTCGTGTCGATCGATTTCTGGCTGACGTTCCGGAAGCGATTGAGCGCGATCGTCGCCAGGATCGCGATGAAGACCACCACGACTAGGAGCTCGATAAGAGTGTACCCGCCGCGGAGACGACGAAGGGAGTCGGTCGGTGGGAACATGATAGAAGGTGGTTTGCAAGTTCTGGGCCCACGACCCCCACAGGGGGGCCCGGTAGCTCTCGTCCCCACCCCGTCACTCACTCGACGGTCGAGGGTTTGGCGGTGTCGGTTATTCCACACCCTCCCCCCTCTCGGGCAGCGCCGTAAAACCATCGGGACGGTAGCGATAGGTGGGGAGACCGCGGTGACGCGCGGCCAGCTCGCCGTTTCGCGCGCGCAGGTCGCGGGCGATCACGAGGGCACCGCCCACCGGCATTTCGTTGGCCAGAACGTGCGGCGGGTAGATCGTGAACCCGCGGCGGTCGTGCTCGATCTCCTGCACGCACGCGGACGCCAGCGGGCGGCCGGGGGCGAGGCGCAAGGTCACGTCACCGTTAATTCCGCCTCCCAGGCGCGGCGCAGGTGGACCGTGCATCAGATCGCGCAGCGAGGCCTCGAGACGCGACGTCGGGAGCCCACCCTCCCTGTCGATCACCCCCGCCAGCTCGCAGTGATCGGCGTGACGGTATACCTGCTCCACCAGGTCGGCGGAGACCCCGGCGTCATAGAGACGCGCCAACATGCGGTCGCCCCAGCTCGTGGCGACGAAGACGATCCCGCGTTCGATCCCCGCCTCATCGGCCGCCGTCGCGAGGTCGACCTTCATCGACCGGAGGCCGCTCGCATAGACGCGCATCCGCTGGGGGATCGAGTAGGCCATGGCATAGGCCAGGCACAGGCCCGCCAGCGCCAGGACGCAAAGGCCTCCATCCGCGGGCTTGAAGAGTCCTGGTAGGCCGAGCGCTCGACCTCGGAGCCGCCGGGCGCCGAC
>JBHEOA010000153.1:0-7089 GCA_046261835.1 Gemmatimonadota bacterium
CCGAGATTCACCTGCCCATAGGCCCAGTGGATCCCCTCGCGGAGATAGAGCGTATGGCCCGGGCGAAGCTGGGCGATCGCATGGCGCAGCGTCTTCCAGGGGTGTCCCTTCGAGCCGTCGTTGGCGTCGCTTCCGTTCGGATCGACGAAGTACGCCGGACCCTCGTCCATCGGCCGGTCGGAGGGCGTCGGCAATGCGCGGATCGGCGGGTGCGAGACGTAGGTCGGGTCCGCCGATTCCCTGGCCGCATGAGCGGCATCTTGCGCGCGGAGGCCGGCGGGGGTGTGCGGATCGGATCCCGCCACGAGCACTACGCTCAAGAGCAGGAAACTTCGAAGCGCCAAGGTCCTAATGATGTTCATCTCACCCTACGTATGGTCTGGAGGCGCAGCACGCCAAACCAATAAGATATATTGATTCCACGATGCCGGCCGTGATCTCCCATCCCGACGTACCTCGGCACCTGGGCCATCGCTCAGCAGCCGAAGCGCTGGGAACCTTCTTCCTCGTCTTCATGGGGACCGGTGCGATCGTCACGGCCGGGGCCACGGGAGGGATCGTCGCCGTCGCGCTCGCCTTCGCGTTCGTGATCCTGGCGATGGTGTACGCGATCGGACACCTCTCGGGTGCCCATCTGAACCCGGCGGTCACACTCGCGTTCTGGTCGATCGGGCGTTTCCCCGCACGCGACGTTCCGGCGTACGTGGCTGCGCAGTGCGTAGGTGCGATTGCCGCGTCTTTGACCCTCCGCACGCTGGTCGGCACGGACGGAGGTCTGGGGCAGACCGTCCCCTCGATCCCGGGCGGCGCCGCTTTCGCCGTCGAGTTCCTGCTCACGTTCGCGCTCATGTTCGTCGTGACGGCGGTAGCCTCCGACGAGCGCGTGACTGCGGGATTCGCCGGCCTAGCGGTCGGGCTCACGATCGGCTTCGACGTGCTGATGGGCGGGCCGCTGACCGGAGCCTCGATGAACCCGGCGCGCTCGCTCGGCCCCGCGGTCGCGGCGTCGACGTGGACCGCCCACTGGCTCTACTGGATCGCGCCCATCGCCGGGGCGATCGCTGGAGCGTGGTGCTACGATTTCCTGCGTCCCGCCGCGGCGCCTGGCACGGTTCCGCGCGGCGAGGTAGTCGGCGTGGCAGGTCCGATCGATGCGAACCGATAGGGGGAGGCATGGCTAAGAAGGACACGGCGAAGAAACAACAGGAGCCTCAGCCCAAGAAGCAGCGGGATTCTCAGCCGAAGAAGAAGATGAAGCGGAAGGCGTATGAGAAAGAGCTCTCGCGCCTTCAGACCGAGATGGTGAAGCTTCAGGAATGGATCCGAGGGGAGGGGCTTCGGGTCGTCGTCGTGTTCGAGGGTCGAGATACGGCGGGAAAGGGCGGAACGATCAAGCGGATTGCGGAGCGCCTCAATCCGCGCATGGCGCGGATCGTCGCGCTCGGCACCCCGACGGAGCGCGAGAAGACGCAGTGGTACTTCCAGCGCTATATCGCCCATCTGCCAGCGGCAGGGGAGATCGTGCTCCTGGACCGGAGCTGGTACAATCGGGCCCTCGTCGAACGCGTCATGGGGTTCTGCACGCCACACGAGTACGAGGAGTTCATGCGATCCTGCCCGTCGTTCGAGCGGATGCTCGTCCGGTCGGGCATCCGGCTCATCAAGTACTGGCTTTCGGTGAGCGACGAGGAACAGGAGCGCCGGTTCCAGGAGCGGATCGAGGACCCGACCCGACGCTGGAAGCTAAGTCCGATGGACCTCGAGGCGCGGTCACGCTGGGTGGATTACTCCAAGGCGAAGGACCGGATGATGGAAGCGACCGATATCGAAGAAGCCCCATGGTACGTCGCGAACGCCGACGTCCAGCGTCACGCACGCCTCAACGTGATGCATCATTTTCTGAGCCTCTTCCCGTACGAAGACCTGACCCCGTCTTCGATCGAGCTGCCGCCTCGGCAGGAGCCGGGTAATTACGTCCGACCGCCCCAGACGCAGGCGACGGTGCCGGACGTGTATCCCTGAAGATCCGGAGCTCCGGTCTACTCCCGATTTAGCCGCGCTGCCAGCTCGCGCAGGAACAGGCCCACATCCGTGATGATGCCGAGCGACTGCCAGGAGCCGCGGTCCATGAGCTTGGTGGCGGTCGCCGGCTGGATGTCGATCGAGATGAGGGGCACCGACGCCGGTAGACAGTTCCCGGTCGCGATGCCGTGGAGCATCGTGCCTGCCACGATACACAGACCGATCAGGTCCTCACCCTGTCGGCCCCAGATCATCGCCCTCAGCTTCCGCTGAACCTCGAGCATGTCGGTCACCACCTCTGGCAGCGGCCCGTCGTCGCGCACGCTGCCCCCGAAGAGGTATTCGACCCCGCGCGTTACGAGATGGTAAACGATGCCGTCGCTTAACATGCCCGAGTCGATGGCCGCCTTGAACGATCCGTGCCGTCGCACTTCGTTGATCGCCCGGATGTGGTGCTCGTGGCCGTGCTCGACCGCGCTTCCTTCCTCGAGGTGCACACCCAGCGATGTACCGAACACGTTGGACTCGATGTCGTGCGCCGCGACACCGTTTCCGGCGAACAACGCTTGCACGTATCCAGAGCGGATGAGGTCGCACAGGTCCGGACCCGAGCCGGTGTGAACGACCGCCGGACCTACGACCCAGAGGATCCGCTTCCCCGAGGCACGCACCGATCGCATCTCTCTGGCGACCCGCTCGACCAGCAGCGCCTTGGGCTTCTCCGATGACACTTCCGAGCCCATGAACTCGAACGCCCAACCCTCATGCAAACGCGGCTTCTCGAGGGGAGTTACTCGAATTCCACGGCCACCTACGACGATCGGCATACCCGGGCGGACCTCGCTCATTGCGATCGTCCGGGCCCGTTCTTCATCGACGACGACGCCGCAATCCATCTCGCAGTGCTCCACATGCAACCACTTGCCTTCGATACGCACCTCGGTTTCCAGGTTCGTGGTCGAATAAAACCCGGGTGGGAACGCACCCGGGATGTCTGCAATCGCGAGTAGCGCGTCCTCGACGGTCTCGGGATTGGCGCCGTGGTTTCGCAGATGATCGAGGAGCTGCGCCATCTCTCCTTCGCTCGCGGCCGTCACCCGGATCTTGGCGAAGGATTCGTCCTGATGGCTCCGACCGATGCGAAGATCGACGATCTCGTAGTTGGCCCCGAGCTCAACGATCTCGTCCAGCACCTTGGGAAGGATCAGCGAATCGATGATGTGACCCTCGAGGGTCACGACCTCCGTAGGCATTGAACCGCGCTCTCAGCCCATCGGCTCGCCCAGGGTGAATGGGCCGTAGCCAAGGGTCTGGACCGTCCAGTAGAGGATCAGCGAGCCACCGGTCATCGCCATTTTCTTCATGAAGTGCGCCTGCTGATTGGCCCTCTGCATCGGATCGGGCACCTTCCAGAAGTCGTGCATCATGAAAGAGGTGGGGAGGAGAAACAGGATGATCAGCCAGGTCCCGATCTCCATGAAGTAGCCGAGCAACACGCTGAGCCCTCCAAGCAGGATCATGAGCCCGGTCAGCGGCACCATCAGTGCGGCCGCGGGTACACCCTTCGACTGGGCGTACTGGCCCATCGCATTTCGCTGAGCGAAGTGGTTGATCCCCGACAACAGGAAGATCGCCGAAAACAGGATCCGCCCGATCAGGTAGCTCCAGTCGAGCAAGGTCTCCATGGTCCCCTCCGCGGCTAGGGAAGCTTCCGTTGGGTCACAAAGTGCGAGGTCTCCTAGGAGATGTCACGATTCGTTAGAGAGATGATCCGCCCCGGCGAGGGTAGATTCGACTCATGAACCTGGTCATCAGCGTCTCGGGGATCCGGGGCATCGTGGGCGAGTCGCTCACCCCGGAGGTCGTAGCAGCGTGGGCTGCCGCGCACGGGGCGGCCGCCCGGGCCCGGACGGGGAGGACCACGATCGTCCTGGGGCGCGACGCCCGAGTGAGTGGGCCCGTCTTCGCGGCCGCCGCGGAGGCCGGTCTTCGCTCCGCGGGCTGCGACGTCCTCGATGTCGGTATGGCCTGCACCCCCACCATCCTCCTCGCCGTCGAGGATGAGAAGGCGGCGGGTGGGATCGCGATCACGGCGAGCCACAACCCGGCAGAATGGAACGCCCTCAAGCTGGCTTCCGATCAGGGGATGTTCTTGACGCCCGAGCAGGGGCGGGACGTCCGGAGCCTGGTCGAGCGGGACGCGATTCCACGCGCCGGTTGGGACGAGCTGGGGGGGATCGCGTCGCGGGCCGACGCCACCGAGCGCCACGTGGCGCGCATCCTGGCCGACCCGCTGGTCGACCGAGAGCGGATCCGTGCGAGCGAGTTCAGGGTCGTCCTGGATGCGTGCCACGGCGCGGGAGCGCTGCCGATGCTCCCGCTGCTCGAGGCCCTGGGTGTCGAGGTCGACGGACTCTATCTCGAGCCCACCGGCCGCTTCCCGCGCGACCCCGAGCCGACCGCCGCTCACCTGGGTGAACTGGCTGGGCGGGTCCGCGAGATCGGTGCGGACCTGGGTCTGGCGATCGACCCGGACGGAGATCGCCTGGCGTTGGTCGATGGGAACGGACGGGTGCTGGGGGAGGACCTGACCCTGGCCCTCGTCGCGGACTACGTGTTGGGCGAGCGCCCGGGTCCGGTGGCCACCAATCTGTCGACCAGTCAGGTCATCGAGCGAGTAGCCGAGGCTCACGGCGTTCCCTGCCTCCGGACCGCGGTGGGGGAGGTCAACGTGGCGATTCGGATGCGCCAGGAGAAATCCCCGATCGGGGGAGAGGGAAACGGCGGTGTGATCTATGCAGGAATCCACCTGACCCGCGATGCCCCGGTCGGTGCCGCGCTCCTTCTCGCTTCCCTGGCGCGTCGTGGCGAGTCGCTGTCCGAGGCCGCCTCACGCTGGCCGGAGTACGCGATCGTGCGGGCCAAGCTGCCTCTGTCCCGGATCGATGGACCGGCGCTCCTCGAGCGATCGGCGGGGGCGTTCGACGGGGCGGAGGTCGACACCACCGACGGCTTCCGGTTCACGTGGCCGAGGCGTGAAACCTGGCTCCACCTTCGAATGTCGGGAACTGAACCGGTCGTCCGGGCGATCGCCGAGTCTCGCAACCCGGAGGACGCCGAGGATTTGGTCGACCGCGTACGTCAGCTGGCGGTACTTTAATTCATCCATTCCACGGGTTGCTCAGGAGTCGACAATATGTGTGGGATCATCGGATATATCGGTAAAGAGCAAGCGACTCCCATTCTGCTGGAGGGGCTCCACCGGATGGAGTACCGCGGCTACGATTCCGCGGGTGTCGCGGTCATCCCTCCGGAGAACGGCCCCAACGGGCGGCTCCAGGTCGCCAAGCTCCCGGGCCGGATCCAGCTGCTCGAGGATCTGATCGCGGCACAGCCGCCTCGCGGTACGCTCGGCATCGCGCACACACGCTGGGCGACTCACGGCGCACCGACCCGTGATAATGCGCATCCACACACATGCTGTAATGATCGAATCGCCGTCGTCCACAACGGCATCGTCGAAAACGCCACCGCACTGCGCGAGCACCTGGCGCGGCATGGTCATCGACTCAAGACCGAGACCGATACCGAAGTCTTCGCCCATCTGATCGAGGAGGAGTTTCAGGGTGACCTGGCCGAAGCGGTGCGCGCGGCGCTCGAGCACGTGGAAGGGACGTATGGCATCGCCGTGGTTTCACTAGACCAGCCCGACCGCATCGTCGCCGCTCGAATGGGAAGCCCCCTCATGGTAGGGCTCGACGACGGCAACCTGTTCGTGGCGTCTGACGCCGCCGCGATCGTCAGCCACACCCGCAAGGTGATCTATCTCGACGACGGTGACATGGTGGTCCTGACACGCGACGGCTACCAACTGAGGGACCTCGACAACCTTCAACTCGACAGAACGATCAACGAGATCTCGTGGGAGCTCGAGGAAATCGAGCGCGGCGGCTATCGGCACTTCATGCTCAAGGAGATCTTCGAGCAACCCGAGTCGGTTCGCAACGCGATACGCGGCCGGCTGATGGTCGACGACGGGATGGCGGTTCTCGGGGGTCTCAGCCACATCGAGGACCATCGCTGGCAGGAGTTCAATCGTGTGGTGCTCGCCGCCTGCGGGACCTCGTGGCATGCCGGCATGGTCGGCGAGTACCTGCTCGAAGCGGCGATACGACTGCCGGTCGAGGTCGAGTACGCCAGCGAGTTCCGCTACCGCAACCCGATCATCGACGAGCGGACGCTGATGTTCGTGATCAGTCAGTCGGGCGAGACCGCCGACACGCTGGCGGCTGCGCGCGAAGGTGCCCGTCGCGGCGCTACGGTCCTCGGAATCGTCAACGTCGTAGGCTCGACCGTCGCGCGCGAGACTCACGGCGGAGTCTACATCCACGCCGGTCCGGAAATCGGCGTCGCCTCCACCAAGGCGTTCACCTGTCAGCTGTCGGTGCTGACCCTGCTGTCCCTCTTCCTCGGCCGGCGCAAGCAACTCTCGCTCGAGCGCGGGCGGCAGCTCGCGGAAGCGCTGTGGTCGATCCCCGAGAAGATCGAGCAGGTCCTCGAGAAGCACGATGCGATCCGCGATGTCGCGGAGAAGTACTGCGAAGCCACCAACTTCCTCTACCTCGGGCGCGGTCTCAACTTTCCGGTCGCGCTGGAAGGAGCCCTCAAGCTCAAGGAGATCTCGTACATCCACGCCGAGGGTTATCCGGCGGCCGAGATGAAGCACGGGCCGATCGCCTTGATCGACGAGAACATGCCGGTCGTCGTCCTGGCGACGCGCGACGCGGCGTACTCCAAGGTCGTCTCCAACGTCGAAGAGGTGAAGGCACGCCGCGGACGCGTGCTGGCGATCGTGAGCGAGGGGGATCGGGAAGTCGCGCGCCTCGCCGATCACGTGATCGAGGTGCCGGAGACGGACGAGAGCCTGATGCCGCTCCTCAACGTGGTGCCGCTCCAGCTCCTGGCGTACCACATCGCGGTCCTGAGGGACTGCGATGTCGACAAACCGCGGAACCTCGCAAAGTCGGTTACGGTCGAGTAGTTCGGTCGGCGTCGCCGGCATGAAGG
>JBHEOA010000154.1:0-5637 GCA_046261835.1 Gemmatimonadota bacterium
CCCGAGCAGCGAGCGGCCGCCGAGAACGCGCTCACCGCGCGCGTTCGCCAGCTCCTTGCGGTGGTCGAGAACTATCCCGATCTCCGAGCCAGCGTCAACGTCCTCGACCTCCAGGCTCAGCTGACCGAGACGGAGGACGACCTGGCCAGCGCGCGGCGGTACTACAACGCGGTCGTGCGCGACTACAACACGCGCCGCGAGCGGTTTCCCGATCTCCTCATCGCGGGCCCACTCGGGTTCCGCGGCGCCGAGTTCTTCGAGCTTGTCGACCTTGCCGAGCGTGCGGCTCCCGCAGCCGACGTACGGGCGGACGCCGTGGTGCGGCCGGAACCGCCCGGCTCGCCACGATGAAGCGCCTCGTTCTCGTCCTCATTGGAATTCTCGCGATCGCTCCCCTCGCCCCCGCTCAGGATTGCGTGACGCCTGGCCCCGACTCGGGATGGACGATCCGTTCGTTCGTCTCCGACTACGGCGTTCTCGAGAACGGCGAGGTCGACGTGGTCGAGCGGATCGAGGTCGACTTCGGGAAGCTGAGCCGGCACGGCATCTATCGCGTCATCCCGGTCGAATACCGCCGTCTCGTGCGGCCCGACCTCCCGATCCCCGCGGGGACGGTCGATGTGGGGATCGACGTCGACCGCGTGGTCGATGGGACGGGCAAGCCCTACGAGGTCCAGGTCTCGCGTGAGGGACACCGGACGCGGATCCGAGTCGGCTCGCCCGACTTCTGCGTCACCGGTCCCGTGACATACGTCCTCCACTACCGGCTGGAGAAGGGCGCAATCGCGTTCTTCGACGAGCTCGACGAGCTGTACTGGCAGGTGACGGGAACGGAGTGGCCGGTCCCGATCGAACGCGTCGAGGCGTCAGTGCGGCTCCCTAGCGACCGGGCGCTGGCACGAGCCGACAGCGCGCCGTGGCAGGCTCATTGTTACGCGGGAACCGCCGAGTCGACGAACGACGCCGACTGCGCCGCCGAGATCCTCTCGCCCGGCTTCTTCCGCTTCGCCGCGCGCCGTACGCTCCAGCCGGGCGAAGGCCTCACGCTCGCCGCTGGTTTCCCCAAGGGGATCGTGCCTGGACCCACACCGGCCGCGCGGGCCGCAGACATGCTCTTCCGCTACGGCCCGCTAGCGATTCCGCTCATCGTTCTGGTCCTCCTCGCATGGATCTGGGGTCGCTACGGTCGCGAGCCCGCCATGGGGTCCATCCCTCCCCAGTGGCGGCCGCCTGATGGGCTCCGCCCCGGTCCCGCGGGCGCGCTCGTCGACCAGCGCGCCGACATGGACGACATAGTCGCCACCGTGCTCGACCTCGCGGTCCGAGGGCACCTCCAGATCCGCGAGGTGCCCCCCAAGTTCTTCGACCGCGACTCGATCGCGGGGAAGCTCCTCGGATCGGTGGGACTCGATCGGCGGGACTGGGAGCTAGTGCGACTGGGGCAGGACGCAGGCGAGCTCGAGCCCTTCGAAAAGGAGGTCCTGCGCGCCCTCTTCGACGGCCAGGCCGAGCGCCGCCTCTCCGACCTCAAGCACGAGTTCTACAAGGATCTATCGAAGATCAAGGAGAAGATCTACGACGACCTCGTGCGACGGCGGCTCTTCCCGCGCAGCCCCGCCGCCACCCGCACGCGGTGGGTCGTCAGAGGGATTCTCGTTCTCGTCGCCGGCTTCGGTCTTGGGTTCCTCGCCCTCGGGGCGGGCTACTGGGCGATACTCCCGGCTCTCGTCCTCTCGGGGATCCTCGTGATCGCCTTCAGCTTTTCCATGCCGAAGATGAGCGCGGAGGGAGCCCGCGTCCGCCGCCACGTCGAGGGTCTCGAGGAGTACATCCGCCGCGCCGAGAATGCGGAGATCGAGTTCAAGGACGCACCCCAGAAGACGCCCGAGCTCTTCAGCGCGCTCCTCCCATACGCCATCGCGCTCGACGTGAGCGACATTTGGGTTCGCCAGTTCGAGGGCCTCCTCACGAGCCCGCCAGCATGGTACGTCGGGACATGGAGCGGGGCGGGATCGAGTTCGGGGTGGAACCTTGCTGGCTTTAGCGACGGGCTCTCGGATTTCAAGAGCTCCGCCTCCTCGACCCTCCAGTCGGCGCCCGGCAGCTCCGGAAGTGGAAGCGGCGGCGGCGGCTCGGTCGGAGGCGGCGGCGGTGGCGGAGGCGGAGGGAGCTGGTAGCGCTGCCCGAGCCCATCAGCTCAATCCCCGGCGAGGCGCTGATCCCCTTCGCAGTCGCGGGGGCGCTCTTCCTGTGGTGGCTCTGGCTCGGCCGCGATCCCGGGCCCGGCACGATCGTCCCGATGTGGCGGCCGCCGGAAGGGATCCGACCCGGCCCGGCGGGGACGCTGATCGATCAGCGCGCCGACCCCGGTGACGTCCTCGCGACGATCCTCGACCTCGCGCGCCGTGGCTATTTCGTGATCATGGAGTCGCATCCCTCAGGGATCCGGCCAAGGGCGGCGCTGACGTCGCGATCGCGCGGACACTTCTGGAAAAGACGGGCCTGTGGGAGACCGAGTGGCGCTTCAGGCGAACCGAGAAACCGCTCGACGACCTTCTCCCGTTCGAAGGTGCGGTCATGCTCGCGATCTTCGGCGCGGATCGCGAGAGGACCGCGAGCGCTCTCCGGTCGACCTTTCACGCCCACGTTGCGCCGATCTATGCCTCGCTCTACGACGAGCTCCTCAGGCGCGGTTACTTCCTCCGGAGCCCCGAGACCGCGCGCCGCGAGTGGGTCGTCCTCGCGGGCGCCGTCGCCGCCGCCGGCGCGATCATCCATGCGATGGGCAACCCTCCGCTGGGCTTCGCGCTTCTGACTTCGGCCGGGCTCGTGTTCCTCTTCGCGCGTGCCATGCCCGTACCCACCCGGCGTGGAGCAATTCTGCGCGATCGGCTGGAGGGGTTGCGCGAGTACATCCGCCGTGCCGAAAAGGGCGAGCTCGAAGCGCGCTACGCGCCTCAGAAGACGCCCGAGCTCTTCGAGGAGATCCTGCCCTGGGCGATCGCCCTCGACGTCTCGGATCTATGGCTGCGCGAGTTCGGGGAATTGCTGCCGGAAGCTCCGTCCTGGTACACCCGCGAGGGCGTTGGGACTCAGACCACCTCGCTCAGTCTCGACCTCTCCATCTTCTTCACCGCCACCCTCCAGGTCATCTCCGCGAACCAGTAGCGGCGTGTCGACCTACTACGAGCGGCCGAAGAGTTCCGTCTGCGGTGGGAGCTCGGTGGCGGCGTCCGGGCGGGTTGCGATGGGCTCGATCACGTCAGGGAACGACTGGCACAGAGGCTCCGGCACGGCGACCCGGCGACCCGTCATCCAGCTCTTGAGCTGGAGCGCGTTCACGGCCGCCTGGCCCTGGTAGTGGTTGTTGGTGATCGCGATGACGGCGAGGACAGCGGGATCGGCGGCCGCGTCCCGCACACGCTCGGCCCACGGACGTAGCTCGTCGGGCGGGTAGAGGTAGTCGTACCGCTCGTGCGACTCGCGGTTCTCAGCCCACCAGTTCGCGTAGTTCCGCCCATGGAGGCGGTAATAGACGAGCGGCGACGTCCGGCGCTCCGTGGCGTCGAGCGATTCGTCGAACTGAGGCTGGTCGATCGTCGCCAGCGCGATCCCGCGCTCGCCAAGCCAGGCGAACGTCTCCGGATCGTCCCACGACGCGTGGCGCACCTCTAGCACGAGCGGGTAGTCCCCGAACGTCCGGGCGATCTTCGCGATCCATTCGCGCTCGTCGGGCCCATTCCGGAACGACCACGGGAACTGGACCAGGACCGCGAGCAGTCGTTCCTCCTCGGCGATGGCGTCGATCCCATCCTTGTACTGCGCGATCTCCTCGCCGGTCGGCGGCGTCCCGCGCTCGTGCGTGAACCGCCGCCATAGCTTTGCCGTGAAACCGAAGCGTGGATTGTGCTCGATCCGACGGAGCCACGCCTTGGTCCACGCGCGCGGCACGGGCTGATAGAACGACGTGTTGATCTCGACCACGTCGAAGTAGCGTGCGAGGTACTCCAGCGGGTCGAACTTCCGGCTGGCTTCGGCGGGATAGACCTTCCCCTTCCAGTCCTTGTACGACCAGCCGGCGGGGCCGATCCAAACCTTGTCGAGCGCAGATTCTGGCGAGGCGGCAGGTGATTCCAGGGTCATCGGCCGTGCGCGCCCGGGCGCGCTGGCGCGCCACGCTCCTCCTCGGCGTCTTGACGTGCCGCCTCACGGTTGGCGACGAAGCTCGAGGCCATCCAGGCGGCGCGATCCTCGTCGACGGGGAGCAGGAGCGTGGGCCCGGTCCGCACGGACTCGAACCCCCAGCGGCCGCGCAGGCGATCGAGCGCCGTGATCAGCCGCTCCCAGGCGAGCGCGCGCGGCTCGGCGAAGAGATCGAGCTGGGGCGCGGCGTCCACCAGGTTGGTGAGCCCGACCCCCAGGAGCCGGACCGCCACTCGTCGCGCGTACGCTGCGCGGAAGAGCTCGCGCGCGGCTGCAGCGATCACCCGATCGCTATCGGTCGGAGTGGCGAGCGTGGTCCGCCGCGTGATCGTCGTGAAGTCGCGATAGCGAAGCTTGACGACCACAGTGCGGGCAGTCAGCCGGTTACCACGCAGGTCGCGCGCGGCGTGCTCGGCAAGGTGGAAGAGCACCGCCTCGCACCGCTCGAGGTCGGTCGTGTTCTCGTCGAAGGTCGTCTCGCGGCTGATCGACTTGGGGCGTTCGCGCGCGGCGACGGCGCTACCCGCTGTGGCCCCCGCATAACGGACCGAATCGGCGCCCCGCGCGCGGGCGTGGAGCAGGGGGCCTCCCTCGCCAAACGCCGCCTCGAGATACGGGGGATCGATCCGCGCCAGGTCGCCGAGCGTCCGGACGTTGAATTCGAGCAGTCGCGCGCGCGTGGCCGGGCCGATCCCCGGCATCCGCTCGATCGGCAAGGGCGCGAGCAGGGCCGCCTCTCGCGCGGGCCAGACCCATAGGAACCCCGCCGGTTTGGCGAGCTCGGAGGCGATCTTGGCGACGACCTTGCTGGAAGCGAGTCCCATCGACGCGGAGAGCCCGGTCTCATCGAAGATCCTCCGACGCAATCGATCGGCGGTCGTCGCCGGGGCGCCGTGGAGCCGCTCGGTTCCCGTGAGATCGAGGTACGCCTCGTCGATCGAGATGGGCTCGACGGCCGGCGTCACCTTCCGGAACAGGCGTCGCACCGCTCGCGCGTGACGCGCGTAGTCGGTGTGTCGACCCGAGAGGTAAACCGCGTGGGGGCAGAGCCGCCATGCCTCGGAGATCGGCATCGCGGAATGCACCCCGAATGCCCGCGCCTCGTACGAAGCGGCGGCCACCACGCCCCGTCCCTTTCCGCCCTGGGGATCCGCCCCCACCACGACCGGTTTCCCCACGAGCGAGGGGTCGCGCAGCCGCTCGACCGCGACGAAGAAGGCGTCGAGGTCGACGTGGAGGATCGAGCGGAGGGCGGGCACTTCGCCACGATACCCGAATAAAAACCGAACGTCAAACGCCCGATCGGCGCCCACGAACCCAGATCTGGCGGCCGGGGTCTTGCCGTGGCCACCATGCCGGCACGCGCGCGCGATACGCCCGATACGCCTCGCCGTACCGCCGCTCGAGCCACGGTTCCTCGATCCACCCCGCGTA
>JBHEOA010000155.1:0-3783 GCA_046261835.1 Gemmatimonadota bacterium
GAGTACATCGAAAGATAAGGAGTTTCCGGCGGAGTTTCACCTTCCACTCGCGAGACCCTCATTTTAGAACCCTGGGCGGGGAGCGAAGTTCCAGCGGTGCGTGGAGCGCGTGCCGCCTCAGCAGAGCCTTGACGACCATGATCTCCGTCGATACTGTCTCGATCCCGTTTATCCAGCTCTTCCGGAGGCCGCGTTGCACGTTCGTTCCAGACGTCCGATCGACGCGCCCCGAAACCCAAGCCCGCTCTTCCTACTCTTCGCTCTGGCTCTGACGTCCATCGTGGTGGCTGGGTGCGAGGTGGCCTGGCCAGCCTGGCGGACGCTCATGCCCCAGTCGGACTTCGGGCGCATGGTGCTCGACGTCTACGAGGACATCCTGTGGTGGTCGATTGGGATCTTCGTGGTGGTCGAGTTCCTCCTGCTCTTCGCGGTGATTCGTTTCCGCCGCCGCGCGGGCGATACCGGCCAACCCGAGCAGGTTCACGGTTACACCGCGCTAGAGCTGGGTTGGACCTTCGTGCCAGCGGCGATCCTGTTCTTCATCGCCATCCCCACGGTGCGTACGATCTTCCAAACCCAAAGCGAGCCGACACAGAACGACCCCCTCGAGGTCCGGGTGGTTGGCCACCAGTGGTGGTGGGAGTTCCAGTATCCCGGCCTGGGGATCGCGACCGCCAACGAGCTCCACGTACCCCGCGGGCGGACGGCCATGCTCACGCTGACGTCGGCCGACGTCATCCATTCGTTCTGGATCCCGCGGCTGGGCGGCAAGCGCGACCTCAACCCCGGCGAGGAGAACCGTCTCTGGTTCACGCCGGACTCGGCGGGGGAGTTCGATGGCCAGTGCGCCGAGTTCTGCGGCGCCTCTCACGCCAACATGCGGATGAAGGTGGTGGTCGAAGAGCCCGACGCCTTCGAGCGCTGGGTCGCGACGTTGAGGAGTCCGGCCCCGGTCGACAGCGCCGGGCTCACCACCTTTCTGGTGTCGGGCTGCGCTGCCTGTCACGCGATCGCCGGTACGCCGGCTCAGGGTAGGGTCGGCCCTTCACTGACTGGCGTAGGCCGGCGCACGACGATCGCCGCGGGGCTCCTGCCCAACACTCCCGAAGCGCTCGCCGGATGGCTGCGCGACCCCCCCGGGGTCAAGCCAGGGGCGCTCATGCCGGATCTCAACCTCTCGGAAGCACGCGTCGACTCGCTGATCGCGTTTCTCTATAGCCTGCGATGACAGCGCCGACCGGAACCCTCGCCCACTTTCATTCGATCTACGCCGGCGGCCTCTTGTCGTGGCTTACCACCGTCGACCACAAGCGGATCGGCATTCTCTACGGCGTGACCGCGCTCGTCTACTTCGTGGTCGGCGGCGTCGAGGCGCTCCTTATCCGCCTCCAGCTGGCGCAGCCCGAGGGTGCCGTCATCGGCGCTGAGACGTTCAACCAGCTCTTCACCATGCACGGGACGACGATGGTCTTTCTCGTGATGATGCCGCTCGCCGCCGCGCTCGTGAACTACTTGGTCCCGCTCATGATCGGCGCCCGGGACGTCGCTTTCCCGCGCCTGAACGCCTTCTCGTACTGGGCGTTTCTCTTTGGATCCATTCTCCTCAACCTCTCGTTCGCCTACGGCCAGGCTCCCAACGCCGGGTGGTTCGGCTACGCCAACCTGACCTCCAAGCAGTTCAACCCCGGCATGGGCATCGACTTCTGGCTCCTGTCACTCCAAGTCATGGGAATCGCCTCGATCGCTTCGGCGGTCAACTTCACGGTCACGATCCTCAACATGCGGGCGCCCGGGATGTCGCTCATGCGGATGCCGCTCTTCATCTGGATGATGCTGATCGTCCAGGTCCTGATCCTTCTCGCGTTCCCCGCCCTCACGGTCGGGTTCATCTTCCTTCTATTCGACCGGTTCTTCGGAACTCACTTCTACATCCCGGTGGCCGGGGGAAGTCCGGTCCTGTGGCAGCATCTGTTCTGGATCTTCGGTCATCCGGAGGTCTACATCCTGATCCTGCCTTCCTTCGGGATCGTCTCCGAGGTCCTGCCTTCGTTCGCGCGTAAGCCTCTCTTCGGCGCCCCGTTCATGATCTTCTCCGGCATCCTGATCGCCTTCCTCGGCTTCGGCGTGTGGAGCCATCATATGTTCGCCACCGGGCTGGGACCGATTCCCGACACCTTCTTCTCTCTCTCGACCATGCTGATCGCGATCCCCACGGGGGTGAAGATCTTCAACTGGATCGCCACCCTGTGGAATGGCCACATCGTCTACCGGACGCCGCTCTACTTCGCGGTCGGGATGGTCGCGCTGTTCATCATTGGGGGCCTGTCGGGGATCATGCACGCCTCGCCGCCCGTCGACCTTCAGCAGACTGACACGTACTTCGTGGTTGCGCACCTCCATTACGTCTTCTTCGGCGGAACCGTCTTCGGTCTCTTCGCGGGTGTCTACTACTGGTGGCCCAAGATCACCGGGCGAATGCTCGGCGAGGGGCTGGGGACGCTCCACTTCTGGCTCATGCTGATCGGCATGAACGTCACGTTTTTCCCCATGCATTTCCTGGGGATGGACGGGATGCCGCGGCGGATCTACACCTACGCTGCCGGCTTCGGCTGGGATACGTGGAACCTGGTCGCCACGATCGGCGCGTTCGTGATCGCACTTTCGGTACTGGTCTTCTTCGTAAACGCGATCCGCTCGGCGCGCGGCGGCGAGCTGGCCGGCTCCGATCCCTGGGATGCAGCGACCTTGGAATGGACCGTCGCGTCGCCGCCGCCAGAGTACAACTTCGCCGTCATGCCGGTCGTCAACAGCGCGCGGCCGTTCTGGCTCCACAAGTACGGTCCCACGCGTGACACCTCGACCCACACCCGCGAGGAGGGCACGCCGCCCCAGCCCGACGCACCGCCCGAGCGGATCGACCTGCCGTCGCCATCGTGGTGGCCGCTCCTCGCCGCCTTCGGGCTCACGGTCGTTCTCGGCGGCGCCCTGATCGGGTTGTGGGCCGTGCTGCTGGGGGCCGTGATCCTCGTCGTGGGCGTCTACCTGTGGGTCTTTCAGCCGCTCGAGCGGCCGGGCCATCCGGTGTTCGGGCCGCCTTCGTGGTTGCCTCCGCCCGGTGGCAAAGCATGACCGAGCACGCGACCACCTTCGGTCTCCCCAATCGCAAGATGGCGATGTGGGTCTTCATCGGGTCGGAGTGCATGTTCTTCGGCTCGTTGATCGCGACCTACCTCGCCTACGAAGGGCGGAGTTTGGCGGGGCCCTATCCGGCCGAGATCCTCAACATTCCGGTCACGTCCGTATCGACCTTCGTTCTTCTGATGTCGAGCCTGTCGATGGTGCTCGCGCTGGACGCCGTCCAGCGAGCCGACCGCCGGGGATCGATGATGTGGCTTCTGGGCGTCATGCTCCTCGGGGCGACGTTTCTCGGCTTCCAGGTCTACGAGTTCACGCATTTCTACCATGAGGGGCTTACGCTCCAGCAGAACCTCTTCGGGGCGACGTTCTTCGTGCTGACGGGATTCCACGGAGCCCACGTGACCGTGGGTGTGATCTGGATGACGACGCTGTTCGCCATGCTCCTCGTCGGCAAGCTCGGGCCCGAGCGGAGCCTCGACGTAGAGGTGGCAGGGCTGTACTGGCATTTCGTCGACGTCGTCTGGATCGTGATCTTCACCGTCGTCTACCTCATCCAATGACCGCCCAGGATGCCGGAGATCGCATGACCGCTGAACCCGACGCCGCCGCGGAACACGTCGAGCACGCCGGTCCCGCTCACGCGAG
>JBHEOA010000156.1:0-7796 GCA_046261835.1 Gemmatimonadota bacterium
CTCACACCTCGCGGCCGCGGACTCCTCTCGGCATACGGCCTGAGCGTCTGACGCCGGTGCCGCGCGAACAGGTCTTCGAGGTCTTCACTCGTATCGCACCCGGAGACCCCATGTGCCACATCGGCACCCTCAACGCACCTCACATGGACCTCGCGCGCGTCTACGCCTGGAAGATCTACGACGAAGAGGATTGGGCCGAGATGTGGGTCGTGCCGCGCGCGGCGATCGTCAGCGCGCATCCGGATCACGCGCCCGAGCCGGTCGGCGGCGAGGCGGCGTGACCGACACGACGCGCGAGGCGATCAGGGCAACGCTCGTGGCCCTGAGCGACTCCAAGCTGCTTCTGGGATACCACTACGGCGAATGGACGTTCGGGCCGCCGGCGATCGAAGCCGGGATCGCAGCGTGCTCGATGGCCCAGGAAGAGTTCGGCCACGCGCGACTCTTGAACGGCATCCTCAAGCGCGAGTTCGAGCTAGAGATCGATCCACTCGCCGACACGCGGCCATCCGAGGCGATGGCGGCTATCGCCTACCTCGATCGGCCGTTCGCGAACTGGGCCGACCTGGTCGCCGCCAATGTCGTCGTCGACCACGCGCTGTCGCTCGAGCTGAGTGGTTTCCTAGACGGGTGGGAACCACTCGCACGAGTCGCACCCAAGATGCTGCTCGAAGAGAAGTTCCACTATGCCCACGCCGAAGGGTGGGTACGGCTGATCGAGACGGAGGGCGGCGATGCCCGTGAGCATCTCGGCCGCGCGCTGGCGCGTGCGCTGCGCGACGCGACGGCCTTCTTCGGGCCGCCGGGCCACGACGCAGACCTCGTCGCCGCGGGCCTCAAGCGAACCACCGATGACGAGCTGCGGCAGCGCCTGTTCCGCAGGGTGACGGCGCTACTCGTCGAGCCCACGTCGGCCGGCCTGGCCCGAGCGGACGGCGCCTGGGACCTCGACGAGCCCCCGCGCTGGGAGAGTTGGAGCGGCGGGCGCCGACGAATCGCCGGCGGCGGGCCCGTTCAGGCGATGCTCGACGAGCTCAGGGGGACGAAGAATGTCGCCTTCAAAACGGCCTGAGCCGCGCCAGCGCGCCGCGGGCTCCCGGCCGTCGGGTGCCGACGAGACCGGCCGACCCGTCGCCTGTCCCCATTGCGGCTCGACCGATGTCGAGCTCGAGGCGGCTTTCGGCTCCCAACTCATGACGAGCCAGTACTGGTGTCGCGGCTGCCGCACCGTGTTCGAGCACTTGAAGATCGACCCCGACGAGGCGCCCGGCGGCTGGCTCGAGACCTGAGTTGCGGTTCCCGCCGTTCGTCCGCTTCCTCGCTATGCGCCGAGCCCCTTGAGCAATCTCAGCAGTTGACGTATCCCAGCAGCCAGAAGAGCAGAATGAAGATCAGGATCGTGGAGATGCATCCACCACCCAGCTTCCACGCGCCCAAGCCGGCCAAGATTCCTCGCAATGGACCCTGCACGTCACCCCTCCTTCGAGAGTGAACTGTTTCTACCCACGTTCACGGTCAGGATGATCACTTGATCCCGACGACCATCGAGTCGGGGCCCACGAGTGGCTCGACGTAGGTCTCGCGGAACCTAGCGTCGCGCATCCATTCCTGACAGTCGGCCCCCGTGTAATCGAAGCCCTCGGGCGTCTCGATAAGCATGTTGAGGCTCATGAGGAGCCCGAATGCGTTGCGTCGACGCTCGTCGTCGATGACGGCATCGAAGACGATCAAGGCTCCGCCCTCGGGCAAGACGGCGCGGGCCTTTTCGAGGAGCATCCGCTTCTGGTCGAGGGACCAGTCATGTAGGATGTGCCCCATCACGAGCACGTCGACCTCGGGAAGCGGATCGGCGAAGAAGTCTCCCCGTTGGAATCTCAACCGATCGCTCAGATCGAATCGCGCGACGTATGACTCGAAAAGAGGACGGAGTGCAGGGAGGTCGAAGCCGATTCCAGAGAGGTGCGGGTGGGCCAGTGCGACTTGGACAGGGAGGCCGCCCGCCGCCGTTCCGACGTCGGCGAACGTCCGGTGACGATCCCATGGGAACTTGGCGGCGATCGCTTTCGCCGCGCCCATGCTGAGGCCGGTCATCGCCTGGAGGAATTGGGCGAGCCGATCCGGGTCCTCGTAGAGCCGGCCGAAGAAATCTTCGCCCGTCTCGGCCTCGTTCTGAGGCTCTCCGGTCTTCAGGGCCTCGGTCAACGACCCCCAGAACGGGTAAAGGCGGGCATTGGCCATCTCCAGCAAACCGCCGATATACGAAGGCTTGGAGCGGTCGAGGAACAGGTCCGTCTCGGGCGTATTTCGGTACCTCTCCCCCTCACGCTCGAGCATGCCGAGGGCGACGAGAGCGTCGAAGAAGTCCCGCGCGCTGCGGCTGTGAACCCCCAGCCGATTCCGCAGCGTCTCGGCGTCGAGCGGTCGGCTGGCGAGCTCGCTGAAGAGACCGAGCTCGACCGCGCTCAGCAGGGTCTTCGCTCCCCAGAACCCCAGCCCCAGCGACAGGACCCGCTCGGGCGTCGGCCCAGCGGAGCCGGGAGTCGCGTCTTCGGTCATCGGGTGGCACCCCCTCCGGAATAGCTCGCCCCCACGCTACACCCGGGAGGCATCGCTGGAAAGAACCGCCTCCTTCCCCGGAGCGGGCTCAGCCGGCAAGGTCGTCTCGACGGGCCCGCGGCGGGCGCGCCACGTTGCCAGCGCGATTCCGGCCACGATCGCGGCCGTCCCACTCCACGCGTCCGGCGCCAGCCGCTCGCCGAGAACGATCCACCCGAGGATCACTGCGACAATCGGAAAGACGTAGGAGATCAGGGCCAGCGAGCTCACCGCCACCTGCTTGAGAAGAGTGTAGAAGATCACGAAGGCCAAAACCGACCCCAACAGGGCGAGGTAGACGATCGACCCCACCGCCATGGGAGTCCATCGCGCCGCGCCGATCTCCTCGGTCAACAGCGAGACCGCGAACAGAACGACCGCCCCATAGGCCATCGGCAGAGTCGTCAGGTTGTAAACGTGGAGCCCGGTTCCCCATCGCTTGATCGCCACGTTGCTGGCCGCGGCCGTGAGCGGCGAGAGCATGAGGACGAGCGCAGCGATCGGCGCGCGCGGCTCGTACGTCGCCAGGTCGCTCCGAAATATGAGGAAGACCCCGGCGAATCCGAGAATCACGCCGGCGGCGCGCCGCACCGTGATCCGCTCGGTCGACAGCGCGAGGTGCGCCAGGACTAGCACGAGCAGCGGGTGAGTGGCGAAGAGGACTGCCGTGAGGCCCGAAGGGAGGTATTGCTCCGCCCAGTAGACGACGCCATAGGAGAGCGCGAACGAGTTGAGCCCGAGAGCCAGGAGCGCCAGATGAACGCGTCGCGACCCCGGGAACGGGACCCGCTGGATGCGCGCCAGCAGGAGCAGGACGGCCGAGGCGATCGCAAAGCGGATCGCAGCGCCGAGGAATGGCGGCAGGTCCTCGAGACCGATCTTGATCGCGAGCCAGGTCGATCCCCAGATCAGGCACAGGATCGCGAGGAGCGCGAGGCGAAGGAAACCGCTCACGCGTGGCGCCTCAGTCGAGCTCGCGCAAACGCGGCGTCAGGACGGCGATCATGGCGATCGACACGAAGAGAACACCTCCAGTCAGCGCCAGAGTCGTCGAGGCCGACGTTGCCGCGGCGATCGTTCCCGCGAGCAGGTTCCCCAGCGGGAACGTTCCCATGAAGGCGAGCCCGAACATGCTGAGAACCCGACCCCGCATCTCGTCGTGGACGAGCTCCTGGAGCAGCGTGTTCGTGAGCGCGATCGAGCTGGTGGCGGCAAACCCCACGCCGACGAGCGCCGCGCCCGCTACCACCGGTTCACGCGCGATCCCGAGCGTCATGACTGCGAGACCCGAGACAGCGGCGCATCCCAGCAGGTACAGCCCGCGGCGCGCGAAGTGGCCGCGAACGGCGAGCGACATGGCTCCCGACACCGCGCCTATTCCACCGATCGCGAAGAGGTACCCGAGCCCCGCGGCGTCGAGTCCGAGGGCGTCGCGCGCAATGATCGGCAGGAGCGTCGCGTAGGGCATCGCCATCACGCTCAGCAGCATCGTGATCACGAGGAGCGCTTGGACTCGCGGCCGCTGGCGCACGTACGAAAATCCCTCGAGCAAGCTTTCCCAGACCGCCATCGTGACCGGTGCGGACCGTGGCGCGACCCGGACGAGGCTCAAGGCGGTGATCGAAGCGATATAGGAAATCGCGTTGATCGCGAAGCAGCCGGCGAGTCCGATCGCGCTGACCGCAAGGCCGGCGAGGCTCGGGCCCACGACGCGCGACAGGTTGAACTGCGCCGAGTTGAGTGCGATCCCGCTCTGAAGGTCCTCGCGTCCGACCAGGTCGTGGATGAACGCTTGATACGCCGGAGCGGAGAGGGCTAGCGCCGACCCGAGAAGAAGCGCGAGCACCAGGATGTGCCACGTGCGGACGACCTCGAGGTATGTAATCGTAGCGAGAATGGCCGCGACGGCCATCATCGAGCTTATCGCTATCATGAGGAGCCGCCTCCGGTCGACGCGGTCGGCGAAGACCCCGCCGAGCAACAGGAGGACGAGCATCGGCAACGTCCCGGCGAAACCCACGAGCCCGAGCATGAACGCCGAGTCGGTGAGTTCGAGGACCAGCCATCCCTGCGCCACCGTCTGCATCCAGCTCCCGATGTTGGAGATGAACGACCCGGTCCATACGATGCGGAACGACGGATGTCGGAAGGCCGAAAAGGGCCGACGAGGAGCGATCGCGGGCGTTGCAGCCGCCGGCCCGCCCCCAGGCCCGGTCATCGGTGGCCTCCCGCCGCTTGCCGCGCGGTGCGCACCGTCTCGGTGTGGATGGCGATCGTATCGGCCACGTCCCGCGCGTAGCCGCCGCCGAAGGTGATCGCGTAGGGAATGCCGCGGCGAATACACGCATCGAACACCGTCTCGTCGCGACGGCGGAGTCCCTCGCGTGTCAGCCTGAGGCCTCCCAGCTGATCCTCTTCGTAGGGGTCGGCCCCGCCTTGGTAGAGGACGAGACCGGGCCGGAACTCGTCGAGGATCTCCTCGACCGCCGGCGCCAGCAACGAGAGGTATAGCCCGTCGGTGACCCATGGCGAGCCGGGTCGTGTGGGATCCCACGAGACCAGGCCGATATCGCGGTCCGACCGCTCTTTGATCGGGTAGTTGTCTTCCTGGTGGATCGAGAACGTGAAGACGGTGGGATCGTCCCGGAAGATCGCCGCCGTGCCGTTGCCCTGGTGCACGTCCACGTCGATGACGGCGACCCGTCGAACCCGTTCCTCCGCCTGCACCGCCCGCGCGGCCACGGCGAGGTCGTTGAGGTAGCAGAACCCCTCAGCCTTGTCGGCGAAAGCGTGATGGAAGCCGCCCCCCAGATGGGCCCCCCAACCCTGCTCGAGCGCCGCTCGCGCGGCCAGGATCGTCCCACCGCATGAGAGCTTGAACCACCGCACGATCTCGGGAGAGATGGGCAGCTCGCTCATGGACGTACGCTCGGTCCAGCGGCAGAGATCGAAGTCGTCCAGATACTCGGGGGTGTGGACCCGAAGAAGCACCTCGCGCGCGGGCTCGCCGGGCTCGAGCGCGTCTTCCAGGCCGTCCTCTGCGGTCAATCGCTGGTAGACGCGGCGAAACTTCTCGGTGGGAAAGACGTGCGACCCGATGTCGGCCTCATAGGCCGGCGAGTAGACGATGTGAGAGCCGAGCGCGGCGGGCGCGGCCGTCAGCTGCCGGCCTCGGCGGTCGTGGGGATCTTGCGCTCGATCACGTACTTCGGCATGCGTTCCTCCTTGATGATTTCGCGGTGGCCAGTCTAACACGGCCGGATAGGTTCTGCCGCATGCGGCGATCCCATCCCACGCGGGCGCGCGCGCCTCTCGCGAGGCGCAGAACGGCCCTCGCCGCGGTTGCTGCGGCACTAGTCGGCGCTTCCGCCGCGATGGCCCAACAACCCGACCCCGCGGCCCGCGTCGACGACCGCGTGCGCATGGTGCAGGAGCAGATTCAGCGCCGCGGGGTCGAGGATCAGGAGGTGCTGGGCGCCATGCTCGCGGTGCCGCGCCACGAGTTCGTTCCCGACCGCTACCGCGAGATGGCCTACGACGACCAGCCGCTGCCGATCGGCGAGGGCCAGACGATCAGCCAGCCATACATCGTCGCGCTCATGACCGAGCTCCTCGAGCTCGACCCCGGCGACAAGGTCCTCGAGGTGGGGACAGGCTCCGGCTACCAGGCCGCGGTCGCAAGCCACTTGGCCGACTCGGTGTTCACGATCGAGATCCTCGAGAATCTGGCGGACCGCGCGGAGGGGCGGCTTCGGCAGCTGGGTTACCGCGATGTCATCGCCAAGCAGGGCGATGGCTATTACGGCTGGCCCGAGCACGCGCCGTACGACGCGATCGTCGTCACCGCGGCGGCCGGCCACATTCCCCCTCCGCTCGTCGAGCAGCTCGAGCCCGGCGGCCGCATGGTGATCCCGGTGGGCGGCGTATTCCAGGTGCAGCAGCTGGTCCTGGTCGAGAAGACTCCGGACGGCAAGGTAACAACGCGGAGCCTGCTCCCGGTGCGGTTCGTCCCTCTGGTCGGCCACTAGCCGTCCTTCGACGATGTTGGATCTCGGCTAGCGAACGTGACAACGGGCGGGCGACCCGGCGCCGCGCTTCTCGCTTCGCTGGCCCTCCTCTCAGGCGCGGTCCTAGCCTACGAGGTCGCGCTCGTCCACCTCCTCGCGATCACCCACTGGACTCACTTCGCCGCGATGGTGATCTCGCTCGCGCTGCTGGGGTTCGGCGCGAGCGGCTCGGCGCTGACCGTCGCGCGGCGCGCAGTTGCCGGACGCGAGTGGCAGGCGTATGCGGCGTGCGCGCTTATCGCCGGGCTCGCGTTCGATCCCGCGTACCGTTTGGCGGCGTGGATCCCGTTCGACGCCTTCGAGCTGATCGCGGTGCCGCGGCAGTTCCTGTGGCTCGCGGCCACGTACGTCGTGCTCGCGGTGCCGTTCTTTCTGGGAGGTGCCGCCGTCGCGCTCGCTTTCGCTATCGGCCGTGAGCGCGTGGGGCGAGTCTACGCCGCCAACCTCCTGGGCTCGGGCGCGGGCGCGATCGTGGGGCTCGCTCTCCTCGCGTGGCTCCCCGCGGAGCGCCTGCCAGCGGCGATTGCGGTACTGGGGCTCGCCGCGTTGGCGCCGCTCGCGCGTTGGGGCGCGGTGGTGCCGATCGCCGGTCTGGCAGCAGCCGTCATCCTGCCGGCGCCCACGATCCCGGTCTCGCAGTACAAGGAGGGCGCGCTGGCCAAACGGCTCCCCGAGGCGCGAGTGGTGAACCAGGATGACGGCCCCCTGGGACGGCTCGAGATGGTCGCGAGCCCCGCCCTGCGCTCTCTCCCCGGCGCGAGCCTCTCGCTCAAAGAGCCCGTCCCCCCGCGTCCCGTCCTCTACCTCAACGCCCAGGCGCTCGGCCCGCGCGCGGTCGCCGGCGACGCGCGGCTCTTGTCGCTGACGACTTCGGCCGCCGCATTCGCGCTTCCAGATTCCGCCCCGCGTGTCCTGGTCGTCGGCCTCGGCGGGGGCGGCGCGGTCTGGCTTGCCCGCTCCGAGGGGGCGCGGTCGATCACGGTCGTCGATCCCGACGCACGGCTCGACCCTCTGATGGCGCCCGGGACGCTCCTCGATGTGCGGCGCGTTCATGCCGACCCTCGCGGGTGGCTCCACGCCACGGACCAGCGGTTCGACCGGGTCTTGGTCGGGGAGATGGGATCGCTCGGCGGC
>JBHEOA010000157.1:0-8157 GCA_046261835.1 Gemmatimonadota bacterium
CGATCCACGCGACGTGGAGCGGCTTGACCGGCGGCTTCTGGGGCTTGGGCCCCACCTGCTGGAGGGCCTCGCGAACGTCCTCGCGCCGCTCGAGCTCGTCTACGGTCTCACACGGCGGATCCTCGCAGGGCGGATCCTCACTCCAAGCCTGTTCCTGGTCATTCATCGAGGCGATGATGGCGGATCAAGCACGCCGGGGCAACCGGCGTCACACATCGAGCAGACCCGGCTCGGGCGCTTGCCCTCGTTCTACCCGGCCACGCCGGGCGCCGCTCGAAGGTAGGTGTCGTCCGTGAGCTGGTTCAGCATGAAGTCTGCCACGTCGGCGCGGGAGATGCGCACCGTCCCGATGAAGTTGCCGACCCTGGAGCCATGACGATATCGACCGCGAGCCTCCGCGTTGGTCAGCTTGCCGGGTCGCACGATCACCCAATCGGCTTGGCTCTCCGCGATCAATCGTTCCTGGCGCGTCTTGTCCCAGAAGTACAAGGGCACGACGAAGGGAATGACGAGGAACGTGTAGTACAAGCCCATGCGGCCGGCGCTGTCGCCGATTCCCAGAGAGGTCTGGCACACTAATCGGTGAACCCCGTGAGCCTCCATCGCGCGCAGGATGTTCCGCGTACCGTCCGACAGAATGCGGGTAGGATAGAAATATCGCTTGTGGCCCAGGGCAGAGATCACCGCGTCCTGACCGCTGACGGCGGCCTCCACCGAGGCATAGTCGAGAACATCGCCGCGCAGCACTCGGAGTCGCGAGTGTTCCAGCTGAAGCTTTGACGGATCTCGAACGAGCGCGGTGACGCTGTGACCCCGCTTCAGGGCTTGCGCGACGAGCTGCCGACCCGTTCCACCAGTCGCGCCCACGATCAGGATACGGCTGGGTGACGTTCCCGCGGGGCCGGTCCCCGGCTCGGCCGAGGGCTCCGGCGGAGTCTCGGCGGGAGGCTCGGCCGGAGTCGCCTTCCCGGACGGCACTCCTCTCCGCGCCAATGCGGCCCAAAGCGCAACCGCATAGAGGAGGAAGAGGATAAGGATCGTCATTCGACCATGATACAAGCCTCGCCGGAAGTTGGCGTTACCCCCGACTACGCCCGCGAGGAGATGGTCTTGACAGGGCGGTCCAGGATGCCAAGTTTTTAGCACTAGGCGATGTCGCGCATTCCTTCCTCTCAGGACTTGAGCCGACGCGAGCGGCAGATCATGGACGTGGTCTACCGACGCGGTCGCGCCACCGTTGCGGAGGTCCGGGACGGACTCGTCGATCCGCCGAGCTATTCCGCCGTTCGGACCCTTCTCGGACTGCTCGAGAAGAAGGGACATCTCCGGCACGAGCAGGAGGGGGCGCGCTACGTCTACTTCCCCACCGTGGAGCGGGACCGGGCTCGGCGATCCGCGTTGCGGCACGTGATCCGGACGTTTTTCGACGGCTCGGAGGAGCGCGCGGTGGCCGCGCTCCTCGACATGTCCGACGCACGAATGTCCGACGAGACTCTCCACCGCCTCGAGCGCCTCCTCGACGAGGCGCGCCGGCAGGGGCGCTGAGCGATGGACTTCCTGTCGCTTCTCGTCGAGGCTGTCGCCAAGGCGACATTGGTCCTACGCTGATCGCCGGGCAGCACCCGCTGAGTAGTCGACGAAGCCCCAGGCGCAGACCGGGGGCTTCGTTTTGAAGCGGTAGCCTGTTGTCTTAGAATCCCAGAATGCATGCCTGTAAACGATGCCGGCATAGCTCGTGCTGAATGGGATCGGTAGGTTGCCAGTGGGGAGAAAGGAATGATGAGCGAACGGGCTACGGCGCCCGATGTGCTGACCCTGGAGGAGTTCGAGCGGCTCCCGGACGAGGATCCGTACAAGCTCGAGCTCACGCGCGGACGGGTCGTCCGAGAGCCGCCGCCTGGAGCTCCACACGGCTGGCTCGTGCGGAAGCTCTTTACCGCGCTTCACTCCCACATCGAGGAGCACAGCTACGGCATCGTCATCAACGAGACCGGCTTCCTCCTGAGTGTCGATCCGCCGACGGTTCGGCAACCCGATCTGGCCGTCATCCGGGCCGAGAACCTGCCGCGGGAGGGTATTCCGAAGGGGTACTGGACCCGGGCGCCCGACCTCGCCATCGAGGTCCTCTCGCCATCGAACACGGCCGTCGAGATCCAGGAGAAGGTGCTCGATTACCTCACTGCGGGAACCCGGCTCGTGTGGGTGGTGGATCCCCACAGTCGATCCGTGATCGTCTACGGCTCGCATCACGAAGGCGGCCTGTTGACACTCGGGGATGACCTCGATGGTGGCGAGATCCTTCCCCACTTCCGACTCCCGCTCGCGGAGCTCTTCGAGCCGTACCTGCGGCCGGACGTGTGACCGGCGGCCCCAGCCGCCAGTGCGAACCCTGAATGGTCGCACATCAACTTCTCAGCAGAAGTCTCGGATCAGCCGGGGGAGCGACCTGACAGGGGGTTCACCCATCGCAGGTGCGGAAACCGTGCGAAGTCGCTAGCGGTCGAGCAAAGTTCCGCTCCGTTCTCTATCGCGAGCGCCGCAGGATGCGCGTCCGTCGTCAGATTGCCCGCCGTGCCGGTTCCGTAATAGCAGGTCCCGACGACTTCGCCCCAGTCAGTATCCTCACCAGCGGGCCGCTTCCTACCTAGCGGGTCGAGCCGCGGGCTCGGGTCGCGTGCCGCCAGCTTCGAGGCCCATCCGGCGCAGGAGGTCCCCGAACCGCGGGTCGCGGCGCAGCGGGTCCAACCGTGGGTCGGCCTGGAGATTGGCTGGGAAGAGAGCTCGCTCACGGTAGCCCCTTTCGAGCCAGGAGAACGCCCGGTCGAAATCGCCGAGCCCGGTGTACGCCGTCGCCATCGCCACTGGATTCACGAACTCCGACCCCCCGAGCTGCTCGAGCTCATTCACGATGCGCTGCGCCTGAGACCGGTTCCCTGCGACCGCGTAGGCGTGGGCAAGGTAGGCCGGAACTCTCGTGCCTTGACGATCGAATGCGCGGATCGCCTCCTCGAAACGAGCCTGGTGGACGTAGATAGCGGCGAGAATCCTAAGCGACTCCAGCGAATCGGCCCCCATAGATTTCTTCAACTCCCGTTCGGCCGATTCGTAGTCACGCGCGAAGTAGAGGAAAGTCCCGACATTCGCGTTGATGCGCGGGGAAAGCGGATCGTGCTCCCGCGCCTTGTGCATCGCCTGTAACCCTTCCTCGATGCGCCCCACGCTGGCGAGGTTCCATGCGTAGATCTGCCAGCCACGCGCGTAGTTGGGATCGAGCTCGAGCGCGCGTCGGATCTCCCGCTCGCTCCCCTCCCAATCCCACTCGTAGTCGCGCATCTCGGCTGACAGCGTGGCGTGGGCCTCGGCGAGGTTATCGTCCAGCTCGATCGCCCTGAGCGCCGCCGCGCGGGCCTTGGGATATGCGTCCGCGGGCGGCCAGTGCGCGTTGTTCCCATAAATCTGATAGACATCGGCCATCCCGGCGTGGCCTGGAGCCCACGTGGGATCGATCTCGATCGCCTGCCGGAAGTAGCCGAGCGCCTTGTCGAGACCGTCCCGTGTCCGGGTGTTCCACCAGTAGCGGCCGCGCAGGTAGGCCTCGTAGGCCCGGGGATCGACTTCCCGGGCGTCCGCGAGCCGTGCCGTCTCGTCGGGAGTGAGCTGGATCTGCACCTCGGTAGCCACCGCGCGTGCGATCTCGTCCTGGAGGGCGAGCACGTCGACCAGGTTCCGCTCGTAGGTCTCCGACCAGAGCGGCCGCTCCGTCGGCCCATGGACCAGCCGGACCGAGATCCGCACGCGGTCGCGGGCGCGCACGACCGAACCCTCGAGGACCGCGTCCACGCCCAGCTCGCGTGCGATCTCCGGAAGTCGCTTGTCAGTATCCCGGTAGTGCATCGCCGAGGTTCGCGAGATCACGCGAAGCGAGCCGATCTTGGAGAGCCCTCCGATCAGCGCCTCCGTCATCCCGTCGGCGAAGTACTCGCCTGAAGGGTCCGGCGAGACATCATCGAGCGGAAGGACAGCGAGCGAGCGGACGCTGGCCGCAGCCGCAGGCGCCGGCTCCCGCGTTGCCCACCAGACTGCCGCTACTGCGACGAGGGCCGCCGCCACGCCGCTTATCGCGATCCGCTGCCAGCGCATGCGACCCCACCAGCGCCGGCTGCGCCGCTCCGCGGCGACCGCCTCGGCATCCCACGGCACGGCGATCCTGTAGAGCGTGATCGGTTCCCGGATGTTCTTGAGTCGCCGGGACCCTATCCGCACGATGGGGTGGTCGAGCTTGTTGCCGACCTGCTGGGCTGTCGCATCGGTCATCGCGATCCCGCCCGGCGGCGCGCATCCCTCGACCCGCGATGCGATGTTGACGCCGTCACCGTAGACGTCGTCCGCCGTGAACACGATGTCGCCGACATGAAGACCGATCCGGATCTGGAAGCGGCGGTCGGAAGGAGAATCCGCGTTTCGCTTCCCCACTTCCTTCTGCAATGCGACCGCGCACTCGGCCGCCTCGACCGCGCTCCCGAACTCGACCAGGAGCCCGTCCCCGATCGACTTGATCTCATGGCCGCCGTGGCGGGTGAGGATCGGGCGCAGGAGCCGCCGCTGGTCCTCGAGGAGTTCGAGGGCCCGGCGTTCGTCGGCCTGGGCGAGGGCGCTGTACCCCACCATGTCGGTGAACATGATGCAGGAGAGACGGCGGCGGACGGGATCGGTCATGGGTTACGTGACGCCGGCGATGATGGAGCTCTACCGCTGACGCGGGCAGGATGAGTCACTGATCCGTCAGCCCGTCGACCTACGCCGACGGTCATGTTGGAGGCAGAGGAATACAGTCGGAGAAAAGATACGAAAAAGCCCCCGGCCGCGTGGCCGGGGCTTCTCGCTGGAACGGCATCCTGTTGTTTCGGAACGTACCGAATCGTGCCGCCTTACGCCCGGATGGCTCAACCTAGGTGGCGACGCGGCGTCCGGCTTTCCCCCGAAGAGGTCTTCTCCCGGGATCGGCCTTCCGCCGTTTCGTCGACACTCCCTAGAAGGGAGGTGATCCAGCCGCAGTTTCCCCTACGGCTACCTTGTTACGACTTCGCCCCAGTCACCAGGCTCACCTTCGGCTGCTCCCTCCCTTGCGGGTTGGGCCACATACTTCGGGTGCTCCCAGCTCCCATGGCGTGACGGGCGGTGTGTACCGTGACCCGCCCTACTGCGCTGCAACTTTAAAGAGAGTACGAACGCGGGAAGGAATCGCTGCCTCTCGGTGTCTCAGAGAATGTGAGGGGAGGAGACCCGTGCGCTCGATCAAGGGAGCAGCCCGGCCAACGGGAACGTTCGAGGATCTACTGAGCGTGAATCTGGACGCGCTCTATCGCACGTCGCTGCGTCTTTGTGGTGAGCCGGACGACGCGCAGGACCTGCTGCAAGACACCGTCCTCAGGGCATTCGAACACCGGGACGAGCTTCGTGATCCGGAAGCTGGGCGTTCCTGGCTCTTCACGATCCTCACGCGCACGCACCTGAACCGATTGCGCAGCAGCCATCGCCGCCGGGAGAGGATCGAAAGTGATCTCGAGGAGTGGGAATTCGAGAGCGCCCTGGCCGACTGGTCATCGGTCAAGTCGAACATCAACTGGCTGGATCGACTGGCCGAGAAGGAGCATGTACACCGGGCGGTGGAGCAGCTCGATACTCCGCTCAGGATGGTTCTCCTGATGTCCGATGTCGAGGATTTCACTCAGCGGGAGATCGCCGCGATTCTCGACATCCCCGAAGGCACGGTGGCATCACGGCTGTTTCGCGCCCGTCGCGCATTGCGCGAGATCCTATCGCGCGAGGCGGAGAGCAACGTCGAGAGAAACGTCAGGAGAAGGGCGAAATGAACGCACCGTGCGGCCGCGCCCGCAGGCTCCTGTGGCCCGACAAAGGACCGCATGCCGCAAGCCAGGAAACCGAGGCTGCATGGCGGCACGTGGAGGCTTGCGCCGATTGCCGGGTTTTTCTCGAGGATATGAAGTCGTTATGCGAGGCTGTCGGTGGTGCGCTGAAGGACGAGACGGCACCGATCGACATCCGCGAGGCCATCTACGCCCGCCTGGCAGCAGAGCGCGAGCGGCAGCGGAGTCGGCGATGGGTTCGGCGCTTCGCGCTGGCGATCGTCCTCGCGATCGTTCTCGGCGGTGCGGCGATCGTTCTCCGGGAACCTTCTCCCCGGGCTGCGATCGAGCCGTTGCTGGCCGCGGAGCACGCCAACCGGTTGGGTGGCGATCGGCTGTCATCCGAAGAGCCTCGCGAGATCGAGGCCTGGCTGGCCGCGCGCCTGGATTTCGCCGTCCAAGTCCCCACGCTGACGGGCGCGCGCCTCACGGGAGCGCGAATCGGCGTCACGGAGGCGGGCCGCGGCGCGATCCTCGAGTACGCCGTGGGCGACCGGGCGATGTCGTATTTCGTGCTTCCGCAAACGCGCGAAGATCTCCCAATCGCGCCCGCACTCCGAAGCGTGACCGAGCGCGGCTACCGGATCGTGCTGTGGCAGGACATGGGCCTGATGCACGCGATGGTCGGGGCGATCGCCCACGAGGAGCTCGCCCGGCTGGCGCATGAATGTATGGAGCAGATGAGGAACGTCGCTCTTCTCATCGCGTCGCCACCCATGCCCACGGCATGAAGGAGGATTCAACGATGTCCAGAATCGCAACCGGTGCCATAGCGGGGATCGTCGGGGGCATTCTGTTCGGAATCATAATGACGGTGATGACCGCGCCGACGCCCGACGGCGGAAGGATGCCGATGATGACCATGGTCGCCATGGTCGTAAAGTCCGACAGCATCGCCATCGGATGGCTCTATCACCTCTTCAACAGCGCCGTCATCGGCGGCTTGTTCGGCCTGCTCCTGGGGGGTCGAGTGGGTTCGTTAGGTGGCGGGCTGGGATGGGGCGCGTTGTGGGGGGTCCTGTGGTGGGTGCTGGGAGGGTTGATCTTGATGCCGCTCTTGCTCGACATGAAGGCCTTCGCGCCGCTGGCGATGTCACCGATGCGGATGGTGGCAGTGGCGAGCCTCGTCGGTCACCTGCTCTACGGTCTGATCCTCGGCTCTGCCTACGCGAAGCTGAGCGCGCGATCGGCGACCGGCTCGACGGGCCATCCGGCCCAGGCACGGCCCTGATCCAGGAAATGACACTCCAACGGAGGCTCGCGGTGATCTCAGCCCTCGCGTTGATGGGATGGCTTGCGGTGGCTTGCGAGGACGACCACGGCATGATGGGACCGCCGGAGGCGACGACCTTCACAGTGACGATCGAGGCCGTATCCCAGCCCGGCACCATCGTGACCGATCGCGCCATGGGAACGGTTCCGCTCTCGCCCGGAATCTTCGCGATCTTCACCGGCCCGGACCCGGCTTTCATGCCCGGCCAGGCTTCCGACACGGGAAGCATGCTGATCGCCGAGGATGGCTTTCCCTCCCAGCAGCTTTCCCCCCCGGGCACGACCGGTACGGAGCTGGAAACCGTGCAAGGCGCTTCGAACGTGATCCAGGCTGGCGTGTTCCAGAATGCCGGCGGGATGCTGGGTCCGGCGCTGGAGCCGGGGAGTTCGGCCACGTTCACGTTCGAGGCTGAGCCCGGCGACCAGCTCCAGATCGAGACGATGTTCGTACAGTCGAACGACTGGTTCTACGGCTTCAGCGGCGGCGGGCTCGAATTGTTCAACGGGGACACACCTGTGACGGGCGACGTGACTGGGCAGCTCGCTCTCTACGACGCGGGGACCGAGGTGGATACACCCCCAGGGACGGGCGACTTCCAGAAACCGGCGCAGGATCCGGAAGCGGTCGACGTGGGCCCGGCCGAGAATGTGCCGATTGCGACTGCGGAGGAGCGCCATCCCGGTTTCGACATTCCTGCGACGAGCCAGGTGATTCGGGTGACGATCACGGCGCAGTAATCGGGGCGCCCATCCGATTCCTGATTCACAGTTCGTTGGAGGTTGGGGGCGGGAACGAGTCACCGGGCATGACACGCAAAAGGCGTACACCCACCGTTTCGCTCTTCCCCTTCAGGGCCATCTGACGATGCTCCAGCTCTCCGAGATCCAATCCGGCCGCCCCGTAGGTGGCATCGCTGATGACGATCTCGCCCGGTCCGGCCTGGGCCGCGAGACGCGC
>JBHEOA010000158.1:0-3276 GCA_046261835.1 Gemmatimonadota bacterium
TCTTCTTGAGCACGACGTAGCGCGGCAGGATCCATCCCGCCAGCGCGGCCATCGCCGCGGCGAGCACCGTCACGGCCGGCCGCGTGCCCGCCAGTGCGGCGCCGAAGAGCCCGCCCGCGGCGAGGGCCGCGACGCAGAGGAGGCGAACCGCGAAGTAGACAGCCACAGCTCCTGAGCGGCGATAGCCGGCCTGCACCAGCCGCTGCTGCATCTGACTCCACTCCGCGCGCCGAGCGGCGACCTTCTCGCCGAAGGTCTCGAGGATTCCCTCGAGCCGCTCGCGCCGGGCCTGGCGTACCCGACGCTGGATCGCGTAGTGCTGGCCGCCGCCGGATTCGATCTCGGCCAGCCGCCGCGTGATCGCCCGCGAGCGAGCCGGTACGAGCGAGACGATCCCGTAGACGAACGCCACGACCGAGGTCATGACCAGCGCGGCGACCAGATACGTCATGATGACCGCGCCTCAGATCTCGATGTTGATGATTTTGCGTATGATGAAGTACCCCATCACCTGCAGTATCGCGGCCAGCGCGATCATCATCCGACCCGTCGGATGGGTGATGAGGATCCTCATGTATTCCTGGTTCAGCGCGTAGATCAGGAGCCCGACCGCGATTGGAAGTCCCGCCAGCAGGTAGCCGGTGAAGCGACCCTGGGCGGTGTACACCCTGACCTGGCGCTGGATCGTGAACCGCTCGCGAATCACGTAGGCGATCTTGTCGAGTACCTCCGCCAGATTGCCGCCGACCTCGCGCTGGATGAGGAGCGCCGTCACGAAGAGTCGCATGTCGATCAGGTCGATGCGATCGGCTAGTCCCAGCATCGAGTCCTCCAGCGGGAGGCCGAACTTCTGCTCCTCGAAGACCTGGCGGAACTCGCCCGACACTGGCTCGGGCGCTTCGTCGGCCACCATCTGGAGACCGGTGGAAAATGCGTGTCCCGCGCGGATCGCCCGACCCAGCAGATCGATCGCTTCCGGGAAGTGCTCCTCGAAGGCGCGCAACCGCTTGGTCTTCTTTCGGCGCACCCACATGTAGGGCACCGACGCGCCGAACGCGGCGGCTCCTAGCGCCACGATCCACAACCCGGTCGCGATCAAGGACGCGAGCCCGAGCGCCACGGCGGCGCCGAACGTCACCAGCAGGAACGTGCCCGCGCGCCAGGGAACGTCGGACTGGTTGAGCAGGTGCTGGAGGTCGCGCGTGTGGGGCAGCCGCGCGAGGACCAGTTCCATCCACTTCGATTCCGCCAGGCGCTGCTCGCGGAAGAGGTCCGGGAACAGATCGCTGGGCTTCTCCCCCACCGGTCCCATCCCCGTGAGCCGTCGCGTGATGTCGCGGGAGCGACGCCGATCACCCCACCATTCCCAAGCCATGGCCAGCGCCATGACCGCCAGCGCCACGGCGATGAAGGCGGCGACCGCGGGCAGCGCGTTGGGACCGAGGAGGTCTCTCACCGGTCGCCGGCCGCGTAGGCGTACTCGACGTTGGAGAACAGAGCGGTCGGCAGCTCGATCCCATAGGTCCGCAGCCGCTCGGCAAACCGCGGCCGGATGCCGGTGGCCTTGAAGCGGCCGAGAACGCGACCGTCCTCGCCGATTCCCTGCCGCTCGAAGACGAAGATCTCCTGCATCGTGATGATCTCGCCCTCCATCCCGACGATCTCCGAGATCGAGCTCACGCGGCGGGAGCCGTCGGCCAGGCGAGTGATCTGGATCACGACGTTCGATGGCGCTCGCGATCTGCTGGCGCATCGCCTTGTCGGGGAGATTGAGATTCGCCATCGAGATCATTGTCTCGAGACGCGAGAGGGCGTCCCGCGGGCTGTTGGCGTGGAGTGTGGTCAGCGATCCGTCGTGGCCGGTATTCATGGCCTGGAGCATGTCGACCGCTTCGGCGCCGCGGACCTCGCCAACGATGATCCGATCGGGCCGCATGCGCAGGGCGTTGATCACCAGCTGCCGGGCTGGGACATCTCCCACCCCCTCGATGTTGGCCGGCCGGGTCTCGAGCCTGACGACATGCGGCTGGCGCAGCTGGAGCTCAGCCGAGTCCTCGATCGTCACGATCCGCTCGTTGGGCGGGATCGCCGACGAGAGGATGTTGAGGAGCGTCGTCTTGCCGGCGCCGGTCCCCCCCGAGATCAGAATGTTGAGGCGCGCTTTCACGATGCCCTGGAGCAGCTCGAGCATCGGCGTCGTCACCGTGTCGTAGCGCAGGAGATCGGGTGCGCTCAGCGCGTCTTTCTTGAACTTACGGATGGACAGATGCGGCCCGTCGATCGAAAGCGGCGGGATGATCGCGTTGACCCGCGAGCCGTCCGCCAGGCGGGCGTCCACCATGGGAGACGAGTCGTCTATCCGGCGACCGACCGCCGAGACGATCCGATCGATGACCTGGAGCAGATGCCGGTTATCGCGGAAACGGATGTCAGTCTTCTCGAGAACGCCGTTCCGCTCGACGAAGATCCGGTTATAAGTGTTGACCAGGATGTCGGATACGGTGGGGTCCTGGAGCAGCGGCTCGAGGGGTCCCAGACCGAAGATCTCGTGGAGCACCTGCTCGACCAGCACCTCGCGCTCGTCGAGGTTGAGCGGTGCCGCCTCACGGACGAGGAGGTCCTGGACGACCTTGCGGATTTCGGCGACGACCTGCGAGCGATCGTACGACTCGAGGTTCGACAGGTTGAGTCGCTCGAGCAGATGGCGATGGATCCGGCTCTTGACCTCGTGGACGGAGAACCCCTCCTCGGTCTCGCGCTCGACCGGCCGGGGCGGGCTGTCGGTGCCGCCGCGCGCCGGTGTCGGCGCCGGTCCCCCGTACCCTTGGGCCGCGCCCGAGTCGGCATGGGCCGGCGATGCCGCAGGACCGCCGTTGGCGACCGTTTCCGCTTCGCTCGGGTCCCGCTCCCAGGGCAACCTCTGGCGGTTGACCTCTCCCTCCGGCGTGAACAGAGGCACGGTATAAGGATTGACGTCCTCGCGCTCGGTCATGCCCTCTGCCCTCCCGCCATCGACGGCAGCATCCGCGGTTCGACAGCCGGTGTCTCGCCACCGAGCAGGCTCTTGACCCGGTCGACGAAGCGGCGTCCGATCCCGACCTGGCTCGGGGAGACCGCCCCCGGAAGGCCGGTGATCTTGGCCCCCAGCGCCTCCAGCTCGCGCGCATAGATGCAGCGGCTGTTGAGGATCACGGGGTTGCCGGTATTGATCGAGTAGATCACCGCGTCGTAGTCGTTGGGGAGCGTCCAGTACACCTCGACGCCCAGCGCCCGCTC
>JBHEOA010000159.1:0-17864 GCA_046261835.1 Gemmatimonadota bacterium
GGGTAAGGGTGAAAGGGTGGGGTAAGAGCCCACCGCGTGCCCGCGCGAGCGGCACGGCATGGCAAACCCCGTCCGGAGCAAGGCCAAGTAGGGAAGGAGCGGTGGCCCGCCGCGTTCGACTTCCGGGTAGGCCGCTCAGATCGATGGCCGTCATCGCGCGCCAGCCGGCGTACCCGCTGTGCGGGCGTCGTGGCGCGCGAAACAGAACCCGGCTTATCGTCCGTCCGACCCCACTTTTTTCCGGCCCCTCCGCAGGTCGCGCCTCATGACGCATCATCGCGTTCTTCTCCATTCGAGCGCTAGGATCGACTAGCCGCACGGTGCTGCGCCCCCGCTGGACATGGCCCGCCACCGTCGACGTGGAGGCGGCGCGCGCGCTCGGCAACGCGCTCGGGCTGCCGACCTCGGTCGGAGAGCTCCTGCTGCGACGAGGTTTCGACACGCTCGAGCGTGCCCGTGCTTTCCTCGATCCGACCTTCGATCAGCTGCACGACCCGTTTCTCATGCGCGACATGGACAGGGCGGTCGCCCGCGTGGAGGACGCGCTCGCATCAGGCGAGCCGATCGCGGTCTACGGCGACTACGACGTCGATGGCATCACCGCTACCGCTTTGCTGGTTCGCTACCTGCGCTGGCGGGGTGGGCGCGTGGAGTACACGATCCCGCACCGTATCGAAGAAGGGTACGGGATGTCGTTGAGCGGTCTGGCGGGACTCAGAGACCGCGGCGTGCGGCTGGTGATCTCGTGCGATTGCGGCGTGACGGCGGTCGACGAGGTTCGGGCGGCGCAGAGCTGGGGCCTCGACGTCCTGGTCACTGACCACCACGAGCCCGGCCCCGAGCTACCGCCGGCTGCCGCGATCCTCAACCCCAAGCGGGTGGATGCCCATTACCCCGATCACAACCTGGCCGCGGTCGGCGTGGCGTACAAGCTGTGCGAGGCGCTCGAGATCGCCGCCGGCCGCGGGCGCGAGACGTTACGATACGGCCTCGATCTGGTGGCCCTTGGGACGATCGCCGACCTCGTGCCCGTCACCGGCGAGAATCGGGTCCTGGTCCGTCACGGTCTGGAGGTCCTGGCGCGCACGCGCAACCCCGGGCTCAAGGCGCTTCTAGCGCGCACCGAGCTCGCCGGACGCGTACCATCGGCGTGGGAGGTCGGGTTCGTGCTCGCGCCCCGCATCAACGCCATCGGTCGGATGGATGCCGCGATGCGCGGAGTCGGGCTTCTCTTGACCGACGATCCGGACGAGGCCGAAGCAATGGTCGAGACGCTGGAGTCCGTCAACACCGACCGCCAGGCCACCGACCGCAGGGTGCTGGCCGAGGCGCTCGAGATGCTCGAGCGGAGCTACGACTCCGAACGCGATCGCGGCATCGTTCTGGCGAAGGAGAACTGGCACCCGGGGGTCATCGGGATCGTTGCTTCGCGCGTGGTCGAGAGATTCCACCGGCCGACGATCCTGATCGCGCTCGACTCGGAAGGACGGGGGCGCGGATCGGCACGTTCCATCGGTGGCTTTCATCTCCTCGAAGCACTTCACGCCTGCCGCTCTCACCTCGAAGCCTACGGCGGTCACCGTCACGCCGCGGGGCTCGCCATTCGTGCCGACGCGGTTGAACGGTTCCGGGAAGCCTTCGAGACGTGCGCCCGCGAGCGCATCCGCGCCGAGCACCTCATCCCCACGCTAACGATCGATCTCACCGTGACGCTGGCGAACCTCGATGCACCCCTGTTCGAGGGCCTCGCCCGTTTCGCCCCTTACGGTCCCGGTAACCCAGAGCCCGTTCTCGCCCTCGACGGCGTCTCGTCGCGCGGTTATCCCCGCATCGTGGGGGAGAACCACCTGAAGCTCCTAGTCGCCCAGGAGGGCTACACCCTCGATACCATCGGCTTCAACCTTGGCCATCTCCTTCAGGAGATGGACCTCGTGCGCGGCCCTCTACGAGTTGCGTGCCGTCTGCGCGAGAACGGCTTCCTGGGGCACGGCACGTTCCAGGGGCGGCTGGTCGACGTGCGATTGGAGGAAGGGTCGTGAGGCGATGCGCGTGATCGCCGGCCAGCTCGGAGGTCGGCGCCTCCACGCAGCCCGCGGCCGCGGCGTCCGGCCGACGACGGATCGGGTGCGCGAGTCGCTCTTCTCGATTCTCGGCGACGCGGTGCTGGATGCGCGGATCCTCGATCTCTTCGCGGGAACCGGTGCGCTGGCGATCGAGGCCCTGTCGCGGGGCGGCCGTCGGGCAATGTGTGTCGAGCGCGACGCACGCGCGCTGGCCGTCTTGAAGCGAAACGTCGACGAGCTGGGGCTCGAGGATCGTGTCGAGGTCGTGCGCTCAGACGCCATCGAATTCGCGCGACGCGTCGCGAGGGAGGATACGAGCTACGATGTCGTCTTCTGCGATCCGCCGTACCGCGACTCACTGACTCCTCTGGGCGAAGCGGTGCTCGGTGGGAGCTGGTGGACGAGGGTGACGGTGATCGAGCATGCCTCGACGATCGAGCCGCCCCCGCCACCGCCAGGTACGCGGAGCGACACGCGGCGCTACGGCGACACAGCGATCACCTTTTACTGGCGATGATGAGCCAGCGGCCGTCCTCTCTGGTTGGGCTCTACCCCGGGACCTTCGACCCCCTGACGCGGGGGCACGAGGACCTGATCGAACGAATGTTGAACATCGTCGACGAGCTCGTCGTGGCGGTCGCGGGCGACTCACCCAAGGAGCCACTCTTCGACATCAAGGAGCGCGTGACGATGATCGAAGAAGTGATCGGTGGAGACTCGCGGATCCGAGTGGAATCGTTCGTGGGTCTGACGGTCGAGTTCGCGCGCACGGTCGGGGCGCGGGTTATCCTGCGCGGCCTGCGCGCGGTCTCGGACTTCGAGTACGAGTTCCAAATGGCGCTCATGAACAAGCATTTGGCGCCGGAGATCGAGATCATGTTCATGGCTCCTGATGCGACCTATTCGTTCCTGTCGGCGAGCCTCGTGCGCGAGGTCGCCCGACTTGGCGGTGACGTCGATGCGTTCGTATCGGCTCCAGTGGCGCGGCGCTTGGCGGCGCGCTTCGCCGGCGCTGGAGCGAAGGGGTCGTGAGCGCGAGGATCGACTACGTCAACCTGACGGCGGTGCCGGAATCGGAGACGATCGGCATGGCCGCCCGGGCGGCTGCTCTGGCGGCCCAGGGACGGGAAGTCGTCTCGCTGGCCGCCGGTGAGCCGGACTTCCCCACGCCGGAGTACATCTGCGAGGCGGCGATCCAGGCGATTCGCGACGGACACACCCATTACCCGCCCGCGGCGGGTGTGGGCGAGCTACGCGCGGCGATCGCGCGTCACCTGGGCGAGGCGTGCGGCGGTGCGTGGTCGCCGGCCGAGATCCTGGTTACGGCGGGCGCAAAGCAGGCCCTCTTCAGTACTGTTTTCACGCTATTCGGTCCGGGCGACCGGGTGGTCATTCCCGCTCCGTACTGGGTGTCCTATCCGGCAATGGTTCGGCTCGCACGCGCCGAGCCGGTCATCGTTCCGACCTCGGAGGAGGACGGGTACAAGCTGACGCCGCCGGCGCTGGAGCGAGCGCTGGAGGCTGGTGCGCAGGGGGTCATCCTCAACTCCCCGGCCAACCCGACCGGCGCCGTCTACGACGACGCCGAGCTCGATGCCCTCCTGGCGGTCGGTGACCGATACGGGGCGTGGGTGATCGCCGACGAGATCTACCGTGAGATCCGCTACGGCGCGGCGCCTTTCGCATCGCTGGCGGCGCGGGCGCGCGACTACGGACGCGCGGTCGTCATCGACGGATTCTCGAAGGCCTATGCGATGACCGGCTGGCGGGTGGGATGGGCGGCTGGGCCGGAGACGCTGATCCGCGCGATGACTCTCTTGCAGGGCCACGTCAACACCAACACGGCGCTTCCCTCCCAACTCGCCGCGCTCGGCGCACTGGCCGACGAGGATGCGCGTCGAGCTGCGGTTGCTGCCATGAACGCGGCGTTCGCCCGTCGTCGCGCCCTCGTCCTCGCGGGACTGGAGGGGGTGGGCGGGCTCGCCGCCCATCCGCCTGCGGGCGCCTTCTACGTCTGGCTGGACGCACGTCCGTGGTGCACCGCGCTCGCCGCCGGATCGGCGGCGGTGGCCCTCGATCTGCTGGAGCGTGAGGGCGTAGCCCTCGTTCCGGGAGCGGCCTTCGGGAGCGAGGGGTTCCTGCGTCTCTCGTTCGCGACTCGTGACGACCTTCTGAGCCGGGCGATCGAGCGACTCTGTGCGTACGCCTCCCGATTGGGTGTGGCCGCGTGAACAACCCGGTCGGCGCTCCCTTGGAGATCGCGGTCAGGAAGGACACGGGCGCTCACGTCGTCGAGATCGCGGGCGATTTCGTGATCTCGTCTCGGGAGGCAGTCGGCCGGGCGATCGAAGACCTTCTGGACAGCGGAGGTTATTCGGTCGTCGTCGACGGCACCCGGCTCTCTCACATCGACACCCCGAGCCTGGCGCTCCTAACGCGCCTCTCGGCACGCTGCCGTGAGGCGGGAGGGGATCTGGTGCTCACCGGACTCCCCGCCCGTTTCGCCGCGCTCGTCAAGGCGCTCCGACTGGATGAGGCGTTGACCTTTGAGGAGACCGTCGGCCGGGCCCTCGAGCGCCTCGGCGCGTGACGCCTCGGCGCAGGCATCCTCCTCTCTCCCAGCACTTCCTCCACGACCGACGGATCGCAGCGCACATCGCCGACCTTGTGCGAGCGCCACCGGGAGCGCGTGTCCTCGAGATCGGCCCTGGGGAAGGAGCGCTAACCGAGCACCTGATCGAGCGCGGCTGGCGCGTCATGGCCGTCGAGCTCGACCACGGACTCTTTCAGCGGCTCGCCGAGCGGTGGCGAGACCGCCCGGACGTCGAGATCGCTCATGGCGACGCGCTTGTGCTCACGCTCCCGAAGGGAAGCGGACCCTGGTGGGTCGTCGGCAACCTCCCGTATGCCATCACGTCCCCGCTAGTGTTCCACCTCCTCGACCAGGTCGGTCGCGGGCCCATCGCGGAGATGGTCTTCATGGTGCAGAAGGAGGTCGCCGCCCGCCTCACGGCCCGGCCCGGGACCAAGACGTACGGCGCGCTGACCGTGGGGGTAACGCTGGTGGCGGACGTCGAGACGGTGCTCGAGGTCGGGCCGGGCAGTTTTCGACCCCCACCGCGCGTCCGTTCTGCGGTCGTCCGATTGACGCCTCATCGTCGTTGGCCGCTGAGCGCCCGCCGCCGGGCGCGCTTGCGGGCGATGGTTCAGGCTCTCTTCGGTCAGCGGCGGAAGCAGCTCCAGAAGAGTCTTCGGACCCTCGAACCCTGGAAGCTCGGCCCCCGAACCGTCCAGGAGGTCATGACCCGTGCCGCCATCGATCCGAGCCGACGACCCGAGACCCTAGCGGTCGAAGATTGGATCCGGCTCGATGCCGCGCTGGCCAGGGTCAAGGGATGAGCTTTTCCACAGTGGCGGTCGGGCGACGAAGCGGGCGCCCTCCGTTGAAGCGCGGATGGGAGGTGATCTTCGGGGTTTGGCCGCTCGTCGACTTGTCGCGGCCCGTGAGGTGCAGGCTCTTAAATCGTTGAACTGTAGTCAGTTATGACTTGTAATACATATGACACTCGAATGACGATTCCCACCCCGACAGAGCCGGCCTACCAGGAGCGTCTGCGTGAGGCCGGCCGCCCGATTGTGGAAAGCTGTGGAAAACACGCCCCCTGCGTGGTGGTCCGAACCCGTCGAGCAGCGCTTGACCCTACTCACGAGGGCGGCGTACTGTGCACTTGTGAAAAGAATCACAAAGATTTCCGAATCCGCCGTTCGACGCCTCAGCCACTACCTGCGGTTCCTCGACGAGTTCGAGGTCGCCGGCGAACCCACCGTCTCGAGTGAGTCCCTGGCCGAACGCGGCGGGATCACCTCGGCCCAGGTGCGAAAGGATCTCTCGCACTTCGGCTCCTTCGGCAAGCGCGGCATGGGGTACCCCGTCGGCGCCCTGCGGCAGCGAATCTCCGAAATCCTCGGGCTGGGGCGGACGTGGCGCGTGGTGTTGGTGGGCGGAGGTAAGCTGGGGGCCGCGCTCTTCCACTACGCGGGTTTTCGACGCCAAGGGTTTGAGGTCGTCGCGGTGCTCGACAACGATCCCGAAAAGATCGGCCGGCGCTGGGGCGACGTGATGATCGAGGACATGACCGATCTGCCGCAGGTGGTCGAGCGCCGGGAAATCGAGCTCGCGATCGTCGCCACGCCCGCGGAGGCCGCACAGGAGGTGGTCGACGCCCTGGTCGCGGCGCGCGTCCAGGCGATTCTCAACTTCGCTCCCAGAAAGCTTCACGTTCCACCCGAGGTCACGCTGCGCGACGTGAATCTGACGATCGAGATGGAGAGCCTGACCTTCGCGCTCACGCAAAAGGAGCGCTGAGGAGTGCGGCTCGCCACGATCAGCGGCACCGCCTCGGAGGTCGGCAAGACGACCCTTCTCTGCGAGCTCCTCCGGCGGCTTCCCGGCTGGGCGGCGATCAAGGTGACGCGCGGCCATTACCGATCGTGCGGCCGGGACCCGGACACATGTTGCGTGAGCCATCTCCTGGGTCCCGAGCCGCGGGTCTTCGCCGATCGCGCGACGACCGACGCGCCCGGCAAGGACACGGGCCGCTACTGGGCGGCCGGCGCCGCAGATGTTCGCTGGGTGGTGGGTGCGCACGGGCAGGAGGTCGAGGGTCTGAAGCGGGCGCTCACGGACCTCACGGGTTTTCCAGGTGTGCTGGTTGAGGGGAACCGGATTCTACTGGGGGTTCGCCCCGACCTCGCGATCCTGGTCGTCCCGTCCGCGCCCGGAGAGGTCAAGCCCACCGCCCGTCGCATCCTCGACCGGATCGACGCGCTCTACGTGCCCGATCCGGAGACGAGCCGATTGGATCCCGCGGTCCTGCTCGGCGCGCCCGCCGGCTCGCGGACGTGGCCGGTCTGGGGCCCGGCGGACCTCGACCGCGTCGCCGCAAGGCTGAACGGATCCGGCGCGAGCGTCCGCTCGTGAGCGGGATCGAGGTTCGGGTTCAGGTCATCTGCTTCGCGGTCGGTCGACTTCTCTGCGCTCGCCACCAGAAACGTGGACGAGAGTACTGGGTCCTTCCGGGTGGACACCTCGATCTGGGCGAGAGCCTGTGGCAGGCAGCCGTGCGCGAGCTCGACGAGGAGACGGGGATCGCCCTCCGGGCGGGCCGCCTCTGGGCGGTCGGGGAGTTCCGGAGCGAAGAGCGTCACGTGGTCGAATGCACGTTTCTCGCCTCGGACTGGAGCGGCGACGCGCGGGTCGGAGATGAACCCGAGGGCACCGGACACCCGGCGGTCCTCGTCGGTTTGGAATGGCTCGACCGGGAGCGGTTCCAACGTGAGATCTTCCTGCCCGCGCCCCTCGGCCGACGCCTGCTCGACTATTGGGATGATCCCCAAGCCCCGGCCGTCTACCTCGAATCATGACCGAGGTCGGATCGTGAGCGGGATCGAATCGTGAGCGGGCTCGGCTGGAATCCACCGGCTGTGGCAGCGGTGGCCCTGGGCCTGGCCGCGATCGTGGTGTGGTTGTGGCTCGCACCGCCGCGCTGGTCGGCGCGCGGCGCGCTCCGCGTGGTCGCGGCGCTCGTCCTCGCGCTCGCCCTCGTCGATGCCGGTTGCCGACGCGCCGGCGCGGAGGGGACGATGCGGGCTCTCGTCCTCGTCGACCGGTCGTTCAGCATGGAGACTGGCAACCGCGACGCGGCGGCGCGCGCGTGGCTCGAGCGACTGGACGACGCGCTCGAAGGGTGGCGCGTCGAGCGCGACTCCTTCGGTGGGGCCACGACCGATCTCGCGGCCGCCATCGAACGCGCCGAGGCCGAGCTCCCTGACGCGATCGTCGTCGTCTCCGATGGGCGCGCGGCCGGCGGGCGCGCCGCCGAGGCGCCGACGACCCCGCTGTACGTCCACGCCCCCGCACCGCTGGCCGTCGAGGACCTCGCGGTCGTCGACGTCGTTGTGGAGGAAAGCGAGCAGCGAGTGGCGGCGCGGGTCGAGGTGGCCGCGGTCGGGGGACGGCCGGCGTCCGCCCGTGACGTCACGGTGCGGGTCGCCGGACGGGTCGCCGGACGGGGCTCGATGGGGGACATGCCGCTCGCGGCCGGCGAGCGACGCGTAACCGTAGTGCCGCTCGCGGCCGTGCCAGCCGGATCGGTCGTCGAGGCCCGTCTCGAGGGAAGCGATGCGGTGGCCGGAAACGATCGCCGGGCTCGCGTGGTGGGACCGGGCGCGGGGCCGCGGGCGGCGCTCCTCGTGGCGCTCCGCCCGGGCTGGGAGTTCGGCTTCGTGCGCCGGGCGCTCGCCGACGTGGCGCCGCTCGAGGCGTACTGGGCTCCGGCGCCCGGGAGGGTCGCGCCGCTCGATGGCACGGACGCGCGCGCGTGGGCTTCGCTGCCGCCCGCGCGGTACCGCAGCGTGTGGCTCTTCGGCGACCCGGCGATGCTCGGAGAGGCCGGGCGCGCGTGGGTCGAGCGGTTCGCGGGTCTAGGGGGCCGCGGCGTGGCATGGCTGCCGGCCGGTCACGCCGGTGCTTTGGCCGGCGCCGGGGCCGTCGTCCCGGGCGGCGCGCGGACGAGCGGCGCGCCCGCGCTGACCGAGGCCGGCGCCCGCTGGCTCGTCGCCCAGGGAGGCCGGGCTGCGGCGGAGGGATTCGCGGCGGAGGGATCCGCGCCGGACGGCACGGTCGCCTGGCCGCCGCTCGAGCTTCTACCCACCGCCCCGTTCGACCTCGGGCCCGGCGCGGTCCCGCTCATCGTGGCCGGCGGCCGGCCCGGGGCGTGGATCGCTGAGCCGGGCGCGCGGCGGGTCGCGGTCTTCCTCGGGACCGGCTACTACCGCTGGCGCCTCGCCGCCGACGAGACGCGGCGCGCCTTTTGGGACGGGTGGATCGTCGCGCTGGCTCGCTGGCTCGCGGGAGCGAGCGCCGTGGAGCGGCCGATCGTTCGTCTGCCTCCCGGCGGCCGGCTCGCGCGCGGGGACACGCTGGTCGCGACGGTCGTGACGGAGGGAGCGCTCGAATGGCGCGTCGAGCGCGACGGCGATGTCGTGGCCCGCGGCCGCATCGAATCGGCAACCGGGTCGCGGCTCCTGCGCGCGGGTCCCTTCGACCCCGGCATCTACCGGCTGGTCGTCGACCCCGATGGGTCGCCGCGGCCGGTGGGCGAGACGTTCGTGGTCGAGACGTGGGCGCCCGATCTGGCGTGGACCGCCGCCGACACGGCCAGCCTCGGCCAAGCCGCGCGCGCCAGCGGAGGCGCGCTCCTGAGCGACGACCCGCGCGTGCCACAGCCCACGCGCCGTATCGAAGCGACGGGAAGTCGACTCCTCGGTTTCGGCACCACGCCCTGGACGTACGTGATCGTGGCGCTCCTTCTCTTGGCCGATTGGGGGCTCGCCAGTCGTTTGCGGTGACGGGCCGCGAGCAGCGCGTCCACATAGTTTTGGCCTTCCCGACGAACATGCCCGACGTCGCTCTATCCACCCGTTACGATCCGTCTGCCATCGAGGCCTCGTGGTACGCCCGCTGGCGCGAGCGAGGGCTCTTCCATGCGCCGGCGGGTCCCGACGGACCCACCTATACGATCGTGATCCCGCCCCCCAACGTGACCGGGGTTCTCCACATGGGGCACGCCCTGAACCAGACGATCCAGGACGTGATCGTCAGGCGCGAGCGGATGCGGGGTAAACGGGCGCTCTACCTGCCGGGGACCGACCACGCCGGGATCGCCACTCAGAACGTCGTCGAGCGCGAGCTGGCCCGGGAAGGGATGACCCGCCAGGACCTCGGCCGGGAGGCGTTCGTTGAGCGCGTCTGGGCATGGGTCGACAGGTACGGCGACGAGATCTACGACCAGACGGCGCAGCTCGGGATCTCGGCCGACTGGGAGCGCGCACGCTTCACGCTGGAGCCCGGCCTCTCGCGTGCCGTGCGCGAAGTTTTCGTGCGGCTCTACGACGACGATCTGATCTATCGCGGCCCCTACATCGTGAACTGGTGCCCGCGGTGCGGGACCGCGCTCTCCGATGAAGAGGTCGAGAAGCAGGAAGAGAGGGGTCGCCTTTGGTACGTCCGTTATCCCCTTGCCGATGGCGAGGGCCATGTGATCATCGCGACAACGCGACCCGAGACGATCCTGGGGGACAGCGGGATCGCGGTCCATCCCGACGACGAGCGGTATCGCCACCTGATCGGCCAGTGGGCGATCCTGCCGCTGGTCGGTCGTCGACTCCCGATCGTCGCCGACGAGTTCGTCGATCCAGAATTCGGCACCGGTGTGGTCAAGGTCACCCCGGCGCACGACGCGGACGACTTCTGGGTCGGCGAGCGCCATGGGCTCGAACGCGTCGTCGTGATGAATCCCGACGGGACGATGAACGAGCGGGCCGGCGAGTTCGCGGGCCTCGACCGCTTCGTCGCGCGGGACGCTGTCGTCGCGGCGCTCGAGGCGCAGGGACTGCTCGAAAGGAGCGATGATCACGACCACGCGGTGGGCCGATGCTACCGCTGCGGCACGGTGGTCGAGCCCTATCTCTCCGATCAATGGTTCGTACGGATGGGGCCGCTGGCTACGCCCGCGCTCGCCGCTTCCAAGCGGGGCGAGCTCCGACTCACGCCCGTACGCTGGCAGCGAGTCTACGAGCACTGGCTCGAGAACATGCGCGACTGGTGCATCTCGCGGCAGATTTGGTGGGGCCATCGGATCCCGGTGTGGACATGCGCCGCGGGCCACGAGTTCGCCGCCCGCGAAGATCCGGAAGCCTGCCCCGTCTGCGGCTCGACCGAGCTCGAGCAGGACCCCGACGTCCTCGACACCTGGTTCTCGTCGTGGCTGTGGCCGTTCTCGACTCTCGGATGGCCCGACGACACCGAGGACGTGGGCACGTTCTATCCCACCCAGACGCTGGTCACCGCCAGCGAGATCCTTTTCTTCTGGGTCGCGCGCATGGTGATGGCCGGATACTACTGCACCGGCGAGAAGCCCTTCGACGACGTCGTCATTCACGGCACGGTGCGCGATGCCATTGGCCGACGAATGTCGAAGTCGCTGGGAAACGGGATCGACCCGCGCGACGTGATCGCGGAGTACGGAGCTGACGCCTTGCGCTACACCCTGGTCGCGTCGGCGCCCACGGGGACCGATCTCAAGCTCGCGCTCGACGACTTCAAGATCGGCCGCAACTTCGCCAACAAGCTGTGGAACGCCACTCGCTTCGTGCTGATGAACGTGCCGCCCGGATTCGAGCCCTCGCAGTTGCGACCCGAGCGACTGGGCCTCCTCGAGCGATGGATCCTCCACCGCCTCGATGCGGCGACGCGCGAGATCGACGAGGCGGTCGCCTCGTTCCGACTGCACGACGCGGCCCAAGCGATCTACGCTTTCTTTTGGCACGACTATTGTGACTGGGCGATCGAATGGGCCAAGGCGCATCTGGATGGCCCACAGGGGAATGACGTTCGGACCGTACTCCTCACCGTGCTCGAACGCGGGCTTCGACTCCTTCATCCGATCATGCCGTTCGTCACCGAGGAGGTGTGGCAGCAGCTCCCTGACGAGCTCAGGGAGACGGAATGGATCATGGTGGCGCCGTGGCCCGAGCCGGAGGGTTGGAGATGGGGCGAGGAAGAGCGCGCTTTCGCTCTCCTCCAGGCGGTCGTCACGAGCGCTCGATCGCTCCGGGCCGAGCATGGGGCGCCACCGGCGCGCAGGGCGCCGCTCGTGGTGACCGTGTCCGATCCGGCGCGGCGGGCGACGATCGAGCTCTATGCCGAAGACGTCGCGCGATTGGCCCAGGCGAGCGACGTGCGCGTCGGCTCCGAAGCCGATGTCGAGGACGGATGGGCCCGGCACGTCGTCGAGGGAGGCCTCGAGGTCGCCATCCGGCTCGCCGATCTGGTCGACGTCGAGGTGGAGGTGCGCCGTCTGGCGGAGGAAGTGAAGCGAACCGAATCGCTGCTGGCGGCAGCTCGGGCGCGGCTCGCCGACGAGCGATTCGTGACGCGCGCACCGCGCGAGGTCGTCGAACGGGAGCGGTCCAAGGCGGCCGACCTGGAGCAGTCGCTGGAGCGCCTCGAAGCGCTGCGCTCGGGCCTCGGTGGCTGATCGCCCTTCGCGCAGTCGACTGCCGGTACTCCTGGCGCTCGTCGCTTCCGCGTGCGCCAGCGAGGGGTATCCACCGGGCGGCCCGGAAGACAAGGCCCCGCCGGTCCTGATCGAGTCGAGCCCCGCCGATCGCGCCGTCAACGCGACGCCGGATCAGGCGATCACGCTGCGCTTCGACGAGGTAATCGATGACCGCCAGCTGCGCGAGCTACCGCGCATCATCCGCGTGAATCCCAACGATCCAGAGTTCGATCTCATCCTCGACGAGGATGTCGTGACACTCGAACCCAAGAGCCCCTTGCTCGAGGGCGTGACGTACGCGGTGACGGTCCTCCCCGGGTTGCAGGATCGGGGAGGGAACGCCTCGCGTGAGCCCCGCACGATTCTCTTCTCTGTCGGGGGCGAAACCCCCATTACGATCTCGCTGGTGCGGGCGCGGATCGTTCGCGACACCATTCCCGTTCCCGAGGCGTTCTACAACCTCGCCAACCAGGAGACCGGCTTCGGCTACACCATGGTCGCGGACTCCCAGGGGAGCGTGGAGATTGAGGGGGTGGCCCACGGGCCCTACATGGCGACCGCATGGGAGGAGCGCTTCCGGCCCGAGGGGTGGCAGATGACCGAAGAGGCGGGCGCGCAGGACACATTCACGATCGGGCCCGGAAACAGGAGTCACGAGGCCACGTACCGAATCCTGGTGCGCGACACCACCGCCCCCATCATCCGACGCGTCGAGACCCCAGACAGCCGCGTCGTACAGATCTTCTTCGACGACACGCTGGCCGGCACGGCGGCTCCGCCTCCTGCCAGCGTCCGGCTGTGGGCTGGCGAGCCCGACGTCGGACACCGCGACGTGCCGCTCGATTCGATCCCGCTCGAGGACGTGCGAGCGCGGAGCATCGCTTTCGGGGAGGTGCGTCGTACGACCTTGACCACGGTCGAGATCGTTCCCGCGGTACCGCTCGAGCGGGATGCCGTCTATCGAGTGGAGGTGGTGGGCGTAGAGAACCGTGCCGGGGCCCGCTCGACCGACGCCGGCGGGCGAACCTTCCGCGCCGAGTACGAAGGGCCGCGTCGTTTCCGAGCCGAGCCGCTCCCGTGGCCCTCGGGGCCATGACGAACGTGACTGAAGCGCTCAGGTGGCTGCCGGCGGTTCACGCGTGTTTGGCCGATCCGCCGCCCCCCGTGCGCGCGCTCGGCACGGGGGAGCGCCTCGAGCGCGAGGCGCTCGACCACGCGCTCGACGCGGTGCGGGTCGAGGCGCGCGCCCATCCGGAGCGGTTCGCCGATCGCGCAGCCGTCAGGTCCGCGGTCGACGAGGCTTGGCGGATGGCGCTCGAGCGGCTCGTCCGGCCTGCGCTCCACCCCGTGATCAACGCGACCGGGGTCGTCGTGCACACCAACCTGGGACGCGCGCCGCTCGCCGACGAGGCGGCCCGCGCGGCGGCTGAGGCGGCTTCGCGTTACACGCCGCTGGAATACGACCTCGAGCGTGGCGCCCGCGGCTCGCGTTACGCCCACGCAGCAGCCCTTTTACGCTCAGTGAGCGGAGCCGAGGACGCCCTCGTCGTCAACAACAACGCCGCCGCGCTCCTGCTCGCGATCGACACACTTGCGACCGACTCGTCCGACGATTCGCGAGAGGGATCTCGCTCGCGACCCGCGGTCGTCGTCTCCCGCGGCGAGCTGATCGAGATCGGGGGCGGCTTCCGGATTCACGAGATCCTCGGCAAGAGCTCGGCCCGCCTCGTCGAGGTCGGCGCCACGAACAAGACGCACGCCGAGGACTACGAGGCGGCGCTCGCGGCCGGTGGCGTGGCGGTTCTTCTCAAGGTCCACCGCTCGAACTTCGCCCAGAGCGGTTTCGTGGCCGAGGTTCCGCTCGAGGAGCTGTGCCGGATAGGCCGTGCCGCGGGCGTTCCGGTGGTGTTCGACCAGGGGACCGGAATCCTCGAGCCGTACGCCGCGGCACCGGACGAGCCGACCGTGCGCATGGCGGTCGAGGCGGGCGCGGCGCTCGTCTGCGCGAGCGGAGACAAGCTCCTGGGTGGACCGCAGGCAGGGATCGTGGTCGGCGATCGTGAATGGGTCGCGCGAATGCGCGCCAACCCGCTCCTGCGCGCGCTCAGGGTCGACAAGATGACGCTCGCTGCGCTCGAGGCGACCTTGCGGCTGTGGCTCGCCGACCGAAACGAGGTGCCGGTGCAGGGGATGGTGGCGATGCCGCCGGCCGAGCTCGAGGCGCGGGCGCGCAGGATCGTGGCGGCGTTGGGGCCGGTGGCGCGCGAGCGGGTTGAGGTCGTGCCGCACGGCGGCCGGACCGGCGGCGGGACCTTGCCCGCGGTCGAGCTCCCAGGCTGGGCGGTGCGGGTACGGCCGCGCGGCTCGGCCGCCGCTCTCGACGCCGCGCTTCGAGCGGGGAGCCCGCCGATCGTGGCGCGGGTCCTCGAGGAAGCGATATGGATCGACACGCGGACCTTGCTCACCGGGGAAGCGGAGATCGTCGCCACGCGGCTCGACGAGCTTCTCACTGGGGACGAGGAAGAGCGATGAAGGGGACGAGCGCGTTGGCGATCGGGCTCCTCGCTCTGGTCACGGCGTGCGCCGAGCGGAGCGTCGCGGTCGAAGATCAAGCGCCGCGGCGCGACGGGCGGCCCGACCTGCCGCTCCACCTCATCCGCCTTCCGCCGGGGTTCGTGATCGACCTGTACGCCGAGAGCGTCCCGGGTGCGCGGTCGATGGCGCTCTCGCCGGCCGGCATCCTCTACGTCGGCACTCGCGGCGAGGGGCGGGTTTACGCGGTGGTCGATTCCGACCACGATCCGCGCGCGGAGCGGATCGTCGTGGTCGCCCAGGGACTCGAGAGCCCCAACGGCGTCGCCTGGCGCGACGGTGCGCTGTACGTGGCGGAGATCCACCGGATCGTTCGATACGACGACATCGACCGGCGGCTGGACGATCCACCTCAGCCGGTCGTCGTTCGCGACGATTTCCCGACCGAGGATCACCACGGTTGGAAGTACATCGCCTTCGGGCCCGACGGCTGGCTCTACGTGCCGGTCGGCGCGCCCTGCAACATCTGTATCCCCCCGGATTCGATCTTCGCCTCGATCACACGCATCACACCCGACGGGGCTCGACGGGAGATCTACGCGCGCGGCGTCCGCAACACGGTCGGGTTCGATTGGCATCCCGAGAGCGGGGTCTTGTGGTTCACAGACAACGGCCGCGACCAGTTGGGGGACGACGTGCCGCCCGACGAGCTCAACCGCGCGCCGGAGCCGGGGCTTCACTTCGGGTACCCGTTCTGCCACGCCGGCGAGATCCCCGACCCGGAGTTCGGCGACCGCCGCCGGTGCGCCGAGTTCGCGCCTCCCGCTCGCAAGCTCGGCCCGCACGTCGCGGCGCTGGGCGTGGAGTTCTACCAGGGCACGATGTTCCCCGCCGAGTACCGTGGCCAGATCGTGATCGCCGAGCACGGCTCCTGGAACCGCAGCATCCCCATCGGCTACCGCCTGATGCGGGTCCCGCTCGAGGGCGACCAGGCGGTCGGCTACGAGGTCTTCGCCGAAGGGTGGCTCCAGGAGAACGAGGCGTGGGGGCGCCCCGTCGACGTCGAGACCCTGCCTGACGGCTCACTCCTCGTCTCGGACGACGAGGCGGGCGCGATCTACCGGATCCACTACGACGTTCGGTGAGGGGGGACGACTGAAACGGGCCAATTGACCCGACCAGCGGGGCGGTCGCGGTTCGTCGCGCTGGCCGGCGTTACCGCCGGACCCACCGCGCGCGCGACCTTCGTCTCGCTCATCGACCAGGCGATCGTGAGCGGGGCGAGCTTCGCGACGACGATCCTCGTCGGCCGCGCCGGCGGCGAGGCGGAGCTCGGGGTCTACGCGCTCGCCTTCTCTATCGTGCTCCTCGTCGTCACGCTCCAGGACTCGCTGGTCTCCGTTCCCTACACCGTCTTCGGGAATCGTCTCACATCTCCCGAGCGCGCGGAGCTGGCCGGAAGCGTCCTCGTTCATCACGCCGTTTTGGCGGTGGCGTCGGGTCTCGTGTTCCTGATCGGGTGGGCGGCCCTCGCTGTTCTCGGGCCGGCGCGCCATGCGCCGGTCGCGCTGGCACTCTCACTGATGGCGCCGCTGTGGCTTCTCAGGGAGTTCGAGCGCCAGCTGGCGTTCGCCTGGCTCGCGGTCGGGACCGTCCTGGCCCTCGACATCGTCGTAGCGTTGCTCCAGCTGGGTGGCCTCGCGGTCGCGGCGATCGACGGCCGCCTCTCCGCACCGCACGCGCTCGGCATCGTCGGTCTCGCATCCGGACTGGGTGGTGCGGTGTGGCTCCTCCGCGTGCGACGGCGCATGGTCGTTCGCCTCCGGGACGCGCGAGACGATCTGGCCCGCCATTGGGCGTTCGGCCGGTGGGTGGCCGCCGATCAGGCGACGACGATCCTCCAGGGGTATGGGGTCCACTGGATCCTCGCCGTCACTCTCGGCGTCGCGGCCACCGGCCGCTTCGCCGCCGCACTCACGATCGTCCTCGTGTCGAACCCGATCATTCTCGGCCTCGTCAACGTCCTCGGTCCACGCGCTGCCACTGCATGGTCGGAGGGGGGCGCGCGTGAGCTTCGCCGCGTGGTCTTCAAGGCGACCGCGTTCCTCGCGCTCATCTTGGTGGTGTTGTGGGCGCTCCTGATGGTGTTCGGAGGCCGCATCGTGACCCTCGTCTATGGCGCGGAGTACGAGGGCCTGGGCGGCACGGTCGGCGTTCTCGCCACTGCGATGCTCGTGTGGGGTGCGGACGTTACCGCGGCCAACGGCCTGCGCGCGATGGGGCGCCCCGAACCCAACCTCCACTCGGCGCTCGTCGCTTTGGTCGTGACGCTCGTTGCGGCGGGCTTTCTCGGGGCGACGAGCGGCCTTCTCGGCGGCGCCATCGGGTTGCTCGCCGGCAGTGCCGTGCGCGCGGCTTGGCGCTGGGCCGCGTTCCTCCGTCTCTCAGGTCGTTGAGACGCCACGCCCGAACCTCAGCGTATGGTCGCTGGCCTCGGAGTCTCGCGCTCCTCCGCGCGCGGGGGCGTCGCGTCCAGCTCGAAAGGATCCAGCCAGTCGGCGTAGCGCTCGGCCCGCCCGCGCACCGTCTCCGAGTACATGCGCTGGATCGCGCGCGTGACCGGTCCCGGGCGTCCCGCACCGATCTCGCGGCCATCGACCTCACGCACGGGGGCCACCTCGACGGCGGTGCCCGTGAAGAACGCCTCGTCGGCGATGTAGAGATCGTCGCGCGTGAAGCGCTGCTCCCTCACGGTGTAGCCCAGATCACGCGCGATCGTCATGACGGTGGCGCGAGTGATTCCAGCCAGGATCACCGACAGCGGTGTCGTCTGGATCTCGCCGTCGCGGACGATGAAGAGGTTCTCGCCCGCCCCCTCGGCGACGTAGCCTTCTGGATCGAGCAGGATCGCCTCGTCGAAGCCGAGCGCCTTGGCCTCGGTCTTGGCAAGAACCAATGCGGTGTAGTTTCCCGTGAACTTCCCGCGCGTCATCATCGTGTTCGGATGATAGCGCGTGAAGGACGAGATCTTGGTGCGGGCGCCCCGCTCCGTCGCTTCTGGGCCCAGGTACGGACCCCACTTCCAGACCGCGACCGCGACCCCCACCGGATTGTCGGCCGGGTAGACACCCATCGCTCCGGCGCCGAG
>JBHEOA010000160.1:0-16115 GCA_046261835.1 Gemmatimonadota bacterium
CGAGCCGCCTCTACGACGCGAACCGCCGCGAGGCGGTTCGGCTTCTTCTGGGCGGCGAGGTCGCGGCGCCACCGGTGGATCAATGGTTCGCGGCGGGCCGCGAGCCAATCCTCGACTCCGCGCTCGAGACCGAGCTCGGCGAGGTCGCGGCGGAAGCACTGCGCGCCGTCGTCCCTTCCGATCGTGGGCTCGTCATCGAGTCGGGCGGCCGGAGCCGCGTCGAGGGGGCCCGGGTCGTGACGGCACTCTCGACCGCCGACTTGCGCGCGTCCGGCGCTCTGGAGGCCTGGGGCGAGCCTGGGCTTTTCGTCGGTTTGGTCCTCCTCAATCCCGAACCGCCCGGCGGCGATGCGCGCCGCGTGACGCTGCCGGTCCAGGCCTTGTTCCCCGCACTCGAGCGTGCCGGTCGCGAAGACTTGATCCGACGGTTCGGCGAGATTCGCGACCGGGCCGCTGCTTCCATCGTTACGGAGGTTTCGTCATGACACGCTTCGCTCTCGCTTTGGCTCTCTCTTTCTTGTGCTCCGGCGGCTCCGAGCCCGAGGATAATGCCTCCGACGAGACAAGAGCTCGACCCTCGTCAGCCGCTGTCGAGATCCGCGAGTGGCCGGTGCCCTGGCAGGACTCGCGCCCGCGCGATCCGTACGTCGACTCAAGCGGTCGCGTTTGGTTCGTGGGTCAGCGGTCGCACTACGCCGCGGTTCTCGATCCTGAAAGCGGAGAGTTCCGTCGCTACGACCTTCCCGCCGGGGCCGGGCCGCACAACTTGATCATCGACGAGGACGACGTCGTGTGGTACGCGGGAAACCTCGTTTCCAACATCGGCCGCCTCGACCCGGGCACCGGTGAGATCACGACCTATCCCATGCCCGACCCGTCGATCCGCGACCCGCACACGCTGACCTTCGCGCCCGACGGGACGATCTGGTTCACGGCGCAGCAGGGGAATCGCGTCGGCCACTTCGATCCCAAGAGTGGCCAGATCCATCTCATCGAGGTTCCGACACCCTCCGCGCGGCCCTACGGCATCGTCGTCGACGGCGAGGGGCGTCCGTGGATCGTGCTCTTCGGGACGAACAAGCTCGCGACCGTCGATCCCGCCACCATGACGCTCTCGGAGATCGACCTGCCGCGACCGGACGCGCGGCCGCGCCGAATCGCGCTGACTCCCGACGGGATGATCTGGTACGTCGATTACGCAGGCGGGAAACTCGGCCGGTTCGATTCCGGAACGCGCGAATTCCGCGAATGGGACGCCCCAGGCGGCGCCGGCTCACACCCCTACGCGATGGCGGCCGACACTTCGGGGCGCCTGTGGTTCGTCGAGACCGGCACCCAGCCCAACCGCTTCGTCGGATTCGACCCGAGTGCGGAGGCGTTCACCGAACCGGCTCCCATTGCCAGCGGCGGCGGCTCCGTCCGACACATGCACTACGACCATGCACGGGGCGCGATCTGGTTCGGCACCGATACCAACACCATCGGCCGGGCGACGCTGCCCTAGTTCGGCCTCCGGCAGCGGCTACCGGGAGACCGCGGTCACGAACTGATCCGCGAAGGCGTCGGGCGCGACCGGCGAGCCGGTGGCGCGGCGAGCGAGCTCGTCGTAATGCCAACGTGCGCCCGGCTCGAAGACGCGCTCGACCAGCCACCGACCCACCCGCTCGTCCCCGCAGTAGGTCGCCTCGGAGCCCAGGATCTCGTCGCGCAGCGCAGCGTCGATCTGGGAAGCGAAGCATTCGCCGAGCAGGTAGTTGTGGTAGTAAGCCGGCGCCGCCACGATGTGGATCTTGGCGGCGTAGTCGGCGGCCCCCGCCGGGCGGTCGGGACGTGCCAGCCCTTGGTACCGCTCGACCAGCGACCACCACGTCGCCTGGAGATCGTGCTGGGGGTCGGCATAGAGAGCGCGCTCGAACCGGCTCATCACCTGAACCCAGCGCGAGAAGACGAGCATCTGACAACGGAGCTCGCGCGCGGCGGGATCGCGGAGCTCCTCAGCGGCGACCCGCTCCACGACACCCATGTCGGACATCCAGTCGGGACTCTTGGAGAGACGGCCGAAGAGCATGGCGATCGCTTCGGTCGAAGCGGTGTGCGCGGGCTGGCGGAGGAGCCACGGCAGCGCGCGTTCGATCGAATCGTCGTACACCGCGTGGCCGAGCTCATGGAGAGTCGTACCCATCCACCGCTCGTTGGCCCGGAGGTTGAGGAGGACCCGTACGTCGCCCTCGCGGTCGACGTCGGTAGCAAAGGCGTGCGGGTCCTTCCCCGCCTGCTCGTGGAGACTCGATCGCGCGAGGATCTCCTCGACCGGGAGGCCGATCCCGCGAAAGAAGCGGCTCGCAACCTCGAGGACGTCGACCGACGCGTAAATGCGATCGAGGTCTATTCCGAAGACCGCCGGGGATCCCTGGAAGAACGGGTCCTGGTAGTGCCACGGCATGAGGTGCTCCGGAGCGATACCGAGCCGTTCCGCCAGCCGCTCGTCGATCTCATGCTTGAAGGCGCGGAAGGGATCCCTGGTCAGGGCGTCGACACGGTCGAAGAACGCCAGAATCGTCTCGGGCTCCTGCTCGTAGAGCGCGACCTTGAGGTGCCAGAAGTCGTCGTAGCCGACCGCCCGGGCGGTCTCGTTGCGGAGCTCGACCAGCTGGCGCAGCCGCGGTGCCACGAGCGGACCCACCGACTTGAGCGCCTCCCATGCGCCGCGGAGCCGCCCCTCGTCGGTCTGACGGGCCAGGATCTCCTCCAGGTCGTTCCGTGATCGTTCCCTTCGCTCGAAGCGAGGGCGGTACGTGGCGAAGTCTCGCTCGATCTCGGTCGACAGGCGGTTGATCCGCTCGCTCAGGTCCTGGTCGACCTGTCGCGGCAGAGCGTCCAGCCACAGGAGCTGGACGGCGCGAGCGCGCAACGGATCGTCGGGTGGGTCCTCGCGTTCCGACTCGAGCGCGTGGAAGAGCGCGGGATCGCGGAAGACGCCATCGAGCTCGTTGCGCAATCGCTCGAGGCGACGGTATTCCTCCGACTTACCGCCGACCGCGGCCTCCCACCACGCGCGGTTGAGCGCAATCTCGAGCGGGCGCACTCGCTCGACGAAGGTTTCCATCCAGTCGCGCATCGGGCGCAATCTACAAGTCTAGGGACCAGAAGCACTAAACGAGCTCTAACTGATATGGCTCATTCCCCTCGCTAAGTGCCCTTCTGATCATTGAATCCACTTCGCCGGATGCTCGAATCCAGCGAAGCCGAACGCTAGGGTGCTCGCTCACGAATACCCTAAAGATCTCATCGGCGAATGCCTGACCGATCGAGCTGACGTTGTCAAAATCAAGGATCACTTCCTTGAACCGTTCGAACCGGGCGACCAGGCGATTTGCCTGGGAGCGAGATATCAGGTTCTCGTCCCCATATTTCGCCAAGAATACGGGCACAATGGTCCGAGTGAAACCATATTCCTCCTCCCCGCTAGTATAGCGATCAAATACTGCCTTCAGGCTGCGATTGGTCTTCGTATCAATAGCCAACCTGACATAGGTGCCAGAACCAAAATCTGTATTGTCCAGTAACCAATCCCCACTTTCAGTATCATGAAGGAGCGCTATGTTTTCAGAACAGAGGCTGAATGTGTCGGCGGCGCGAGAAGTAAAAAAGATCCCTTCCCCCGTGTGATGAGTAGGATTGGTTGTAACTTTGCCTTTGGCCAATTCAAGAATTGCATGTCGCTCGTCATCGAGATGCAAGTCTCTCTTTAGCTTATTATAGATGCCAATACCATCATCCCATATGTGAAGTTGAAGTTCTATGGGAGTCAACCTAGTAGCTATAGCTATAGCGTGGCCTTCTGAATGTACAAGAGCGTTATTCAATATTTCAGTAAAACCATACTGAGAGATTCTTTTACAGTCCTCGTTAACTGTTGTTAGTAGAGGAACTATGACTGAACGCCAGACTTCATCTTCCTTTACGGCTGCATCGACTGGTAAGTCGAAGAAGTGCTCTGCTAACATGGGCAGGGTATACTGCCGCCCTCGTGTACGTCCTCCTGCGACCAATAGGCCCTTATCCAGGAGGAGCCGCACACGCTTGTGAACTCCCTGCCGCGACAAGCCACGGGAACGCGCTACGAAAGTGATTAGATCTCGGGGATGGTGTGGCGTCGCTCTGAGTATAAAGTCGTTAATACTATCTAAATCGTTCATGCCATGCGCCCTTTGTCAACGATCGCGCCCAGGATTTATCAATAGCAACCCCTGTAATTATCAACCAGGCCAGCCACTATTATCAACCAGACCGCATATGATTGTCAACCTCCTGGTGACGCTTCTTGTCGTAGAAAATGCGGGGCTGGCCTGCGAGAAGGAAGCGCCTGCCCCTGAGAACGTATCCACCCCGGCCGCCACGGGTGTCGCCGACACTTCGGCGACCGTCGTCCCCTTTCACGGCCTGAGCCTTCGGATCGAGCCGGTCGCCAGCGCGGAGGCGATCCTCGAAGCCTCCCCCGGGACGCCGCTCCGGGTTATCGAGAGCCGATCGGGATGGCTGCGCGTGGCGACATGGGACGGTCGCGTCGGGTGGATCCCCGAAGGCGAGACCTTCGAGCTCTCTCTATGGGTTCATTACCAGGAGGCTCTCGGCGGCATCGCGCCCTCGGACCTCCGACCTGCCTACCCTCTCGCGGACGGTCGCTGGGCGGTCGAGGCGCCATTCCCTTCAGGGATGACGACCGGTTCCAGTGTGTGGGTGTACGGCGAGCCGGCCAGCGTGATCGGCGTGACGACGATCGCTGAAATCCAGAGCACGTGCGGCGTGCGGCGGATGGCGATTCTGGCGGACCGTCCTTCAGCGTCGACACCCGAAGCCAGCGGGCGCGCACTCCGCGCGGACGAGCCCGCGCTGGACCTCGCCTTGCTGGCGGCACCCGGCGCGCCGTCGCCGCGCCTCCGGCGGCTGGCACCCGCGCCCGCTACGCCGAACCCGGCTCAAACCCAGGCTGTCATGGAGGCGACCCAACGCCTGCTCGCCAGCCGGGGCGACGACGCTGCGGCGAGGGCTATCGCGACCGCCGAATGGCTCGCGATCGGCGAAGGAGCTCTCTGGGTGCGGCTCGGAGGTGAGTCCGGTGGCGCCGGGCCCGAAGCCCCGTCGTGGGCGGCGACGCTTCTCGTCCAGGGCACGAGCCCCGACGTTCGAGTCCATGCCGTCGTGGCGCCATACCCCGCGCCGAACCCGTCCGCCGTCCGCCTTCTCCATGCGTTCGCGACCGACAGCGGCACCCGCCCGACCCTTTTCATCGTCGAGCGGGTAGACTCGGGCGGCCCACAAATCGAGATGTACGCCGCCGGCGCCGACGATGTCCGTCGGCTCTATGCAGGCTACGGGTGGGGATGCTGAGGTCGGCGATCCGAGGGATGCAGGCATGGCCGAGCTCCGACGCTACGTCAACTGCGGGACGGTGCTTGCGGCGCTCGGATTCCTCGTCTTCGCTTTCTTCGCCGTGCTCTTGATCCAGTTCCTTTGCACCGGCGAGGGCGAGCCCGGATCGGGCTGGCTCCGTTACCCCGGCTGAGCGGTGCCCGAGGAGTCCCTTCCGGTGGCGCTTCTCCCCAGGATAACGAGCGACCTGCCCGCGCTCCCCAAGTTAGGGAAGCCCGCCACGATCATGATGCTGTCCGGGACTCTAGGGATCATCGTCGGCGGACCGATCCCGCTCGCCGTCTTCGGCTGGTGGCTTCCGGCCGACGCCTGGAAGGGGATGGGCGCGCTGTCGGGCTCGTGGATCGGGGGCTCGGCCAAATCCCTGCAGCGCATTCCATCCTGGTGGAGATCGCCGAGTCGATCGAGACGCCCGATGAGATGCTGGGACCCATCATCGTCGTCGACACGGTGTCGGTGGGGGGCTACATCCTGGTGATCTACGGCGGACTCGCCTGCGCCTGGCTCCTCGGCCAAGTGGCAACGGAGGTCTTGTAGCGCCATGTCTCCCCGATCGGAGCCGGTGCTGTGCCAGCGCGACGGACCGGTCGCAACGATCGTCCTGAATCGCCCCGAGCGGCTGAACGCCGTCTCGCTGTCCCTCTATCAGGAGCTCGAGCGGACGCTCGGCTCGATCGAGGCGGCGCCCGAGATCCGAGCGGTCGTCGTGACGGGCTCTGGACGAGCCTTCTCGGCGGGCGCAGACCTGGTGCTGCACGACGAGGAGGATGCCGACGAGGAGGCGCGGCGGGCTTACGCGGAGGCCGCCCAGCAGGCGTTTCGCCGCTTGCACGCGCTCCCCCGACCGATCGTAGCCGCCGTCCACGGCCCGGCAATCGGGGCCGGCCTCGAGCTCGCGATCGCATGCGACCTCGTGGTCGTCGCGCGAGACGCCAGGCTGCGCTTTCCCGAGCTCGCGCTCGGTACCTTCGTCGGCGGTGGAACGGTAGCCACTCTGACGGAGCGCGTCGGCCTCAGTCGCGCCAAGGAGCTCCTGCTTCTCGGCTCCTTCTTCTCCGGCGAGGAAGCCGGCGCGTGGGGGCTCGTCAATCGCGTCGTCGAATCCCAACAGGTCCTCGAGGTCGCGCAGGAGCTTGCACGCGAGCTCGCCGCGCGCGCGCCGGTACCCATCGCGTTCGCCAAGCGTCTGATCGAACGCGCGCGTCACCTCGACACCGATCAGGTGATGACGCTCGAGACCGAGGCGCTCCTCGCCTGCATGCGCACCCGGGATTGGCGCGAGGGGATCAAGGCGTTCCGGGAGAAGCGACCGCCGCGCTTCCGCGGCGAGTGACCGTGTGCCGCGGGGCCTGAGACCGCTCTTCACGCCCCGCTCGGTGGCGCTGATCGGGGCGTCGCGCGATCCGCGGAAGCGTGGCCATCAGGCGGTCAAGGCGCTCCTCGAAGCGGGGTACCGGGGGCGCATCATCCCTGTCAACCCGCGCGGCGGGGAGATCCTCGGTCTCGCTGTCGTCCGTCGGATCGAAGACCTCGACGAGCCGCCGGAGCTCGCCTTCGTGAGCACCCCCGCCGCCGCCGTCCCGCGAGTCCTCACCGCGTGCGGCGAGCGCGGCATTCGGGCGGCGGTCGTCGTAGCGGGTGGCTTCCGCGAGGCGGGCCGGTACGGCGCGGCGCTCGAGCGGGAGATGACCGCGATCGCCCGGCGCTCGAAGCTGCGGGTGCTCGGCCCCAACACCTCGGGGCTTCTCAACACGCGCTTCGGTCTCAACCTGGTCGGTGTCGGCGCGGTACGACCGGGACCGATCGCCGTCGTCAGCCAGTCGGGCAACGTCGGCCTGGACCTCATGCTCGAAGCGTCGGAGAATGGCCCCGGCATCTCGATCTACGTCGGGCTCGGAAACGAGGCCGACGTGGGCGCTCATGAGGTGCTCGCTTTCCTGGCGCGCCACCAGGAGACCGAGGCCATTCTCGTGTACGCCGAAGGGTTCCGCGACGGGAAGCGGTTCCTCGCGGCTGCCCGACGTACGGCGCGGATCAAACCCGTCGTCCTCCTCAAGGGAGGCCGGTCGCAGGCGGGCACCGCGGCCGCCCGCTCGCACACCGGGGCGATCGCGGGATCGGCCCCGGTCCTTGCCGCGCTACTCCGTCAGCACGGCGTCGTGGAGGTGGCTCGCTCGGACGAGGTCCTCGCGGTCGGCGCGATGCTGGCGCGCCAGCCGCCGCTGTCAGCGGGGCTCGGGATCGGGGTGCTCTCCGACGGAGGAGGCCACGCGACGCTCGCCGCCGACGCGCTCGCCGAGCTCGGCGCGCCGCTGGCGAGCCTCGACGCCGTGACACGCCGGCGGCTGCGTCGAGCGCTGGGCTCGGCCGCCGTCGTCGAAAACCCCGTCGATGTCGCCGGCGCGGCGGATCGCGACCCGGAGGTCCTGGCGCGGGCTCTAGAGATCGTGGCCCACGATCGCGCCGTGGGGGGCGTGCTCGTCGTAGGGCTGTTCGGGGGGTATGGCATCCGCTTCGATCCGGGCCTCGAGGCGCCCGAGTCGGCGGCGGCGGCCGCGATGGCCCGGACGATGGACCAGGCCGACAAGCCGGTCGTCGTCCACACGCTGTACGCCCGCACCCGGACCGCGCCGCTCGAGCGGCTCGCCGCGGCGGGCGTGCCGATCTTGGGCTCGATCGAGATCGCCGCCCGGTGCATGCACTCGGCCTACGCTCGCGGCCTGGCGCTCGCGAGGGAGCCGATGCCGCCTCCGCCGCGTCTGCGCCCACCCCGCGGCGCGCAGCAGATCATCGCCGCCGCGCTGGCCGAGGGTCGCGACAGCTTGACCGAGGTCGAGGGCCGTGAGCTGGTCGCGGCGTACGGCATCCAGACGGTGTCGGGACGCTTCTGCCGTTCGGACGAGGAGGCCGCCGCCGCCGCTGGCGCGGCGCCCGGGCGGGTCGCGCTCAAGGCGGTCTCGCCGTTCCTGCTCCACAAGTCCGATGTCGGCGCGGTCGAGCTCGACATCGAAGGACACGAAGCCGCGGCCGGTGCCTTCCTGCGCGTCGTCGGGGCCGCGATTCGCGACGCCGAAGCGCGCCGTCTCGTTCCCGACGTGCGGGGGGTCCTTGTCACGGAGATGCTCGCGCGGCCGCTGGCCGAGCTTCTGGTCGGGGCGCACCACGACCCCCAGTACGGCCCGCTCCTCACGGTGGCCACGGGCGGCCTCGCGGTCGAGCTCGAGCGCGACGCCGCGTTCCGGTCACTCCCCGTCCATCGAGGCGAGGCGATTGCGATGCTCGATGAGATCGGCTTGGCACCCATCCTCCGCGGATACCGCGGCCGTCCGTCCGCGGACCGTGAGGCGATCGTCGATGTCGCGATTGCGCTTTCCGCTTCTCTCCTGTCTCATCCGCGAATCGAAGCGATCGAACTGAACCCCCTCTTCGCATATCCCGATCGCGCGATCGCCGTTGACGTCCGTGTCACCCTTCGCAATACTACCTGAACGTACACGGCGCCCTCTTCCAACAGAGAACGCGACCACGGAGGTGGACCTTGATCACACGGCAGCTCGTGTGTGGGGTGGCAAGCGGGCTCTTGATCTCGGTCGCCGGACTCGGCTCGGTGGTCTCGGCGAGCGCCCAGCAAGTGGCGACGATCGCGGGCACCGTCGTCGCCGAGGACACCGGGGAACCCTTGGTCGGCGCCGACGTCACGGTGGAGGGCACGGCGCGTGGCTCGGTGACCGACGCCCAGGGGCGCTATCGTCTCGAGACCTCGCCGGGCACGTATACCCTTGGCGCCCGGTACATCGGCTACGAGGAGGTCGAGCAGCGAGTCAGCGTGGCCACCGGCGAGACGGCCACCGCCGATTTCCGCCTACCCCGCGGCGCGCTGCTCGTCGATCAGATCGTTGTCGTCGGCTCGCGCACATCCCGCACCTCGGTCGAGACCCCTGTGCCGGTCGACGTCATCACCGAGACCGAGGTTCGTACGTCGGGGCAGACGGAGGTGAACCAGATCCTGCGCGATCTCGTCCCTTCGTTCAACGCCTCGCACCAGACGATCGCCGATGGAAGCGACCATATCAATCCGGCCAGCCTTCGTGGGCTAGGCCCCGACCAGGTGCTCGTCCTCGTCAACGGGAAGCGGCGACACCCCAGCTCGCTCGTCCACGTCAACGGCACGTTCGGCCGCGGGACGGTGGGCGTCGATTTGAACGCGATCCCTCCGGCGGCGATCAAGCGGATCGAGGTGTTGCGCGACGGCGCTTCGGCTCAGTACGGCTCCGACGCGATCGCGGGCGTCATCAACCTCGTCCTCAGGGACCAGGCCGAGGCTCTGGAGGGGACCGTCAAGGGCAGCGTGACCGGCGAGGGCGACGGGGAGGAAGCGCTGATCGACGCCAATTACGGCTTCCGGGTTGGCGAGCGGGGGTACTTCAACGTGACCGGCGAATATCTCGATCGTGCGCGAACCGATCGCTCCGATCCATTTACCGGCGACATCTTCCCCGGCATCACGGGCAAGGAGGCAACCGACGCAGAGCTCGCGAGCCGGCGGCTCACACGCGAGGACTTCTCGATGAAGACGGGGCAGTCCGCGGCGCGCTCGGGGATGGCCTTCTTCAACAGCGCCATGCCGATCGGGCAGACCGCCGAGCTCTACGCCTTCGGCGGGATCAGTCACCGCGACGGTGAGGCGACCGGGTTCTACCGCCTGCCGAACCAGCGGGGGAGAGTCGTGCCCGAGATCCACCCGAATGGCTTCCTGCCCGAGATTCACACCACGATCAATGACCGCTCGGTGAGCGCCGGGCTGCGCGGGAGCCGCCGGGGGTGGGACTACGACTTCAGCGTCACCCACGGCGGGAACCGGCTGGGGTACAACATCGAGAACTCGAACAACGCGTCGATGGGGACCGCGAGCCCGACGACGTTCGACGCTGGCGGCTTCGAGCTTCGGCAGACGACGGGCAACCTCGACGCGGTGCGCCTCATCGATACAGGCGGCGCACTCAAGTCACTGAGCCTCGTCGCGGGTGGTGAGTTCCGGATCGAAAACTACGAGATCTTCGCCGGCGAGGACGCGTCGTGGCAGCTCGGAAACGGGGGCACGCGCCCGGGCATCGACTTCGACACGCTACCGGGAGGGGCTCCCAAGGAGCCCGGCTCGCAGGTGTTCCCCGGCTTCCAGCCCGCCAACGAGGTGGACCGCTCCCGTAACAGCATCAGCGGATATCTGGGGTTCGAGACCCAGGTCAGCGACCGCCTGCTCGTTGATGTCGGTGGACGCTACGAGAACTACAGCGACTTCGGAAGCACGGTGACCGGCAAGCTGGCGGGGCGCTACGAGGTTGCGCCCGGCTTCGCGCTGCGCGGCGCCGTGAGCAATGGGTTCCGCGCGCCTTCCCTGCACCAGACCTGGTTCAACAACGTCAGCATCCAGTTCGTCGTCGATCCGGTGACGAGCGAGCTGGTACCGAGCCGAGTGCTGACGAGCAACAACTTGAGCCGGGTGACCAAGGCATTCGGGATTCCCGACCTCGAGGAGGAGACTTCCGTCAATCTGAGCGCCGGCGTCACCGCCAAGCCGGCCCCGAACCTGTCGATCACCGCCGATCTCTACCGCATCATGATCGACGACCGGATCGTCCTGACCAGCCGTTTCTCCAACAGGGACCCGGTCGTGGCACAGATCCTGGCGCCCTTCCGCAATCAGGGTGTGAACGAAGCCCAGTTCTTCGCCAATGCCGTGGACACCGAGACGACAGGGCTCGATATCGTAGCCACGTACGTGATGCGATGGCTCGAAGGCACCATGACCTTGACGGGATCGGGGAACCTCACGAAGACCGAGGTGACCGCAGTCCACGTCCCACCCGAGCTCGCGCAGAAGTTCGCTGGCGGTGATCTGGAGAGGGTCCGGAACACGATCTTCGACCGCGAGGAGCGCAACCGCCTGGAGGATGCGCTCCCGCGTCAGAAGTTCACGCTGTCGTCGCGCTACGAGACCGGCCCTTTGAGCGTGCTGGCGCGCGGCACCTACTACGGCGAGATCAAGTTCGAGACGGTCAAGCCCGAGCTCGACGAGACGTTCGGCGCCAAGACGCTCTTCGACCTCGATGTGGGGTACGAGTTCCTGCCGGGCCTGAAGCTCTCAGCCGGCGGCTCGAACCTGTTCAACACCTTCCCCGACAAGCACGAGAACCCGGCCAACATCTCGGACGGCCGCTTCCCGTTCAGCCGCCGGGTCACCCAGTTCGGGTCCAACGGCGGCTTCTACTACGCGCGGCTCCAGTACCGCCTGTAGGCGACTGCACTTGCGAGGCGGGGCGCATCACGACGCTCCCGCGCCGGAATCCACGGCGCGGTTCGGAGCACTTCCCCGGTTGCGGTCAGTCGGACGTCGAGCTCGACGCCGAGCGGCGCGGGTCATCCGCAGGGTTCACGTACTCGAGGACCCAGGGTCCGGTCGAATGAACCTGCACGATCGAATCCTCCTCGATCATCGCGAAATGGGCTACCCCCGGCTGCATCACGAAGAAGCCGCCCGGACCCGCATAGCGGATTATCTCGCCGTCCCACGTCTCCCCGAGCCCGATTCCGGCTCGACCCGAGAGAATCGTCAGGTGCTCGATGCCGTGATGCCTGTGGGGCGCGACCTTGTACCCGGCCGGAAGCCGGAGACGGATCGTGAAGGGACCCTCCTTCGCCGGGTCCCCCTCCAACACCGCAATTTCGGCCCCCGCCGGAAGGGCAGGCGGGGCAGGAGACCACTGGATCTCCTCGGCCGCGATCGCGAGGTGGTCTGGCGCGGTGTGCTCCTCGTGCCCGCCGGCCATCTCCTGCGCCCGCGCAGCGGCGGTCACGGAGAGCAGCGCCGCCATCGTCAGAATGGTGACGTGTTTCATGGTAGACCTCCTTTGCTAGACTCATTGTAGCAGAAAAAGCGAGGGCCGGGATCGCTCCAGGCCCTCGTGGAAGTAGGAGCGCTCGGAGCTCTACGCGCGGCCGAGGTAGATATCGATCACGGTAGAGATGAACTCGAGGCCTTCGTCCCACGGTCGCTGGAACGTGTTGCGGCCGACGATCGATCCGAAGCCGCCGCCGTCCCGGATCCCGCGCGCCTGATCGTAGACGCTCGCCGACTCGCTCTTGGAGCCGCCCGAGAAGATGACGATCCGCTTGCCGTTGAACGCCGCCTGGACGACATGCCGCACGCGGTCGGCGATCGAATCGCGCGGGATCTCGTGCGCTTCGTACACCTTCCTCGCGGCGTCTTGCTCCAGGACGTCGGACGGCAGCTTCACCTTGACGACGTGCGCACCCATCTGGCAGGCGAGATGCGCCGCGTAGGCGACCACGTCGAGCGCCGTCTCGCCTTCCTTCGAGATGCCGGTGCCGCGCGGGTAGCTCCATACGACGACAGCCAGCCCCGCCTCCTTCGCCTCCTCGGCGAGAAACTGTAGCCGCTCGTACATCTCGTTCCGCGCCCCCGAGGCCGGGTAGATGGTGTAGCCGATCGCCACGCATCCCAGTCGCAGCGCGGCCTCGACCGAACCCGTCACGGCCGGGATCGGGTCGTCGTCATCGGAGTAAAGGAGGTCGTTGTTGTTGAGCTTGAGGATCAGCGGCAAGGACGTCGCGTAGTTCCCCGCGATCGCCTCGATGAACCCGAGAGGAGCCGCGTAGCCCGACATTCCGGCCTCGAGTGCGAACCGGGGGTGGTACTCCGGATCGTAAGCCGGCGGGTTGACCGCGAACGAACGATGGGGGCCATGCTCGAACCCCTGGTCGACCGGCAGGATCACGAGCTTTCCCGTGCCCGCGAGCCGGCCGTGCTGGAGGAGTCGCGCGAGGTTGGCCTTGACCCCCGGGCTATCGCTCGGATAGTACGAGAGGATCTCGCGAACACGCTCGGTCGTCCCCGACACTTCGAACTCCGCGATCGTGGTGCCGTGCATGGGATGAGTCATCTGGGTCAAGCTCCTTTCGATGCGAGCGACTGGATCGTCTCGACTTCCCGGCGGCTACCGATGACCAGCGGGGTCCGTGTATGGAGGCCTTCGGGGACGAGATCGAGGATGCGAGTGGTGCCGTCGGTAGCTGCTCCGCCGGCGCTCTCCGCCAAGAACGCGAGCGGCGCCGCTTCGTAGAGAAGCCGCAGCTTCCCGCGTGGGTTCGCGGTGTCGCCGGGATAGAAGAACACGCCGCCACGGAAGAGCACCCGGTGGAAGTCGGCGACGAGGGCGCCGATGTAGCGCAAGGAGTACGGCTTGCCGCCATCGAGCCCCGCCGACGCCCGCCGCACGAACTCCCGGAAGCCCGGATTCCATGCCTCGAGGCGCGCGAGGTTGGCGGAGAATTCCTTGCCGCTTTCAGGCATCCTAATGTCCGGATGACTGAGGAAGAACTCACCGACGGCGCTGTCGAGTGTGAAGCCGTGGATCTTCCCGCCTACGCTGTAGACCAGCATGCACTGAGGTCCGTAGAGCACATACCCCGCGGCGATCTGTTCTCGGCCGCGTTCGTACGCCTCGGCCGGCGTGCCATGCTCGGGTCCCCGCGCCTTTGCGCGGATCGAGAAGATCGTCCCCACCGCCCCGTCCACGTCGAGGTTCGACGAGCCATCCATGGGGTCGTAGCAGAGCATGTGCTCGGCCCGCTCGCAGTCGTCGTCGAAGTGGTGAATCGCTTCCATCTCCTCGCTGATCAAGGAGCAGAGGAGACCGGAACCCTCGAAGTGATCGACGAAAACCTGGTTGGCGAACCAGTCGAGCTTGTGGACGGCTTCGCCCTGGACATTGATCCCCCCCTGCATGCCGGCCAGAGGGCCGAGACCGACCTGAGCTAGCTGGGCTCGGATTGCCTTGCAGGCGGTGGCGATCTCAGCGAGGATCGCGGCGACTTTGCCGCCGCCCTCGGTGTGATGCTCGACCTCTCGGAGGAGGTGCTGGGTGAGAGTCAGCCGATGTTCCATCGCGGCTCCTTTCTCAGGCGCTCACCACGCCCCGGACGACACTTCCGAACAGACAGGTAAGCATACCCCGGTGCAGGAGAGCTTGCCACGCCGAGCCGGAGGGCGGCGCTCCCCCGCGCGCTAGCTTGGCCGTCTCATGACGCGACGACTCCTCCAGTTCCGCCGCTCGCCGAACTCGATCAAGGTTCGCATCGCTCTCAACGTCAAAGGGTTGGACTACGAGGCGACGGAGATGTCGTCCGCCGATCGGCAGCCGATGATCGAGGCGGCGGGATGGCCGCTCGTGCCGATCCTCATCGACGATCGAGTCGTCATGCGCGACTCGGCGGCGATCCTCCACTACCTGGAGGCGAACTACCGGGAAGGGCCGTCGCTAACCCCTACCGATCGAGATGAGCTTCGGAACGCGGAGCGGATCGTGACTGCCGTGAACGCCGAGGTCCTTCCGATCCAGTGGTCGCTCCTCTCCGAGATCCAGAAACCCGAAGAGGAGCGCGACCCAGCCCACGCCGCTGAAGCACGTCGTGCAGCGGTCGCCGCCCTGAGCCGCCTCGAGGAGCGGATTGCGACACGGGAGTGGTTGGTCGGCGACACGATGTCGCTCTACGACGTCATCCTCGGCGCGAACCTGCTGCCGCTGCGCGCGCCGGCCGAGTTCGTCGAGCAGTCGCCGATGTGGGGCTACTTCACCGAGAATCTCCGGATCGAGGAAGAGCGTCCCCACGTCTCCGCCTGGGTCGGCCGCGTCGTCGCCCACGACGGGCTGGCCTAGACTCCTCCACCGATTCGCATACGCTTCCCCCGCGAAACCCGCGAGCACCTCGGGTACGTAAGGGTGGGCGATGAAATCCCACGTCCTCCTACCGACGACCATCTTCCTGGTCACCGCGCTCGCACTCCCCCTCTCGGCTCAGGAGGCACCGGAGCATCGGTTCACGATCGCCGTCGACTCCATCGAGTTCGGCTTCGAGCTCCGCGGCCCCGCGGTCGTAGCACTGGCCGAGGAGATCCGTCAGACAGCCGAACGCGCCTTTGCTTACGACCTCGAGCTCTTCGGCTCGCTTCCCGAGCAGGTTCGCGCCGGTACCCATGAGGGAGTCACGATCGCGATCGCCGAGGGCGACGAGCTCCGCGGCGAGTCGGAGCCACGCCGGATCGACATGACGATGTCTTCGCCCGAGGACCCCCTCGACCACCTCTTGTGGAAGGGTGTGTTGACTCACGAAATCTTCCACCTGTGGAATGCCGAGGGCTTTCGCTACGCGAGTGTCGAGGAGCAGTGGCTGAGCGAGGGGTTCACCCAGTACTACACGTTGCGCGCCCTGGGCAGGATGGGGGTGCTCGACGAACCGACGTTCCTGTATGTACTCGGTCGGCTCCTGGGGATGTACCTGACGGACCCGGGGCTCGGGTCGATCTCGATGCGCGAGGCCGGGCCAGCGAAACAGGAGCACACGGGGCTGGTCGAGGGAGGAGGGCTGGCGGTGGCGCTCTGCCTCGACGTCGAGCTCAGGTCCACCAGCGGCGATGAGAGAAGTCTCGACGACGTGATGCGGCTCCTGTTCGCGCGTCACGACGCAGCCGATCGTCGCTATGTGCTCGACGACGTGATGGCCTATGTGGCTGAGGTCCGCGGGGAGGATCGCTCTGCGTTCTTCGGCGACCACGTCGCGGGGACGGCGACCCTGCCGCTCGACGAATGCCTGGCCCCCGCCGG